>CAJXOU010000046.1 GCA_913057645.1 uncultured Rhodobiaceae bacterium | reverse complement strand
CGAGAAGATCGGCGACTCCGGTAAGGCGATCGAGGTCTATGGATCGATCGCCGAGAATTCGCCACTGCGCGGCAACGCCGATATCCACCGCGCCCTCAATCTCGACGACGTCGATCGCACCGACGAGGCGATCGCCGTGCTCGACGCGGTGTCGGCTGCGCATCCCAACGACGCCGAGGCGATCATTGCGCTCGGCAACATCCTGCGTGGCAGGGAGCGTTTCACGGAAGCAGCCGACGTCTACACCCGTGCGATCGACCGGATCGGCACGCCGACGGCGCGCGACTGGGCGCTCTTCTATTTCCGCGGCATGTGCTACGAGCGCGCCAAGCGCTGGCAGCTGGCCGAGCTCGACCTGCAGAAGGCGCTGGAACTCAATCCCGAGCAGCCGCATGTCCTCAACTATCTCGGCTATTCCTGGATCGAGCAGCACCGCCGTCTCGACGAGGCGCTCGCCATGATCGAAAAGGCGGTCGAGCGGCGTCCGAATGACGGCTTCATCGTCGACAGCCTCGGCTGGGCGCGCTACCGGCTCGGCGAATACGAGATCGCGGTGAAATATCTCGAACGCGCGGCCGAGCTGCAGCCGAGCGACCCGACGATCAACGAACATCTGGGCGATGCGCTCTGGAAGGTCGGCCGCCGCATCGAGGCGCGCTACCAGTGGAGCCACGCGCTCTCCATGGACCCCGAAGAGCGGCGCAAGGAGATATTGCGCACCAAGCTCGACTTCGGCCTCGAAGCCGGCGAGCAGGCCGAGAACGAGGCGAAGGCGCCCGTGCCCGCGGGTTCCTGACGGACGTGCGGGGCGGTGTCGCAGAGCCGGCGCATGCCAAGATCAATCTCAGCCTGCGCGTGCCCGGGCGCCGGGGCGACGGCTATCACGAATTGCAGAGCCTCGTCGTCTTCGCGGGCATCTGCGACCGGCTGACGGCGGAAGCGTCGGACGAACTGACGCTCGGCCTGACGGGTCCCTTCGGCGACATTCTTGCCGGCGAGGCGGACAATCTGGTGCTGCGCGCGGCACGCGCGCTTCGCGATGCCGCCGGCGTGACGGCGGGTGCGAAACTCACGCTCGAAAAGAACCTTCCCGTCGCCTCCGGCATCGGCGGTGGCTCGGCGGATGCGGCGGCGGCGCTGCGCGCGCTGATGCGGCTGTGGGATGTCGCGCTGGAGGAAGAGGCGCTTGCCGCGCTTGCCGTATCGCTGGGCGCCGATGTGCCCGTCTGTCTCGACACCGCGCCCGCCCTGATGACAGGGCGCGGCGAGCGCATCGTCCGCCTGCCGGCGCTGCCGCCCTTCTGGCTCGTGCTCGCCAATCCGGGGCGCGCGCTTTCGACGGCGTCGGTCTTCCGCGAACTTGCCGCGCCGCCGCTCGATAGCGAGCCGGAAGAGGGCGCGCTGCCCGCCTTCGCGACGCTGGACGGCCTTGCCGCATGGCTGAGGGGGCAAGAAAACGATCTCGAGGCGCCCGCGATCCGTCTCGTGCCGGAAATCGGCGAAGCGATCGCCGCGCTGGCCGCCACGGTCGAATGCCGCCTCGCCCGCATGTCGGGCTCGGGCGCCACCTGCTTCGGCCTCTATCCGTGCGAGGCGGAAGCGCGCGCCGCAGAGCGCATCCTCGCCGCCGCCCATCCGGACTGGTGGATCGAAGCCTCGCCCGCGATCGGGGTCAGTGGTTCCGGTTGATGCAGAACTCGACGAGTTCGGTCAGCGCGTCGCGATGCGCGCTTTCCGGGAAGATCGCCAGCGCGTCCATGGCAATGGCGCCATAGTGCCGCGCGCGCAGGATCGTGTCCTCGAGCGCCGAATGACGGTGCATCAGGTCGACCGCCTTTTCGAGATCGCCCTCCTGCCGGTCGCCCTGCTGCAGCGTGCGCTGCCAGAAGGCGCGCTCTTCCGCATTGCCGCGCCGGAAGGCGAGGACGACGGGGAGTGTGATCTTGCCTTCGCGGAAATCGTCGCCCGTGTTCTTGCCGAGCGCCGCCGCGCGCCCGCCATAGTCGAGCGCGTCGTCGACGAGCTGGA
This sequence comes from uncultured Rhodobiaceae bacterium, assembly GCA_913057645.1. GTDB lineage: Bacteria > Pseudomonadota > Alphaproteobacteria > Parvibaculales > Parvibaculaceae > Parvibaculum. The sequence goes on along the minus strand of CAJXOU010000046.1, from coordinate 25,253 downwards.
AGGCGATGCCGAGATTGCGGCCGTAGGAATGAAGCGCCGCCGCCTCGCTGCCGTTCCGCCCGGAAATCACCGCGCCGATTTCGCTGGCGGCGGCGAAGAGCGCGGCGGTCTTGGCGGAGATGACGCGCAGATAGGCGTCTTCGGTCGTGCCCGTGTCCTTCGCGGCGGCGAGCTGCATGACCTCGCCCTCGGCGATGATCGAGGCGGCGTCGGCGATGATTTCGAGCGCGCGGAGCGATTTCGTCTCGACCATCAGCTTGAAGGCGCGGCCGAGCAGGAAGTCGCCGACGAGAACGCTCGCCTGGTTGCCCCAGACGGTACGGGCGGTCTTCTTGCCGCGCCTGAGGTCGCTCTCGTCCACCACGTCGTCATGAAGGAGGGTGGCCGTGTGCAGGAATTCGACGGTCGCGGCGAGCTTGATGTGGTCCTTGCCGGTGTAGCCGCACATCTTGGAGGCGGCGATGGTGAGCATGGGCCGGAGCCGCTTGCCACCCGAATTGATGAGATGGCTCGCCAGTTCCGGGATCATCGGCACGTCGGAAGCCATCCGTTCACGGATGAATTCGTTGACCGCTTCCATCTCGGTGCGAACCAGCGCCTGAAGTACCGCCACCGCGTTCTGGCCGCGTCCGCGATCTTCCTCAAGGGGAACAACAACGCCCAATCGTCACTCCTGCTCCGAAAGGGGCCGCGAAGCAGCCCGAATTATCCACAACCTGCTTGTGTTATCTTGTCGTCATGAGGGAGCATAGGTTGGCACCTTGGGGGCGGCAAGGGCCGGAGCGCGTCGAAAGGTGGCGAAAAGCCAGCACTCACGCCATGTTGAGGACGAGAGGCCATATGCCGCACCGGGACCGTTCGAAAAGCAGGAGGCGCGAGGCGTGAAGGAGCTGATTCGAACCAACGACCCGGTGCTCATTTCCTTTCTCACACACAGGCTGAGGGAGGAAGGCATCGAGCCTTTCGAGATGGACATGCATATGAGCCTGATGGAAGGCTCGCTCGGCATCCTTCCGAAGCGTATCATGGTGGCGGACGACGATTACGGGGGCGCACAGAAGATTCTCGACGAGGTCAAAGGGAGCGAGATCGGATGAGCGGCACGGCAGCAGACGAGAAAGCGAACGGGGACGTCACGGATGACGGCTTCCTGGACGGACGGCTGAAAATCCTGCAACCGGCGAAGGGGTATCGCGCAGGGCTCGATGCGGTGCTGCTCGGCGCCGCCGTGCCCGCCCGGGCGGGCGAGCGCGTGCTGGAAGCGGGGGCGGGCGTCGGCGTCGCGAGCCTCTGCCTTGCGTCGCGTGTGAACGGACTTGAGGTCGCGGGCCTCGAACTGCAGCCGGAACTCGTGCGCCTCGCCAACGAAAACATTTCCCGCAACGGCCTCGGCGAGCGCGTCTCGATCGTCGAAGGCGATATCGGCCTGCCGGTGCGCGACCTCGCGGCGACGGGCCTCGAACCGAACAGCTGGCACCACGTCTTCGCCAATCCGCCGTTTCACGATCCGGCGTCGAACCCGGCCTCGCCGGACGCCGGCAAGGCGCAATCGCACCTGACGCTCGGCTCCGACCTCGACGACTGGGTGCGCTTCTGCTGCGTCATGGCGCGCGCGAAGGGAACCGTCACCTTTATCCATCGCGCGGATGCGCTGGCGGACCTGCTGGGCGCCATGTCCGGCCATCTCGGCGGCATCGAGGTGTTTCCCCTCTGGCCGGCGGCGGGCAAGTCCGCGAGCCGCGTGATCGTGCGCGGACAAAGGGACTCGAAGGCGCCGCTGACGCTGCGCCCAGGCCTTGCGCTGCATGGGCCCGACGGCCGCTTCACGGGCCGGGCGGAAGCACTGTTGCGGAAGGGAGAGGCGCTGCTGCTCGACCAGCCGGGGTGAGCTTGCCCCGGCGCTTGCGCCTTCCTATCTATATCCCCATGAAAAACCACATTGCGCCCTTCCTTCCCGGTCCCCTCCGCAAACGCATCGCTCCCGACTGGCAGCCGAAACCTGTGGTCGCCGTGGTGCGGCTCTCGGGCGTCATCGGCCCCTCGCAGCCGCTGCGCGGCGGGCTCAACCTCGCGGGCGTCGCCGGGCCGCTCGAAGCGGCCTTCTCCGCGAAAGGCGTGAAGGCGGTGGCGCTGCTCATCAATTCGCCGGGCGGCTCGCCGGTGCAGTCGTCGCTCATCTACAAGCGCATCCGTTCGCTGGCGGAGGAGAAGGGGCTTCCCGTCTATGCCTTCGCGGAAGATGTGGCGGCGTCGGGCGGCTACATGATCGCCTGCGCGGCGGACGAGATCTATGCGGACGAAAGCTCGATCCTCGGCTCCATCGGCGTCGTCTCGGCGGGCTTCGGTTTCACCGGCCTGATCGAGAAGCTCGGCGTCGAGCGCCGCGTCCATACGGCGGGCGAGAGCAAGGCCATGCTCGATCCCTTCCAGCCGGAAAAGCCGGAGGAAGTGCAGCGCCTCGAGGCGTTGCAGAAGGACGTCCACGACTGTTTCAAGAAACTGGTGAGCGACGCACGCGGCGACCGGTTGAAATCCGACGACCCGGAACTCTTCTCCGGCGCGTTCTGGGCAGGCGCGGGCGCGGTCGAGCGCGGCCTGGCGGACGGCATTGCCGACCTCCGGAGCAAGATGCGCGATCTCTTCGGCAAGGACGTGAAGCTGAAGCTCGTCGTCCAGCGTACGCCCTGGTGGCGCCCCGGCGGCGGCGTCGGAGCAAGCCGGGTCGAGGGCTTTTTCGAGCGGTTCGGCGCCGGATTCGCGGGCGAAATCGGCGATGGACTGATTGCCGCGGCGGAGAGGCGTTCCCTTTGGAGCCGTTTTGGCCTTTAATGGACCTTCCGGGGCCGAATCCCGGCAATTCGAGAGGACGATGACATGACGAAGATCGTCTTTGCGGCCGTTTTTGTGGCGGTCTGCTATGCGGCGTACAACGCGATCCAGCGCCAGGCAGCGCGCCACCGCGAGGCCTTTGCCCGCGCCCGGAGCCACAGCCGCATGGAGCCGCGCGATCTCGGCACGCTGCGCGATGGCGGCGACGGCGTCTACGTGCCGGACCACGCCCGCCGCGACCGCTGAGGCGGACCCGCATTCCTTGCTGATTTTTCCCGGCGGACGGCCGTTCCGGCCGCCCGCTCTTTCCCGTCCCCTTGCTTGACCCCTACCGGACCGGCGGCTAGGTTGCGCGCGCCCGGGGCACCGCGCTCAAGGGTGTGATTCCGTTGCCCGATTCCCCCTGAAAGCGCCTCAGCCATGACGGCGAAGCCCGACAATTCATTCCAGTCCCTGATCCTGAAACTTCAGGCGTTCTGGGCCGCGCAGGGCTGCGTCATCCTCCAGCCCTACGACATGTCGATGGGCGCGGGCACGTTTCACCCGGCGACCACGCTGCGCGCGCTCGGGCCGCTGCCCTGGAAGGCCGCCTATGTGCAGCCCTCGCGCCGCCCGACGGACGGGCGCTATGGCGAGAACCCGAACCGCTTCCAGCACTATTACCAGTTTCAGGTGATCCTGAAGCCGAACCCGGAGAACCTGCAGGAGCTCTATCTCGCGAGCCTGAAGGAACTCGGCATCGACGCCGCGAACCACGACATCCGCTTCGTCGAGGACGACTGGGAGAGCCCGACGCTCGGCGCCTGGGGGCTCGGCTGGGAAGTCTGGTGCGACGGCATGGAAGTCTCGCAGTTCACCTACTTCCAGCAGGTCGGTGGGCAAGACTGCTCGCCCGTTTCCGGCGAGCTGACCTACGGGCTCGAGCGCCTCGCCATGTATATCCAGGGCGTCGACAATGGCTACGAACTCGACTTCAACGGCGCGGCGGGCGCGGACCGCGTCACCTATGGCGACGTCTTCCATCAGGCTGAAGTCGAATTCTCCGCGCACAACTTCGAGGCCGCGAACACGGAAATGCTGTTCCGCCATTTCGAGGACGCGGAAAAGGAATGCGCCGCGCTGCTCGACCGCGAGAAGCCGCTGCCGCTGCCGGCCTACGACCAGGTCATCAAGGCGAGCCACAATTTCAACCTGCTCGATGCGCGCGGCGTCATCTCCGTGACCGAGCGGCAGGCCTATATCGGTCGCGTCCGCACGTTGGCGAAACGCTGCGCCGAGGAATGGCTGAAGACGCCGGCCGGGGGCGTGGCATGAGCGAGCTGCTCCTCGAACTCTTCTCGGAGGAAATCCCGGCGCGGATGCAGAAGCGTGGCGGAGAGGACCTTGTGCGCCTCGTCACCGACGCGCTGAAGGCGGCGGGCGTCGAGGGAAAGAACGCGCGCGCCTACACGACGCCGCGCCGTCTTGCCCTCGTGATCGACGACCTGCCGGAAAAGACGCCGGACGTGAAGGAAGAGCGCAAGGGGCCGAAGGTCGGCGCGCCGGAAAAGGCCATCGAGGGCTTCCTCCGTGCGGCGGGCCTGTCGTCCATCGACGAAGCGAGCGTGCAGGAAGACAAGAAGGGCGCCTTCTATGTCGCGGTGACGGAGAAAAAGGGCCGCGCGACGGCGGATGTCGTCGCCGAGATCGTGCCCGCCGTTGTCCGCGCCTTTCCCTGGCCGAAGTCGATGCGCTGGGGCTCAGGCACGCTCCGCTGGGTGCGCCCGCTTCATTCGATCCTCTGCATTCTCGGCGGCAAGGTCGTGCCGTTCGAGGTCGACGGCATCAAGTCCGGCGACGTGACGCGCGGTCACCGTTTCATGGCGCCTGCGGTATTCGCGGTGAAGGACTACACCGATTACGACATGAAGCTCTTCGAGGCGAAGGTCGTTCTCGACCCGGCGAAGCGCGCGAACTTCATCCATGAGGGTGCGAAGGCGCTGGCATCGGCGGAAGGTCTGACGCTCGCGGAAGACGAGGCGCTGCTGCACGAGGTGGCGGGGCTTGTCGAATGGCCGGTGCCGCTGATGGGCGCCATCGACGATGAATTCATGTCCGTGCCACAGGAAGTGCTGACCAGCACAATGCGCGCGAACCAGAAATATTTCGCCTGCCACGACGCGAAGGGCAAGCTAGCTCCGCGCTTCATCGTGGTCGCGAACCTCGAAGCGGAAGACGGCGGCAAGGCCATCGTCAACGGCAACGAACGCGTGCTCCGCGCCCGCTTCGCCGACGCACGCTTCCTGTGGGACCAGGATCGCAGCCACACGCTGACGAGCCGGTTGCCAAAACTCAAGGAAGTCGTCTTTCACGCGAAGCTCGGCACCGTGCATGACAAGGCCATGCGCATCGGCAAGCTCGCGCGGGAACTCAGCCAGTTCGTGCCCGGCGCGGACGCCGAGAAGGCGCAGGTCGCGGGCGAACTCGCCAAGGCCGACCTCACAAGCCAGATGGTCTACGAGTTCCCGGAGCTGCAGGGCCTGATGGGCGCCTATTACGCGCGCAACGACGGCCTCGGGGACGACATTGCGGATGCGATTGCCGAACATTATTCGCCGCTCGGCCCGACGGATGATGTGCCCTCGACGCCGCTCGGCAAGGTGGTCGCGCTTGCGGACAAGCTCGACACGCTGGTGGGTTTCTGGGCCATCGATGAAAAGCCTACGGGATCGAAGGACCCTTATGCGCTGCGACGGGCTGCGCTTGGTGTTATCCGAATTGTGCTTGAAGGCAATCTCCGGATTGACCTGACCAAGATCGTTATCGAACACGGCGACCTCTTCGAGCAGAAGGACTGGGCGGTTTCGGCCTTCGACTTGCTCGACTTCTTTGGCGACAGACTGAAGGTTCGTCTTCGTGATATGGGCAACCGGTTTGATCTGGTTGACGCTGTATTTCTGATGGGAGCAACGGGCGATGCGCAGGTGCACGGTATGCGGAATAGCCGTGACCTGCTGCAGATTGTGAAGCGCGTCGAGGCGCTGTCCGATTTCCTGTCGACGGAAGACGGCGCGAACCTGCTGGCGGGTTACAAGCGCGCGACGAATATCCTTCGCATCGAGGAAAAGAAGGACGGCGAGGGTGCGTTCGGCGCTGCGCCGGATGCGTCGCTCTTCGTGCAGGATGAAGAAAGGGCGCTCGCCGTTGCTATCGAAGCGGCGACGAAGGATGCGAAGGCCGCCGTCGGACGTGAAGACTTCGCCGCTGCCATGTCGGCGCTGGCTTCGCTCCGGGCGCCGGTCGATGCCTTTTTCGAGAAGGTGACGGTGAACGCCGACGACGCGAAGCTCCGCGCGAACCGGCTGAAACTTCTGGCTGAGATCCGCGCGGCCTTGCACGAGGTCGCGGATTTTTCGAAGGTCGAGGGGTAACAGGGTTTAACCCCTCGGCGTCGTGACCCGCTTTATGCGGGTCATCCACGTCTTTCTTGCTGCGGAAAAGGCGTGGATGGCCCGAACAAGTCGGGCCATGACGGTAAAGTGGGTGACGTTCGCCCAAACCAAAGGCAAGTGCGATGGCTGAGAAGAAGTGGGTCTATTCCTTCGGCGACGGCAAGGCGGAAGGCGCGGCCTCGCTGCGCGATCTCCTTGGCGGCAAGGGCGCGAACCTCGCCGAGATGTCGAATATCGGCCTGCCGGTGCCGCCGGGCTTTACCATCACGACCGAAGTCTGCACCGCCTTCTACGCGAACGACCGGAACTATCCCGACGGGCTGAAGGAGCAGGTCGAAGCCGCGCTCGAACAGGTCGGCAAGGCCGTCGGCATGGCGTTCGGCGATCCGGCGAACCCGCTTCTCGTTTCCGTGCGCTCCGGCGCGCGCGCCTCCATGCCCGGCATGATGGACACGGTGCTCAACCTCGGCCTCAATGACGAGACGACCGCGGGCCTCGCGAAGCGCGCCGGTGACGAACGCTTCGCCTATGACAGCTACCGCCGCTTCATTTCCATGTATTCCGATGTGGTGCTCGGCGTCGAGCATCACAATTTCGAGGAGATCCTCGAATACTACAAGGAAGAGCAGGAATACAATCTCGACACGGAGCTTTCCGCCGCCGACTGGCAGGACGTGATCGCGCGCTACAAGGAGCGTGTGGAAGAAGAACTCGGAAAGCCCTTCCCGCAGGATGTGAACGAGCAGATATGGGGCGCGGTCGGCGCGGTCTTCGGTTCGTGGCGGAACCGCCGCGCGGAAACCTATCGCCGCCTCCACAACATTCCCGAAAGCTGGGGCACGGCCGTCAACGTGCAGGCGATGGTCTTCGGCAATATGGGCGACACGTCGGCGACGGGCGTCGCCTTCACGCGCAATCCCTCGACCGGCGAAAAGGCGCTGTACGGCGAGTTCCTCGTCAATGCGCAGGGGGAGGACGTTGTGGCGGGCATTCGCACGCCGCAAAGCCTGACCAAGAAGGCGCGCCTCGAGGGGAACGACAAGCTCCCCTCGATGGAAGAGGCGATGCCGGATGCCTTTGCCGAACTCTCCGCCGTCTTCGAGCGGCTGGAGCGGCACTATACCGATATGCAGGATGTCGAGTTCACGGTGCAGGAAGCGAAGCTCTGGATGCTGCAGACGCGGAGTGGCAAGCGCACCGCCAAGGCGGCGCTGAAGATCGCCGTCGAGATGGTCGGCGAGGGGCTGATCGGCGAGGAGACGGCGATTTCCCGCGTCGACCCCGCCTCGCTCGACCAGTTGCTGCATCCCACACTCGATCCCGATGCGCCGCGCGACGTGCTGGCGACGGGCCTGCCTGCATCGCCTGGCGCGGCGAGCGGCGAAATCGTCTTCAGTTCCGACGAGGCGGCGGCGCTCCGCCAGGCGGGCAAGGATGTCGTGCTGGTGCGCGTCGAGACGAGCCCGGAAGACATCAACGGCATGCATTCCGCCGTCGCGATCCTGACGACGCGCGGCGGCATGACAAGCCATGCGGCCGTCGTCGCGCGCGGCATGGGGCGCCCTTGTGTCTCCGGCGCGGGCTCGATCCGCATCGACTACAAGTCGGAAACATTCGCGGCGGCGGGCGTCACGCTGAAGAAGGGCGACATCATCACGGTGGACGGCTCGACCGGCCAGGTGCTTCGAGGCAAGATCCCGACGCTGCAGCCCGAACTCTCCGGCGACTTCGCGACGCTGATGGGCTGGGCCGACAGGCACCGCCGCATGGAAGTGCGCACCAACGCGGAAACGCCGCATGACGCGGAGACCGCCCGCAAGTTCGGCGCGGAAGGCATCGGCCTCTGCCGCACCGAGCACATGTTCTTCGAGGAAGACCGCATCGTCGCCGTGCGCCAGATGATCCTGGCCGACGACGCGAAGGGCCGCCGCGCCGCGCTCGAAAAGATCCTGCCGATGCAGCGCGACGATTTCCGCCAGCTTTTCGAGATCATGCACGGGCTTCCCGTGACGATCCGCCTGCTCGATCCGCCGCTGCACGAATTCCTGCCGAAAGGCGAAACGGAAATCGCGGACTTCGCGAAGGAGACGGGCGCGGATGCCGAGAAGCTCGCGCGCCGCCTTGCTGACCTCGCCGAGACGAACCCGATGCTCGGTCATCGCGGCTGCCGCCTCGGCATTTCCTACCCGGAAATCTACGAGATGCAGGCCCGCGCGATCTTCGAGGGCGCGCTGCTCGCGGCGAAGGAAACGGGCGCGGCCGTGACGCCGGAAATCATGATCCCGCTCGTCGGCATGAAGACGGAGCTCGACTTCCTGAAGGAACGGATCGTCGCCGTCGCGGCCGAAGTCGAGAAGGAGACGGGCGCGAAGCTCGAATACCGCATCGGCACCATGATCGAGCTGCCGCGCGCGGCGATCATGGCGCGCGAGATCGCCGAAAGCGCCGAGTTCTTCTCCTTCGGCACCAACGACCTCACGCAAACGACCTACGGCATCAGCCGCGACGACGCCGCGCACTTCATGAACGACTACATGGGCAAGAAGATCATCGCCCAGGACCCCTTCGTCTCGCTCGACAGCGAGGGCGTGGGCGAACTCGTGCGCATCGGTGCGGAGCGCGGCCGCGCCGCGCGGCCCGACATCAAGCTCGGCATCTGCGGCGAACATGGCGGCGACCCGGCCTCCATCGCCTTCTGCGAGGAAGTGGGTCTCACCTACGTTTCCTGCTCGCCCTACCGCGTGCCGATCGCCCGTCTCGCAGCCGCACAATCGGCTCTCGCGGGCGCGGGCGGCGGCACCACCGGCAGCGGCACCGCCTGACGGGGCTCGTTACTCCGTAAACGGATCGTCTCGTATCGGGATAAGACGTGTACGGAAGGTTAACGATTGCGGCGAAATTGAGTCATTCACATTAACGCTTTGAGTCGCTGTGAAATGCGCGGCTGCTCAATCGTTAAGCACGTTCACACAGGCTGAAATCATGCTGCGGTGCGATTTGTCGCACCTGAAAACGTGTTTAATTTCAATCACATAGACATTCAGATTCATCAATCCACAATTATGACATTGTTGCGCCTGACTCCCGATGTTATCTCCCGGCGACTGATTAACGAGTGATGTTTGCCCAGGTGTCGATGCGGCATCGGGCTCTGGCACGTTTATAGCGGTGCTGTCCGACAGGCTCTGAAAGGCTCCGAAAGGGGCCGGACGACAAACCCTCCAGAGAGGGAGCGTCCCGGGGACTGCAAGAACAACAAAGCAGACGGTTTAGAGAACGATGCGTAGATTGTTTCAATGGCTCGACCTGGGCCATATCGTGGCCGGGGCTGCGCAGACGGCAGCGGCCGTTCTGTGCCTCGGCGTCGTATCGACGACCGTGATCTCCGCCATGGCGACGCCCGACCCCGTGGTCGCGGTGCGCAAGAGCGCCCTCCCCATGACCGCCTATGCCCCCTCGCATGGCCGCGACCTCGCCGGCGCCTTTGGCGGCGACGGGGCTTTCCTCGATGCACAGGTCGAGAAGGCCAGCATCACCATGCCGGCGCCTGGCGTGCCGATGGATGTCGACACGCCGCTGGTGCGCCTCAAGGCGCAGCTTCTGGAAGAAGAGCGCCGCTGCCTCGCGGCCGGCATCTATTTCGAGGCGCGCGGCGAGTCCACGGAAGGGCAGCTCGCGGTCGCCCGCGTGATCCTCAACCGGGTCGGATCGGAACATTATCCGGACAGCATCTGCGGCGTCGTCTATCAGGGCGCGAGCCGCGCGACGGGCTGCCAGTTCTCCTTCACCTGCGACAAGCGGGTGAACAAGGTGCCGAACGAGCGCCGCGCCTGGGCGAAAGCCCGCCGCACGGCGGAATATGTGACGCTGGGGCGCATCGGCGAGACGGAACTCGCGCCCGCCATGTTCTATCACGCAGATTACGTGCAGCCCTACTGGGCAGCGAGCATGGTGGAAGTGGCGAAGATCGGCCGTCACATCTTCTACAAGCCGCGCCGCGAAGGCCGCTCGTAAGCGGCCCTCGCTGCGGTCTTGAAGGAAGGGCGTCAGCCCTTCGCCTTCGCCTCTTCTTCCATCATCTTGAGCATCGGCGCGATCGGCCCGGTGGTCGCGATCTGCTCGCGCACCATTTCCGGTGCGTTGCCCGCGGCCTTGTCGAGCTCCACGAGCTCCGGCGGCACATACCAGTGCAGCTTGTCGGAGCCATAGGCCTCCCACACGACCTTCGCGACTTCCACCGGCGGGATCGAGCGGAACATGCCTTCCTTCGGCGCGTTCGCCGCCGCGCCTTCGGGCAGGATCGGGGTATCGATGAGGCCCGGCAGCACGTCCGCCGCGCGCACGCCGATGATCCGGAATTCGATGGAGAGCGCTTCGGTGAGGCCCTTCACGGCGTGCTTCGTCGCCGAATAGACGGCGATCCCCGGCATGCCATAGGTGGCCGACGACGACGAGGTCGTGAAGCAGAGCGAATTCTCCGTCGCCTTCAGCAGCGGCAGCGCGGCATGGATGCCGTTCAGCACGCCGATGAAGTTCACCTGCACCACGCGCATGTTTTCCACGAAGTCCATGTCGGCGAAGAGACCGCCCGCGCCGATACCGGCATTGTTGTAGAGGAGGTCCATCTTGCCGCCGGTCGCCTTGCCGAAGCTCGCGACCGCCGCGTCATAGGCTTCCTTGTCGGTGACGTCGAGCTTCGCGACGATGCAGTTGTCGGCGCCGAGTTCCTTCTCGAGCGCGGCGAGCCCTGCGCCGTTCACGTCGTAGCCGCCGACGAACCAGCCCTTCGAATGAAAGAGCCGGGCCGTCTCGAGGCCCATGCCCGACGCCGCGCCCGTGATGAAAATGGACTTCCGCCCGTTGGCCTGTCCCATGACCGCCTCCCGTTTGTGTTTTTGATTTTTTGGACCGTAGTCCAGTTATCGCAAACGGGAAAGCGCGAAGGCGTCAGGAGGCCGTCAGCTCGTCGAAGTCCAGGCCGATATCGAGACAGGGCGCGGAATGCGTGATCCATCCGCAGGAGATGAGATCGACGCCTGACGCAGCGATGGCGGGGGCCGTCTCGGCGGTGATCCGCCCCGACGCTTCGGCTATGGCGCGGCCGCCGATGCGGCGCACCGCCTCGGCGAGCATCTCCGGCGTCATGTTGTCGAGGAGGACGGCATCGACGCCTGCCTTCAGCGCCTCGTCGAGCTGGTCGAGCGTGTCGACCTCCACCTCGATCTTCACCATGTGGCCGCTCGCAGCCTTCGCGCGGCCGATCGCGGCGGCGATCCCGCCCGAAACGGCGATGTGGTTGTCCTTGATGAGCACGGCGTCGTCGAGCCCGAAGCGGTGGTTCATGCCGCCACCCGCGCGCACCGCATACTTCTCGAAGATGCGCAGCCCCGGTGTCGTCTTCCGCGTGCAGCAGACATGCGCCTTCGTGCCGTCGATGGCGCGCGCGATCTCCCGCGTTGCCGTCGCGATGCCGGACATGTGCCCGAGGAAGTTCAATGCCACGCGCTCGCCCGTGAGAATGCCGCGCGCAGGGCCTTCGATGGCGGCGATGGTGTCGCCGGGTTCGACATCGGAACCGTCGCCTTTGACGACGGCGACTTTCAGCGCCGGGTCGACAAGCCGGAAGGCCATGCGTGCGCAATCGAGGCCCGCCACGCGGCCGCTCTCGCGCGCGTTGAGCAGCACGCGCGCCTTCGCTTCCGCGGGCACGGTCGCCTGCGTGGTGATGTCGCCTGCACGGCCGAGATCTTCGGCAAGTGCCGCGCGCACCGCGGGCTCGATCATGAGCGGGGGAAGCGGCGTCAGGATCATGCGCTTGCCTGCGCCTCGTTCTGCGGTGCGTGCGCGCCTTCGATGGCGGCCTCCGCGATCCGCTCGGCTTCCTTCAGCGTCACGAAGGTGCGGTGACGGAAGGCCGCGCGCGGCTCCGCGAAATCGGTGCGGTAATGACCGCCGCGGCTTTCCTCGCGCGCGAAGGCGGAAGCCGCGATGAGCTTCGCCGTCGTGGCGATATTGCCGAAGAGGTTCGCCGGGCCCGCCGCGCGCTCGAGCCGCGCGATCTCGGTTAGCGCATGCGCGAGCCCCGCGCCCTCGCGCTCGACGCCGACATGGGCCGTCATGATCTGCCGGAGCTGGCTGACGAAGGGCGCATCCGTCGCAACGGCGGAGCCGAGCACCGGCGGCGCGATATGGCTCGCGGCCCGTCCTTCCGGCACCGCGCCGTCGATATCGGTCGCGATCCGCGCGCCGAAGACGATGGCTTCGAGCAGCGAATTGCTCGCCAGCCGGTTCGCGCCATGCATGCCGGTCGAGGCGACCTCGCCGCAGGCCCAGAGGCCCTCGACGCTGCTCCGTCCCCGTGCATCCACATGGATGCCGCCCATGTGGTAATGCGCGGCGGGCGCGACCGGGATGGGCATACGCGCCGGATCGATGCCGAGCGCCATGCAGTTCTCGTAAACGGTCGGGAAGGCGCTCGCGAAGCGCTCGCCAAGGGCAGGGCGCGCATCGAGAAAGGCGCCGCGTCCCGCCGCAATCTCGCGGTGAATGGCGCGCGCCACGATGTCGCGTGGCGCGAGCTCCGCATCGGCATGGATCGCCGTCATGAAGCGCTGGCCCGCCTTGTTGACAAGGATCGCGCCTTCGCCGCGCAGGGCTTCCGTCACCAGCGGTGCCGGGTCGCGCGGCCCCGCGATGGCGGTCGGATGAAACTGCACGAATTCGGGGTCCGCGATCAGCGCGCCCGCCCGCGCCGCCATGGCGACGCCTTCGCCGCGCGCCTGCACGGGATTGGTCGTCACCGCGAAAAGCTGGCCGACGCCGCCGGAGGCGAGCACCACGGCGCGCGCCTTGATGAGCAGCGGCTGCGGCGCGCTTGCGGCATGGGCGGGCCGCGCGAAGACGCCGGCGGCGCGCCCGTTCTCGATGGCGAGTTCGTAAGCCGAGAGCCCTTCCATCACGCGGATGGAGGGCGTGGCGCGCACCGCGGCGACGAGCGCCTGCATGATCGCCTTGCCCGCCTGATCGCCCTTGACGTGAACGATGCGGCGGTGGCTGTGGGCCGCCTCGCGGCCGACGGCGAGCTTGCCCTCGATGTCGCGGTCGAAGGGTACGCCGAGCCGGAGGAGATCCTCGATGCGGAGGACGGCCTCGCGGGCGATGGAAAGCGCGGCTTCCTCGTCGACCGTGCCCGCGCCCGCTGCGATCGTGTCGGCGGCATGGGATTCCGCCGTGTCGCCTGTTTCGATGGCTGCCGCGATCCCGCCCTGCGCCCAGGCGCTCGACGCGCCGTCGCCGATGGGGGCGCCCGCGAGCACGGTGACGGGCCGGGGCGCGAGCTTGAGTGCCGTGAAGAGGCCTGCGAGGCCGGCACCGACGATCAGAACGTCGCCGGCATCGACGATGTTGCCCTGGGCCATGACGGTTTCTCCCGCTTGAGCGTAATGCTCAGTTGCCGAGATTGATCATCCGTTCGACCGCCCGGCGCGCCTTCACGGCTACGGCGGGGTCGACCGTTACTTCCTCGCGCATATAGACGAGGCTCTCGAGAATGTTCTTCAGCGAGATCCGCTTCATATGCGGGCAGAGGTTGCAGGGACGCACGAACTCGACGTTCGGATTCTCGACCGCCACGTTGTCGCTCATGGAGCATTCCGTCACCATGACGACACGCTTCGGCTGGTTTTCCTTCACCCAGTTGATCATGCCGGAGGTGGAGCCGGAGAAGTCCGCTTCCTCGACGACTTCGGGCGGGCATTCGGGATGCGCGATGATGACGATGTTCGGATCGTCCTTGCGGTACTGGCGCAGTTCCTCCGCCGTGAAGCGCTCATGCACTTCGCAATGGCCCTTCCAGGTGAGGATTTTCACATCCGTCTGCTTGGCGATGTTCTTCGCGAGGAACTCGTCGGGAATGCAGAGCACGCGATCCGTACCGAAGCTCTCGACGATCTGCAGCGCATTCGAAGAGGTGCAGCAGATATCGCTTTCCGCCTTCACTTCGGCGGATGTGTTCACATAGGTCACGATCGGCACGCCGGGAAACTTCTCGCGCAGAAGCCGCACGTCCTTGCCCGTGATCGAGTCGGCGAGAGAGCAGCCGGCTTTCACGTCCGGAATGAGCACGGTCTTCTGAGGGTTGAGGAGCTTCGAGGTCTCCGCCATGAAGTGCACGCCACACTGGACGATGACGTCCGCGTCCACCTTCGCCGCTTCCTTCGCGAGCTGCAGGCTGTCGCCCGCAATGTCGGCGACGCAGTGGAAGATTTCCGGCGTCTGGTAGTTATGCGCGAGCACGACCGCGCCGCGCTCCTTCTTCAATTCGTTGATCGCGCGGATATAGGGCGCGAAGAAGGGCCACTCGACGGAGGGGATGACATGGCGAACCTTCTCGTAGAGAGGCGCCATCTCTTTCGCGAGGCCGGGCGTGTATTCGAGCTCCGGCATCTCCAGCAGCTTGAACGAGCGCGCTGCGGGCTTCGTGCCCGTCTTCCGCTGCATGTCACCTGCGAGGGCCATTTCGACCTCCTGTCGCTGTCCCTAATTATACTCAGAATGAGTATATATAAGGTATCAAAAACACCGGCACCCCGCAGGGGCCGGGCTCAAGCTTGAGATATGCTACGCTTGAGCATTATCAAGCGTCAACAAGGAAAATCTTCGTCCCCCGGAACTCTGTTGTTCAAAACAGAACAGGCGGAAAAGGTCAGTCTTTTCGGATGCTTGAGTGGATATATCTGCCGAGTGCCCCGGGAGGAAAATCGGCGGCGGGCACCGAAGTGCCGTTCATCCTCTGTTTTCCCGCCGGGAAAGTCAGCTATTCGCCCGGCTGCGCGACGGTGCGAGCTTGAGCCCGGGCGCGGGGCGTTCGTTCAGCACCTCGCGGCGAAAGCGGAACTGCTCGGCGGGCCGCCCGCCGGTGCGGGTCGACATGCGGCCGGTGCGTTCGACAAGGCCCGCATTCTCGACGAGGCGGCGAAAGTTCTGCTTGTGGACGTGAAGCCCGAGCAGCGCCTCCACCGTCTTCTGCAATTCGTAGAGCGTGAAGGCGGGCGGCATCAGTTCGAAGGCGACCGGTCGGTATTTGATCTTGGCGCGCAGCCGGCTCATGGCGGTCGCGAGAATCCGGCGGTGATCGAACTGCATCGGCCGGCCGAGCGGCGGCACGTTCTTTTCCGTCAGCGCGAGTGCATTCGGCCGTCCGTCTCGCGCCGCTTCCTGCAAGAGCCCCGCGCTGTAGAGAAGCTCGTAGCGTTCGAGCGCCTTCTCGTCGTCCCAGTCGACGCCATCGACGCCGAAGCAGAGCCGCATCCGGTCGCGCCGCTTGCCGCGCGAGAGTTCGTCGGGCGTCGCCTCCGCCTGCCGCGACACCCATTCGCGCAAGAGCGGCACGATCGCCTGTTCGATGATCGGCGGTTTGCCGTCGCGCCAGTCTTCCCAGGGGAAATGCTGGTACCAGTCGCGCCACGCCGCACCTTTGAGCGTTTCGTCGTGGCTCCGCGTCAGCGCGAGATAGCCGACGGAAACGACATGTTCGCCCGGCGCCTCGATTTCGAGCGAATGCCGTCCGCGGTCGCCGAACGTATAGAGTTGCTCCACATAGCCGAGTTCGAGCTGTGTCTGTTCCTGCACCCAGGAGCGCAGGCCGATTTCGAGCGTCCTGTGTTGCAGCGGATTGAAAGGGCCGAAGGGTAGCGCATCCCAGCCGCCCGTGCCGTCCGCCTCGTCATGCGGCACGACGAGAATTTTCGGCGCGCTTTCGGAAACGGTGACGATCGCCGCGTTGAGGCCGATGACGACCGCCTTGTCCGCACGCATCGCCGCCTCTGCGGCGGACTGGACGGAGGGCTTTGCCGGCTTCGCTGTCATCCTGCCTCAGCGCTGGCCGATGCGAAGGGGAATGGAAAAGAGTTCGCCTTCCCAGCAGGCGCGTCCGGGGCCGAGCGCTTCCACCGCGGCCATCATGCGGCCCTCGCGCTTCAGGAGCCGGTCGGCATGGCGAACCATCAGCCGGTTTGGATGCGCGTGGGCGCCGCGCGCCCGCACGAGCCGCGCAAGTTCATGCTCCGGATGGTCCTCGTTCAGCACGCAAAGCGTGATGAAGGCCGCCGCCGTCGAGCGGCTGATTCCCGCCCAGCAATGAACGAGCATCGGGCTCCTCTGGTCCCAGCCCTGCACGAAGCGGATGAGTTCCTCGACATGCGCCTCGCCGGGCGGCACGAGATCGTCGATCTCCTCCGCGATGTCGTTCACCGACAGCCGCAGATGCCGCGTGGGCTCGATACCGCCGGGCGTGTCGATCATGGTTTCGGGGTCGAGCAGGCTCACGAGATGCGAGGGCTTCACTTCCCGGATCGCGTCCTCGACGGCGCTGAGGGGGCTTACATAGATCATCATTCGCTCAATCGGGCGGCGCGTGGGCTTCGTCACGCCGGAATCGACCATACATCCTTAATAACACAGATTTGTGCAAACTCGGGCGTAAATCGAACGGAAACGGTCACTTATCGGTATACGCCTTGTCCGTGAGTTCACGGAATCGGGCCAGGAAACGTGCCTGCGCCTTTTTCGTCGGCAAGGGCTCGATGGCGATGGGGGTCAGGCCCCTCGGCCGCCCGAAAATCCTTGCCGCCTCTTCGTCGGAGAACCCCGCGATCTGCGTCGCCTCGAAAAACGCCGATGCATGATCCGCCCGCTTGATGAGGTCCTCGACCGATTGTGGCAGTTCCGGCGGGAGCCCGAAACGCACATGGATCGCGGCCGCGAGCCGGTGCTCGAAGGCCTTGTAGTCGATCCCCAGCGCCGCCTTGAACGGGCTGATCATGTCGCCGATCACATATTCCGGCGCATCGTGGAGAAGGGCGGCAAGCCGCCACTTCACGGGCCAGCCTGGCCGGAAGCGCGCGCAGATATCGTCCACCAGCACACAATGTTCGGCGACCGTGAAGGCGTGGTCGCCCTCCGTCTGCCCGTTCCAGCGCGCGACGCGGGCAAGCCCGTGCGCGATGTCGTCGATCTCGACATCGAGAGGCGAGGGGTCGAGCAGGTCGAGCCTGCGCCCGCTCAGCATGCGCTGCCAGGCGCGCGGGCGCTCGGGCGTCGCTTCCTTCCGGGATTTCGTGTTGCGCGCGGTCATGGGAGGCGCAACTTACGGAGCTTCGCGGCGTCTGTCGATTGCTCCCCCCGCGCCGCCCCTGAGCGGGACTGTCGGGTTGCGGCGAAACGCCGGTTTCGACAATGATTGCGAAGGGGATAAGCTCAGCGGGCAAAAGGCGCCAAGCCGCAACAAGACCGACAAGGCGACACGAACAAATGGCCGTCGATCCCGTACCCTCCGACCTTCTTTATCGCGCCTGCGATGTGAGCCAGTTCGAGTTCGAAACGACGGCCGAGCTCGACGATCACACTGGCCTCGTGGGCCAGGAGCGCGTTCTCGACGCTCTGCGCTTCGGAACGGGCATCCGCCGTCAGGGCTACAACATCTTTGTGCTCGGTCCCGATGGCGCCGGCAAGCACGAGGCCGTGCTGCGCTTCCTCTCCGGTGTCGCAATGCGCGAGCGCGCGCCCTCCGACTGGGTCTATGTCAATAATTTCACGACGCCTCACAAGCCGGTCGCGCTCGAACTCGGCGCGGGCACGGGTCGCCAGCTCAAGGACGGCATGGCGCGCCTCGTCGACGACCTGAAGGTTACGATCCCCTCGATCCTCGAAAGCGAGGAATATCAGAACCGCCGTCAGTCGATCGACGAGGAATACCAGGAAAAGCAGGAACAGACCTTCGAGGAGCTGCGCGCAAAGGCGGAAGCAGAGGACATTGCGCTGCTGCGCACGCCCGCGGGCTTTGCGCTCGCCCCTGTTCGCGACGGCAACGTGCTCAAGCCGGAAGAATTCAACCAGTTGCCTGAGGAGGACAGGAAACGCATCGAGACGACCATCCAGTCGCTCCAGAAGGAACTCGCCGAAACGCTCGAGCATGTGCCCGCCTGGCAGAAGGAACATCACCAGCGCGTCCGCGAGTTGAACCGCGAAGTGGCCGAGCGCACCGTCGAGCGCGCCATGAGGGAACTGCGCGCCCTCTTCGAAGGTCTGACGCATGTCGAGAAATGGCTCGGCGAGGTCACAGCGGACCTGATCGAGAATATCGGAACGTTCGCGAGCGGCAGCGGCGGCGACGAAGGGTCCGAGCAACAGCGCGTCATGGCGGCGATGCAGGCACTGATGCAGGGCGGGGGCGGTGGCTTTGCGGCGGCCGATCCCTTCCGCCGCTACGAGGTGAACGTCGCCGTCGACAACAGCCAGGAAGCGCGCAAGACCGGCGCCACGACATGGCGCGCCCAGGACATTGCCGACGCCGGCGGCTATATCGGCGGCGGTGCGCCGATCCTCTACGAGGATCACCCGACGATGGCGAACCTGCTCGGCCGCGTCGAGCACATGCCGCAGATGGGTGCTCTCGTCACCGATTTCATGCTCATCAAGCCGGGCGCGCTGCATCGCGCGAATGGCGGTTATCTGCTGATCGACGCGCTGAAGCTTTTGCGCGAGCCGCTGGCATGGGATGCGCTTAAACGCGCGATCCGCCGCCGCAAGCTCGTCATCGAAAGCGCCGGCGAATATATGAGCCTCGTCAGCACCGTCACACTCGAGCCGGATCCCATTCCGCTCGACGTCAAGATCATCCTGCTCGGCGACCGTTACCTTTATTACCTACTCAGCAACAACGACCCGGATTTCGGAGAACTCTTCAAGGTCGCCGCCGATTTCGAGGATGAGATTGATCGCGAGAGCGAAAACGATCTGCTCTATGCGCGCCTGATTGCGAGCACCTGCCGCGACGAAAACCTGCTGCCCTTCGATCGTTCGGGTGTCGGCCGCCTCATCGAGCGTTCGTCGCGCCAGGCGGAAGACGCCGAGAAACTCTCGACCGTCATGCGCCCCATCGTCGATCTCATGTGCGAGGCGGATCATATTGCCCGAAGCCGCGGCGCTGTGACGATCTCGGCGGAGCATGTCGATGAGGCGGTGGAGGCGCAGATCGCCCGCGCCGACCGCTTGCGCGAGCGCAGCCTCGAAATGATCACGCGCGACATCGTGATGATCGACACGGAGGGCGAGCGCGTCGGTCAGGTGAACGGTCTTTCGGTCCTGTCGATGGGCAGCATCTCTTTCGGCCGCCCGAGCCGCATCACCGCGCGCGTGCGCATGGGGCTCGGCTCTGCCCGTGTCATCGACATCGAGCGCGAAGTGGCATTGGGCGGCCCGATCCACACCAAAGGCGTGCTCATCCTGTCGGGCTATATCTCCGGCCAGTTCCTGCCCGAGATTCCGCTTTCCATGTCGGCGAGCGTTGTTTTCGAGCAGTCCTATGGTGGCGTGGACGGCGACAGCGCTTCCTCCGCCGAACTCTATGCCCTGATTTCCGCTCTCGCCGAAGCACCCATCGCACAGGGCCTTGCCGTCACCGGCTCGGTCAATCAGCTTGGCGAAGTGCAGGCGATCGGCGGCGTCAACGACAAGATCGAGGGTTTTTTCGACATCTGCATGCGTCGCGGCCTTACCGGCGAGCAGGGCGTCCTGATCCCCGCCGCCAACGAAAAACATCTCATGCTTCGCCAGGACGTCGTCGACGCGGTGGAGCGTGGCATGTTTGCGATCTATCCTGTGGAGCATGTCGAGGAAGGCGTCGAGCTTCTGATGGGTGCGCCCGCCGGCATACGTGGGTCCGACGGCCATTTCCCGGCGGGATCGATCTATGCCCGCGCCGAGGAGCGTCTTGCCGCCTTCGCCGACAACCAGCGCCGTTTCGCTCAGCGCTCGGACGACGGTCCGGCGGCGGGCCGGCCGGCAAACGGCACGAAGGGCTCGTGATGGTTGCAGCCCCGAACAAGACCGATGATGCGGCCCGCACCGACAGCGGCACGCGCATCGTTGTCGGTCTCGATACCTCGCTCATCGCGCGGGAAGCGCTTTCGCTCGCCGCGCGGCTTGCCGCGTCCGTGGATGCGCGGTTGAAGGGCGTGTTCGTCGAGGATGAAAACCTGTTGAGCCTCGCAGACCTTCCCTTCGCGCGCGAGGTTTCCTTTTCGGGCGAGGTGCGCGCGCTCGACCCCGAGCGCATGCTCCGCGCCATGAGGGCGCAGGCCGAAAGCGCGCGCCGCACGCTGGCGCGCATCGCCGCGGAAGCGCATGTCGACTGGTCCTTCGACGTACGTCGCGGCCGCCCGCTGCCCTCGCTCGCTGCCAGGGCGGGCAGGGAAGACACGCTCGTCATTCGCTCGCCCGGCATGGGTGCGCGCGAGGTTGGACGCACGGTCCGCGCGGCGACGCGCGAGGCACGCGCGGATGTCCTTCTCGTCGCGCGCGGCGCGGGCCTCAAGACGGCGCTCGCCGTTCCCGCGCCGGCGGCGCAGGGCGGCATCTACACATCGCCGCCCGGCCGCCCCGTCGCATCCGTCGACGAGGGCACGAGCCCGGGCGAGGCCTGCAGCGCCTTCGCCGAAACGCTTGCCGCCCGCATCGGCGCGCCCTTCGTGCGGCTTGCCGCAAAGGGCAGGGCGCCTGCCGATCTCGCCGCCGCCGCGCGCCAGGGCGGTGTCGGAATTCTGGTGGTCAATGCGGACTGGCTCGGCGACGATGACGATGCGGCGCGCCTGTCCGCTGCGGCCGGCTGTCCTGTGCTACTGCTGGGCAAGGAACGTGGGCCTCTCGAGGGTCCGTCAACAAGCGCCCCGAAGGGCGCGGAAGGAGGCTGAACATGTCAATGCGTAAGATTCTCGTGCCGCTCGCCGGCCGGCCCGACGACGACGAGGTGCTGTCGACGGCGCTTTCCGTCGCCAGGGCCTTCAAGGCGCAGCTCGTCGGCCTCTTCGCGCGTCCCGATCCTTCGGAAGCCCTGCCTTATCTCGGCGATGGCGTCTCCGGGCAGGTGATCGAGGACCTGATGCAGGCGGCGCGCGAAGGCGCGGACGAAGCCTGCGCGCGCGTGCGGGCCGCACTCGAAAAGACTGCCTCTGCCGCGGGCGTCGCCGTCGCGAAGGAAGGCGGCAAGGCGGAGATGCCGTCTGCCCGCTTCCTCGATGTCACGGGCCGCCGCGACGAGATCATCGCGAAACACAGCCGGCTTTCGGACCTCATCGTCTTCGGCGAAAGCCCGACCGGCATTGCCGGCGGCACCGCGCTCGAAGCCGCGATGATGAGCGCGGACCGCCCCGTCCTCATCGCGCCGAAAAAGGCGTGGGACCCCGTCGGCGGCACCGTCTGCATCGGCTGGGACGATAGCCCCGAGGCGTCGAGCGCCGTCATGATGGCGATCCCCTTCCTCGAAAAGGCGAAGAAGGTGACGATCCTCTGCATCGGCGGCAAGGAGCTCGATCCGGGCCCCGGCTCGACGCTTGCCGATTATCTCGCGCTCCACGGTGTCACCACCGACGTGCATCTCGTCGACGGGCAGGGCAAGGCGGACGGCGAAGTGTTGCTCGAACAGGCGGAAGCCGCGAAAGCCGATCTTCTCGTCATGGGCGGCTACGGCCACAGCCGCTTGCGCGAATTTCTCATGGGCGGCACGACGCAGCATGTCCGCTCCCACGCCACCATCCCCGTGCTGATGGCGCATTGATCACCCGAAGAAGAAAGAACGGAAGACCGAATGACCCTCTACCACGTCCATATGAGCCTCGCGCGCAACGAGGAACACCCGAACGGTTCGCCCGCGCATGGCTACGATCTCGTCGTTCCGCTCGATGCGGAAATGAAACTCGATCCGGAAGCATGGAAGACGCATGCGAAGGAGTGCACCGTCCGCCGCTTCTGGCAGGACGAGCCCGATCAGAAGGGCTTGCTGCGCCATATCGGCCGCGGCTGGGTGATCGACTACGATATGACGACACCAGAAGGCGACGAGCCCTTCTTCAAGCTCGACCGCCACGAATTCAAGTCCGGCGAGTATCTCTCGGTCATGGAACAGGACGGTGAGATGCAGACCTTCCGCATCGTCACCGTCGAGCCGTTGAAGGGTTAGCCGAGCGCGATCTGAAACGTGAGTGCGCCGGCATAGATCGCGAGAACGAGTACGCTCTCGAAACCGATATTGCCGGCGCCCGACTTCTCCCGCCTGAGAAGGCCGAGCAGCAGAACCGCGCTCATGGCGAGAGCCAGCGCGATCAGGAAGACATGCCTCGGCTCCATCGCGTGATAGAGCGAGCCCTCGCGATAGGCGGCGTCCGAGAGGGCGAGGAAGAGAACGTCGTAGGTGTTCCCGCCGATGATCCCGCCGACCGCGAGCTGCAAGGCGCCGCGACGCACCGCCGCGAGCGTTGTCACCAGTTCGGGCAGTGACGTCGCGACGGATGTGAAGAGCGTTCCCATGATGGCTTGCGACATACCGGTCTGGGCCGAAAGCTCGAGCGCCGTTTCCGCGATCACCCATCCCGCAATGCCGACGGTCCCCATCAGCACGAGGAATTCCGCCGCAAGCCGGGCGGTCGAGGGCGCGCCCTCTTCTTCCACGTCCGGCAGGTCGCGCCGCGTCTCCGGCGTTTGGGCCGGGTGCCACATCGGGCTTGCCCGCACCTGCTGCGAAAGCCGCAGTCCGGCGACATAGGTGACGATGAGAATGAGGGACGCCGGATGCACCGCCCCAATCGTGAAGGCGGGCATGGAATAGGCGAGCAGCGGGATGGAAAGCGTCAGCATCAGCAGCGTCACCAGCACGAGGTTGGTGAGTTCGGCCGCCGCATGTTCGAGGTTGGCGCGCCGGTAGGTGATGTCGGCGATGGCGAGGAAAGCCGTCTGCGCCGCGATGCCGCCCAGCGCATTCGAGATGCTGAGCGAGGCTGCGCCCTCGGTGGCAGCCGTCACGGAGGTGACGGTGCCGGAAAGCGACGTCGTCACGCCTAGAAAAACCGCGCCGGCAATGACTTCGCCGAGCCCGCTGCGATCCGCCAGCATGTCGGCGCGGCGCGTGAGCGCCACGCCCGCGAAGCCGATGACGAGTGCCGAAAGAATGAACAGGCCGGCATTCGCGGCTGCAGAGAGTTCGGAAAACACGCTTCCCGTTCCTTCCGGCCGCGCGCCCGCGGCATGGGTTCGGAAGGAAAGGTAGCAGCCGAAGGCGGGGCTTCAACCCGCCCCCGGCAAAAGCCGGAGACGGAGATCAGGCGCGCTTGCGCACCAGCACATTGCCTGCCGAATAGCCGGCGCCGAAGCTGCAGATGAGCCCGAGATCGCCTTCCTTCAGGTCTTCGCTGTACTGGCTGAAGGCGATGATCGATCCCGCCGAACTCGTATTCGCATATTCCTGCAGGATGTTCGGCTGTTCGCCCGGCTCCGGATCGCGCCCCAGCACCTTGCGGCCGATGAAGTCGTTCATGTTCTTGTTGGCCTGGTGCAGCCACATGCGCTTCAGGTCCTTCGGGTCGAGCCCCTCATCCGCCATGTGTTCCAGAATGAGCTGCGAGACCATCGGCACAACTTCCTTGAAGACCTTGCGGCCCTCCTGCACGAAGAGCTTGTCCTTCGCGCCGACGCCTTCCGGTGTCGCCCGGTTGAGGAAGCCGAAATTGTTGCGGATGTTGTTCGAGAATTTCGTCATGAGCCGCGTGCCGAGAATTTCCCACGCGCCCTTCGCCGTGCAGGTCTCTTCGCGTTCGAGCACGATCGCCGTGCAGACGTCGCCGAAGATGAAATGGCTGTCGCGGTCGCGGAAGTTGAGATGCCCCGAGCAGATTTCCGGGTCCACGATCAGCACGCAGTCGACCGAGCCCGAGCGCAGCATGTCGTAGGCGGTCTGGATGCCGAAGGTCGCCGACGAGCAGGCGACGTTCATGTCGAAGCCGAAGCCCTCGATGCCGAGCAGGTCCTGCACCTCGACGGCGATGGCGGGATAGGGCCGTTCGAGGTTCGAACAGGCGACGAGCACGGCGTCGACGTCGGCGGCCGTCTTGTTCGCGCGCTTCAACGCCTTCTTCGCCGCATCGACCGCCATCTCCGCGAGGATCGACGGCTCGTCGTTCGAGCGCTGGCGAAGCCGCGGCGCCATGATGTCCGGATCCACGATGCCGGACTTGTCCATCACGTAGCGCGCCTCGATGCCGGAAGCCTTCACGATGAAATCGACGCTCGATTCGCTGAGCGCTTCCACCTCGCCGCGCTCGATGGCGGCGGCGTTTTCCTCGTTGTGCTTGCGCACATATTTATTGAACGTATCGACGAGTTCGGTATTGCTCACGGAGTGGGGCGGCGTAAAAACACCCGTCCCGCTGATGACGACTTTGGTCACTGTCCACCTGATGGTTCTTGTTCGCTGCCGGGTGTATTCCGGGCGGTTTGATCGGTTTCTGCCGGAATGACGTTGCGGCTCTCCCCTTGCCACGGGGCTAAAATAGAACAGCCCTTCCGGCGATGCTACTGCCGAAGGCGAGCGGAAGAAGGAAGGGCGCATGACGGGGAAGATAGAACTGCCTCGCGCACCACTGGAAGGCGAAGCGCTTCGGGCGCTCTCGCTGGCGGAGATGGCGGCTTTCGCACGCGCCCTGCCGGCGGACGGAGCCGAAAATACGGCCTCGCCCCTGCGTAAACCGGCGCTCGCGACCATCGCCGCCGATGGCGCGCCCGCTGTCCGGACCGTGATTTTGCGTTCTGTGGATGCCGGACGCCGCGCCTTCGGCATTTTCACCGATGCACGCTCGTCGAAGGTCGCCGAGATCGCCCGCGATTCCCGCGCGTCGCTGCTCTTTTACGATCCGCGCTGCGATATTCAGGTGCGTTTTTCGGGCCGGGCAGAGGCGCGGGTGGGGGACGGAAGCGCGTGGGAAAGTGCCGCCCCACCGAGCCGCCGGGCCTATCTCGTCACCGCGCCGCCCGGCACGCCGTCGCCCGGGCCCGTTTCGGGCCTGCCGCCGGATGCCGAAGGCGTCATTCCGCCGCTGGAAAGGCTGGAAGAGGGCCGCAGCAATTTCGCCCTCGTCGAGTTCATCTTCGACGAGGCCGATATTGTCG
>CAJXOU010000045.1 GCA_913057645.1 uncultured Rhodobiaceae bacterium | reverse complement strand
GCATGGCTATGTCTGCATGCGGCTCGACGGCAATCTCGTGTCGAAGGCCGACGAGGCCACGGGCGAGCCGCGCCGGAAGGCCATCGTCACGGCCATTCTCGACGGTATCGGCGGCGGCGCGAAAAAGTGACGGCGCGGGATCGCTCCCGCGCCGCCGGTTCCCCTCGCAACTCTCCCTTGCGGGATCGTTCAGCGCCCCTCGAAAAGGCCTGTCAGCCTTCGCGGACTTCCAGCCCCATGTCGCGCACCTTGCGGTAGAGCGTCGAGCGGCCGATGCCGAGGCGGCGGGCGACTTCCGTCATGTGGCCCTTGTACTTGTCGATCGCGAGGCGGATCATTTCCGCCTCGATGTCCTCGAGCTTGCGGACATTGCCCGCCTCGTCGGTGATCGAGATGCCGTCCGAGAAGTTCGAGCGGGCGAAGTCGGCCAGCGTGTTGGATTGCGGCTGCGTCTGCTGCGGAATGTAGGCCGAAGCGGGCGTCGCGGCCGTGCCCATCATGCCGTCCTGAGCCGGCGCGTAGGTGGCGGGCGAAGCCGCATGAGCGGGAGACGGGGCGGGGGCCTGCGCGGTGCGCGGCATCGCCGCTTCCGCATAGCCTTCCACCATGCTCGCGATCTGCGGGAAGTCCGAGACCTGCAGCGTCTCGCCGTCGCAGAGCACGATGGCGCGGAAGACCGTGTTCTCGATCTGGCGGACATTGCCCGGCCAGTCATAGGCGCAGAGCATGCCGAGCGCCTCGTTCGAGATGCCGACCACTTCCTTGCCTTCCTCGGCCGCGAGGCGGCGGATGAAATGCGCGACGAGGTCGGGGATATCGTCCTTGCGCTGACGAATGGCGGGGATGTGGATCGGGAAGACGTTGAGGCGGTAATAGAGGTCCTCGCGGAAGCGGCCCTCCTTCACCATCTGCAGCATGTCGCGGTTCGTTGCCGAGATCAGGCGGATATCGACCTTGACGGGCTTTTTCGAGCCCACGGGGTCGACCTCGCCTTCCTGCAGCGCGCGGAGCAGCTTCACCTGGATGTCGAGCGGCAGTTCGCCGATCTCGTCGAGGAAGAGCGTGCCGCCGCTGGCTTCCTGGAACTTGCCGGCATGCTTGTCCGACGCGCCGGTGAAGGCGCCCTTTTCATGGCCGAAGAGGATGCTCTCGACGAGGTTTTCGGGGATCGCGCCGCAGTTCACCGTCACGAAGGGCTTGCCGGCGCGCTCGCCCTCGCCCTGGATCGCGGCGGCGATGAGTTCCTTGCCGACGCCCGACTCGCCCTCGATCAGGATCGGGATGTTGGATTGCGCGGCGCGCTTGCCGAGCCGGATCACCGGGTCCATCGCCTGGCTCGGGGCGATGATGTCGGCGAAGGTGAGCTGGCCGCGCTGGCGCTTCTGGAGGCGCGAGATTTCGCCCGTCAGCGCGTTCACCTTGAGGGCGTTGCGCATCGAGACGTGGAGCCGTTCGGGGCTGACGGGCTTCACCACGAAGTCCGAGGCGCCCTCGCGCATCACGTTCACGACCGTCTCGATGCCGCCATGGGCGGTCAGCACGATCACGGGGAGATTGGGTTTGGCGGGGTGGACGCGCTTCAGCACCTCCATGCCGTCGATGCCGGGCATCACCAGGTCCAGCACGACCAGCGAGATGTCGGCGCCCGACGGGCCTTCGAGGTAGGCAAGCGCCGCCTCGCCGCTCTCCACGGGGATCGCGCGGTAGCCGTCGCGGTTAACGACCTCCTCGAGGATCCGCCGCTGCGCGGGATCGTCGTCCACAATGAGAATGGCCTGGGTCATTCTGTCCTCGGTATCATGGCGGGGATAACCTCGGCGAACCACTGCCTCCAGCTCGCCCTTTGCCCCATATTGACCCGCATTGGTAAAGGCCCCCTTAATCCGCAGGCCAATAATCGCCCGTTTGTGGCACAAGGTGGGACAAACCCGTTGGCGACCCCATAACAGTCAATTTGCCGCTAAAACACACCGATTCCGTCGGGCAACAGTGTTGCTGACATGTGACGCATGCCGCAGAACTTACCGGCTTCCTCGGATACGGGTTGATGGTTTCCGCAGTTCCATGCGATGAAATTGGACTTATGAGGGCTTACCGGTGGGGTCCGGGCCACCCGTCGTGTTGTCGGGGGGCAGAGCGAAATAACGACGGAGATTGGGATGAAAATGATATCCCGGCTTATAGCGTTGGGTTCTTTCCTTGTGCTGGCTGGTTGCGGCACCTGGACCGCTGAGTCGTACCTGCATGAAGATATTCAGGGCGATTCTTTCAACGCGTGCCTGGCTCGAGAATATCAGGACAGGGCGACTTCGGAAGCCTATGTCGACTGCAACTGGGTCGACACGGCCATGATCGTCGAGAAGGGTCGCGCCGCTGCGGCTGGCGAGACGGTCCTTCCTTACGACCCCGCCACGAAGGGGGTTCTTCCGAGCGATCTGCCTGAACTGCAGGACGCCCGGTCCAAGCTGATGGCCGCGCTCGACAATGGCGGTCGCGAAGAACGCGGCTGCGCCTGCGCGAAAGCACAGCGCTACTATGACGGCTGGGTCGAACAGGCGAGCGACAACAAGCTCGGCGTGAACGGCTCCTATTTCGGCGGTGAAGGCGGACCGGTGCAGCCGGATCGCGTTGAAGCCGAAAAGGCCGCTTTCTACGAAGCCCTGACCGCTTGCGCGCTGCAGGCCTCGGGTCCGTGGACCATCTACTTCGGTTTCGACAAGTACAACCTGACGCCGGAAGCGCAGTCGGTGATCGATCAGATCGTCGCTGAAACGACCGGTCCGCTCTCGGTTGTCGGTCACACCGATACGTCGGGCAGCAATGCCTACAACCAGGCTCTCGGCCAGCGCCGTGCCGACTCCGTGTCCAATGCGCTCACCGCGCAGGGCAAGGAACTCTGCAGCGCCGCGTCGAAGGGCGAAACGGACCTCGCGGTCCAGACCGGCGACGGCGTGCGTGAGCCGCTCAACCGCCGTGCGGTTGTCGCGGGCTGCTAAAGCTCCGACGCGGAAAGATCAGGGCCCCTGCCGCAAGGCAGGGGCCCTTTTCTTTTGTTCCGTCGTTTTCCGGGGTTGCCGTTGAATGGCGGCATGGGCCGGGCGATATAGTTGGGAAGCCGCTTTCCCGAAGGAGTATCCCCGATGCCGCGTCTCAAGATCTCGTCCGCAGCCGATTCTTCCGGTGCGGCCAACCAGCAGGACGATGCCGTCTCGCTCGATGACCTGCCGGTGTGGAACCTCTCGGACCTCTACAAATCGCCCGACGCGCTCGAGGTGAAGGCGGATGTTGCAGCGGCAACGAATGCGGCCGCCGCGTTCAACAAGCGCTACAAGGGCCGGATCGCTGCGCTCGCCGCCTCCCCGGAGGGCGGGGCCGAGCTTGCCGGAGCGATCGAGGCATTCGAAGAAATAGAGGATCGTCTCGGCCGCCTCATCTCCTATGCCGGCCTTCTCTATGCGCAGGACAACATGAACCCCGCGCATGCCAAGTTCTATGGCGACATGCAGGAGCGGATCACGACGATCTCGACCGATCTCCTGTTCTTTACGCTCGAACTCAACCGGGTCGAGGACGCCACCCTCTCGAAGGCACTCGAGGATCCTGCGCTCGCGCATTACGCACCCTGGCTCCGCGACCTGCGGGCGATGCGCCCCTACCAGCTTTCGGATGAACTGGAGACACTGCTCCACGAGAAAAGCGTTACGGGGCACGCTGCATGGAACCGGCTCTTCGACGAAACGATGGCACGGCTCACCTTCGATGTCGGCGGCAGGAAGCTCTCCCTCGAAGCGGCGTTGCACCGCCTTTCGGAGAAGGACCCTGCGACGCGCAAAGAAGCGGCGCATGCGCTGGCGGCAACCTTCAAGGCGAATATTCCGCTCTTCACGCTCATCACCAATACGCTCGCGAAGGACAAGGAGATCGAGGACAGGCAACGCGGCTTCGAGGACATTGCACAATCGCGCCATATTGCGAATCGCGTCGAACCGGAAGTCGTGGCGGCGCTTGTCGAAGCCGTGCAGCGCTCCTATCCGGAGCTTTCGCACCGTTACTATGCGATGAAGGCGAAGTGGCTCGGCCTCGACAAACTTGAATACTGGGATCGCAACGCGCCGCTGCCGCAGTCCGACGACAAGGTGATTCCGTGGGCGCAGGCGCGCGAGACGGTGCTCGACGCCTATCGCGGTTTCACGCCCGACATGGCCGAGATCGCCGGGCGCTTTTTCGAGAGGGGATGGATCGACGCGCCGATGCGGCCCGGCAAGGCGACAGGCGCCTTCGCGCATCCCACGGTGCCGAGCGCGCATCCCTATGTGCTTGTCAACTATCAGGGCAAGACGCGCGACGTGATGACGCTCGCGCATGAGCTCGGCCACGGCGTCCATCAGGTGCTTGCGGCGAAACAGGGTCCGCTGATGGCCGATACGCCGCTCACGCTTGCCGAGACGGCGAGTGTCTTCGGAGAGATGCTGACCTTCCGAAAACTCCTGGCGAGTGCGACGGACAAGGAGCGCCGCAAGGCGATGCTCGCCTCCAAGGTCGAGGACATGCTGAATACCGTCGTCCGGCAGACGGCCTTCTATACCTTCGAGCGCCGCGTCCATCATGCGCGGCGCGAGGGCGAACTCACATCGGAGGATATCGGCCGCATCTGGCTCGAGGTGCAGGGCGAGAGTCTCGGCCCCGCCATTCATCTCGGTGAAGGCTACGAAACTTACTGGTGCTACGTCTCGCACTTCATCCATGCGCCGTTCTATGTCTACGCCTATGCTTTCGGCGACTGCCTCGTGAATTCGCTTTATGCGGTTTACGAAAATGCGCAGGAAGGTTTCGCCGAGCGCTATTTCGAGATGCTGTCTGCCGGCGGCACGCTGCGCCACAAGGAGCTGCTCGCGCCATTCGGGCTTGATGCGAGCGACCCTGCCTTCTGGGACAAGGGCCTTTCCATGATCCGCGGTTTCATCGACGAACTCGAGGCGATGGAATGAGCGACGACGCGCCGCCACCCGGCAAGGGCCCGCGCGACCGCGAGGCGAACAGGTTTGGCCGTCGCGTGCAGCGCTATGCGCAAGTGGGCGCCGGTGTCGGGGGCATCGCGGCGCGGGCGGCGGGGGCGCGTCTTTTCGGCCTCGATCAGGTGGATGGCCGCACGGCAAAGGAACTCAAGGCGGCCCTTGGCGGTCTCAAGGGGCCGATCATGAAGGTCGCGCAGATGATCGCGACCGTGCCGGAAATGGTGCCGGCGGAATTTGCCTCCGAATTGTCCGAGCTTCAATCCGCCGCGCCGCCGATGGGCTGGCCCTTCGTGAAGCGGCGCATGCGTGCCGAGCTTGGACCGAACTGGGAGCAGCGCTTCGGAAGTTTCGAGCGCGAAGCGGCGGCGGCCGCCTCGCTCGGACAGGTGCATCGCGCGACTTCGCTCGCGGGCGAGGCGCTCGCCGTGAAGCTGCAATACCCGGACATGCAGTCTGCGGTCGATGCGGACCTGAAGCAGCTGTCGCTCATCTTCTCCATTCATCGCCGCATGGACCGCGCCATCGATACGAGCGAGATCCATGCCGAGATCGGCGAGCGGTTGCGTGAGGAACTCGATTACCTGCGCGAGGCCGCGCATATGCGCCTCTATGCGGATATTTTCGCCGACGATCCGCGGATTGCCGTGCCGCGCGTATTCGAGGATCTCACGACGAAACGCCTTCTCACCATGAGCTGGCTTGAGGGAGAACCGATCCTCTCCTTCCGCGAGCACCCGCTCGAAGAACGGAACAGCATCGCGGAGACGATGTTCGCTGCCTGGTGGATGCCGTTTTCACGCTACGGTGTCATTCACGGCGATCCGCATCTCGGCAATTATTCCGTTCGAACTGGCTCCGGGTCTGAAGGTTGGGGCATCAACCTGCTCGACTATGGTTGTATCCGTATCTTCCCGCCGTCCTTCGTCGCGGGCGTGGTGGAGCTCTACCGTGCGCTCGAAACGGACGATCGCGACCGTGCGGCGGCGGCTTACGAGAACTGGGGCTTCCGCAATCTCTCCGCCGACCTCATCGACACGCTGAATGTCTGGGCACGCTTCATCTACGCGCCGATGCTGGATAATCGGGTGCGCTCCGTGGCCGACGGCATCAAGCCCGGCGATTACGGGCGCAAGGAAGCCTTTGGCGTTCACAAGCGCTTGCGCGAGCTTGGTCCCGTCACGCCGCCGCGCGAATTCGTCTTCATGGACCGCGCGGCCATCGGACTCGGTTCGGTCTTCCTGCATCTCGGTGCCGAACTCAATTTTCACCGGCTCTTCAACGAAACCATCGAGGCCTTCGACGCCACGAAACTCGACAAGCGGCAGAGCGCCGCGCTAAAGAAGGCTGAGGTCCCGCTCGCCGCCTGAGCGATTTGTCCCTGTTCCCCGCCTGACCGAGGTCCGCCCATGACCGACGATCTTCTTGAAGAACACGCGATTTCGCTGCCGGAAGGATACCAGACACTGAACTGGTTTCACGGTTTCGGGCGGCAGATCGGCCCGCTCTACGAGCGCATCGAAGACAATGGTCACTACACGCGCGCCTTCTACGTGCAGGAGCATCACACCAACGGCATGGGCAATTGTCATGGCGGCATGCTGATGGCCTTTGCCGACATGGCGTTCGGCCATGCGATCACGATGTCGGTTCACCGCTACTGGGTGACGGTGCGCCTGCTGACGGACTTTCTCTCCGGCGCGAAGATCGGCGAATGGATCGAGGGCACGGGCGAGGTCGTTGGCGCGAAGGACGATTTCTTTACCGTGAAAGGCCGCATCTGGTGCGGCGAGCGGACGATCATGTCGGGCACCGGCGTCTTCAAGGCGCTCGGCGAGCGGCCCGCCAAATGAGTGATTTCGAGCTCGCGCCGGGCGACGAGGAGGGACCTGCGATCACCCAGCCGCCGGGCTGGTTCGCGCGTGCCGTCGCCGTCGAACCCGAAAGCCGCTTCGTCGAGGTCGAGGGCACGAAGGTTCACTATCTGCGATGGGGAGACCGGTCAAAGCCGGGGCTTCTTCTCGTTCATGGCAACGGCGCGCATGCGCGCTGGTGGTCCTTCGTTGCGCCGTTCCTCGCACGCGAATATTCCGTCGCCGCAATCGACGTCACGGGCATGGGCGATTCGGGCTGGCGCGAGCGTTATTCGATCGAGACTTTTGCGGAAGAGCAGATTGCGGTCTGCGAGGATGCAGGCTTTTTCGATTGCGAGGAGCCGCCGATCATCGTCGGGCATTCCTTCGGCGGCTTCATCACCATCCTGACCGGCGCGCTCTACGGCGAGCGGCTTGCCGGCACCGTCATCGTCGACAGCCCGGTCAATCCGCCGGACCGCCCGGGCGGACCTCCGGACCGGGAATTCCGTCCGCACCGGATTTATCCGACGCTCGAAGCGGCGATGGGGCGCTTCCGTCTCGCGCCGCCGCAGCCTTGCGAAAACCGCTACATCGTCGACTACATCGCGCGCCATTCGCTGAAAGAAGTAGCGAACCCCGAAGGCGGCGAGGGCTGGACCTGGAAGTTCGACCCGGCCATCTGGCAACGCTTCAATATCGGCGACATGGGCGCGCGGCTTGCGGCCACGCGCTGCCGCATCGCGATCATGCGGGGTGAGTTCTCCGTACTGCTGCCCGCCGAGATCGGCGAATACATGTTCAACCTGCTGGGGCGGTCCGCGCCCGTCATCGAAATCCCGCAGGCGCGTCATCACGTCATGCTCGACCAGCCGCTTGCTTTCGTCGCGGCGCTGCGGGCGCTCCTCGCCGACTGGGACCATTCCGCGCCCTCGCGGAAAGTCGCAAGCGGCCCGATCCCGTCGCCCTTCGAGAGTTGAAGCTGCATGACGCCGCTGTTGAACGGAATTGCACAACTCCTGTAGGGATTTAGCGCAAGGAGCGAGTGCGCGGCGCTTGCCGCGGGCGGTTCGTTTGCTATAGTCCGGCTCGCTCGAAACGAGCGAAAAGAGCGGCATCAAGCGGGCGAGGTACCATGGCTGGATTCGAGGAAAACTGGGGCAAGGAGATGGACTCCAAGGAGCATCTCGGCACCTATGAGGGTTTCATCACGGCGACCAAATGGGGCACGGGACTGATCGTCCTCACCTTGATCCTGATGGCGATTTTCCTCGTCTGAGACTGCATCGGCGGCGGTGACGTGATTTGATTTCCACTTGAAATCAAACTCCAGCGCTGCATATTCGAATAATTCTCATTCTCATTCGGTGGCCGCGCCTGTCGCGGACGACCCGGAGAACAGGCGACGCTCCATGAAACTTGCGATTCCCAAGGAACGGCTCGACGGCGAAACCCGGGTGGCCGCTTCGCCCGAGACGGTGAAGAAACTCAGCGCTCTTGGCCTCGACATCATCGTGGAAACCGGCGCGGGGGCCCATGCCTCGATCGCCGACCAGGTCTATGCGGATGCCGGCGCGACCATCGCGCAGGACGCCGCCGAGGCGCTGAAGGATGCCGACATTGTTTTCAAGGTGCGTGCGCCGTCCGATGAAGAAATCGGGATGATGAAGCGCGGCGCGATGCTCGCCGCGATTCTCAATCCGTGGGACGACAAGCCGCGCCTGCAGAAATATGCCGATGCCGGCATCAACGCTTTCGCGATGGAATTCATGCCGCGCATCACGCGCGCGCAGTCGATGGACGTGCTCTCCTCGCAGTCGAATCTCGCTGGCTACAAGGCGGTCATCAACGCGGCGGCGGCCTTCACCCGCGCCATGCCGATGATGATGACGGCGGCGGGCACCATTGCGCCCGCCCGTGTGTTCATCATGGGCGTCGGCGTCGCGGGGCTGCAGGCCATTGCGACGGCGAAACGCCTCGGCGCCATCGTGTCGGCGACCGACGTGCGCGCCGCTACGAAGGAGCAGGTCGAAAGCCTCGGCGGCACATTCGTCATGGTCGAATCGGAAGAAAGCGGCGATGCGGCCGGCGGCTATGCGAAGGAAATGAGCGAGGACTACAAGCGCGCCCAGGCCGCGCTCGTCGCCGAGCACATCAAGAAGCAGGATATCGTCATCACCACCGCGCTCATCCCGGGCCGTCCGGCGCCGGAACTCGTCAGCGAGGAAATGGTGAAGAGCATGAAGCCGGGCTCGATCCTCGTCGATCTCGCGGTCGAGCGCGGCGGCAACTGCCCGCTCTCCGAACCGGGCAAGCGCGTCGAAAAGCATGGTGTGCTTTTGATGGGCGACACCAATGTCGCGGCGCAACTCTCGGTCGATGCATCCTCGCTCTATGCGAAGAACCTTCTGAACTTCATCACGCCCCTGATCGACAAGGAGACGAAAGCGCTTGCGATCAACTGGGAAGACGAAATCATCACGGGTACCTGCCTGACGAAAGACGGTCAGGTGGTCCACCCGTCGCTCCGCGAAGGAGGCAACTGATGGAAGCCGCTGCTGTCGATCCTTTTGTTTTCAGGCTCGCGATCTTCGTGCTCGCGATCTTCGTCGGCTACTACGTCGTCTGGAGCGTGACGCCCGCGCTGCACACGCCGCTGATGTCGGTTACCAACGCCATCTCCTCGGTCATCATCGTCGGCGCGCTGATCGCCGTCGGTCTCGATCTCTCGCAGGCGGGGGATACTGGATGGGTGTCGAAGGGCTTCGGCTTCGTCGCGGTGATCCTTGCCGCCGTCAATATCTTCGGCGGCTTCCTGGTCACGCAACGCATGCTCGCCATGTACAAGAAAAAGCAGCGCTGAGGGGAAACGGGACATGTCAGCCAATATAGCGGCCCTGCTGTACCTCGCTTCGGCGGTGCTTTTCATTCTCGCGCTTCGCGGCTTGTCGTCGCCCGAGACGTCGCGCCAGGGCAACACCTACGGCATGATCGGCATGACGATTGCCATCGTGACGACGCTCACGGTGCTGCAGGCGCAGAACACGCTCACCTGGGGGCTCATCGTCGTGGGCCTCGTCATCGGTGGTGGCATCGGCGCCATCATCGCGCGCCGCATCGCCATGACGCAGATGCCGCAGCTCGTCGCGGCCTTCCATTCGCTGGTCGGTCTCGCGGCGGTCTTCGTCGCCTGGTCCGCGTTTCTTGCGCCGGAAGCCTATGGCATCGGCAGCTTCCACGCGATCCATGGTGCGAACCTCATCGAGATGGGCATCGGCGTTGCCATCGGCGCGATCACGTTCTCGGGGTCAATCATCGCCTTTGCGAAACTGAACGGGAACATGTCGGGTGCACCGATCATGCTGCCCGGGCGCCACGTCATCAACGCAGGCCTTGCCCTCGCGATCGTCGGCGGTATTGCCTACATCGTGATGGATCCGGCGAACCAGACGATCGAGCTCTTCCTCGCGATCACCATCCTCTCCTTCATCATCGGCTTCCTCATCATCATCCCGATCGGCGGCGCGGACATGCCCGTCGTCGTGTCGATGCTGAACTCCTATTCGGGCTGGGCGGCGGCCGGTATCGGCTTCACGCTCGGCAACCTCGCGCTCATCGTCACGGGCGCGCTGGTCGGTTCGTCGGGCGCGATCCTCAGCTACATCATGTGCAAGGGCATGAACCGCTCCTTCTTCAGCGTCATTCTCGGCGGCTTCGGCGCGGATGCGGCGGCTGCAGCGGGCGGTGCGGTCGAAACGCGCCCGGTGAAGCAGGGCTCGGCGGACGATGCGGCCTTCATCATGAAGAATGCCGGTTCCGTCATCATCGTGCCGGGCTACGGCATGGCGGTGGCGCAGGCGCAGCACACACTTCGCGAGATGGCCGACATCCTCAAGGAAGAGGGCGTCAAGGTTTCCTACGCCATTCATCCCGTCGCGGGCCGTATGCCGGGCCACATGAACGTGCTGCTGGCCGAGGCGAGCGTGCCCTACGACGAAGTCTTCGAACTCGAAGACATCAACAACCAGTTCTCCCAGGCCGACGTCGCCTTCGTCATCGGCGCGAACGACGTGACGAACCCGTCCGCCAAGACCGACACCGCAAGCCCGATCTACGGCATGCCGGTGCTCGATGTCGAAAAGGCGAAAACGGTTCTCTTCGTGAAGCGCGGCATGGGATCAGGCTATGCAGGCGTCGAGAACGAACTCTTCTTCCGCGACAACACGATGATGCTCTTCGGCGACGCGAAAAAGATGGTCGAGGAAATCGTCAAGAACCTCTGAGTCCTACTCAGGCTGGACGAAATACGCGGGCGGTGCTCAACATAGGCACCGCCCGTTTTCCTTGGGGCGGAAACGGAAAAAGAGGGGACAGGAAACATGATCTGGATTGGCCGCATCGCGGTTGCCCTGGTGGGGCTCTTTTCACTGGCCATGGGGCTGATGGCCTTTGCCCAGCCCGTGCAGCTTGGCGAAATGCTCGGCCTCGGCGCGCTCTCGCCGCTTGGCGGAAACTCACTTCGCGCCGATCTCGGCGCCTTCTTCCTCGCGAGTGCTCTTGCCGCGCTGCTCGCGCTTTTCGCGGGCCGGGCACAATGGATGTGGGGCGCTGCGGCGCTCTTCGGGCTCGCCGTCATCGGCCGCATTCTCGGCGTCGCCGTCGACGGTGCGCCGGAGGGCGTCGTACAGCCCATCGTCATCGAACTCGTGCTGGTTGCGCTTTCCGTCTTCGGCGCGAAGACGCTGGGGCGAGGCTGACCGCACCGTCTTGCTGGACGAAACGGGCGGGCGGTGGTCACATGATCGCCGCCCGTTTTCTCATGGGGGATTCGCATGGATATCTATCACGGCTGGTTCAACCTGAAGCCCGGCGTGCGCGACATGGATTTCGTGGAGGCCTTCACGAAATACATGGACCGCCTCGAGACGGAAGGCGTCATCGAGGGCTGGCGGCTCATGCGCAAGAAGCTCGGCCTCGCGCCGTCGCGTCTCGGCGAGTTCCATTTCATGATCGAGGTGACGGATCTCACCCAGCTCGACGGTGCCTTCGACTGGGTAGCGACACGTGCGGACCCCATCGAGAGCGATCACTACGGCGTCAATTCGCTGGTCCAGAACATCGAATTCGCGCTCTATCGCGATTTTCCGGACCCCGTGCGCGAGCAGGGCGAGGAAAGGTTCTGACGTGACCGCGAAGATCCGCGAGGCCTTGCCGGAGGACCGGCCCGCCCTCATCCGCCTGATGGGCGCGCTCAATGCGTTCGAAGCGGAAATCGAGGAGAACAGGGCGGGCCCAGAGGCCGCCGAAAGCCATCTCGCCTGGGTCGCAGGCCAGATCGCGGAGCTTGGCGGCGTCACGCTGGTGGCCGAGCAGGGGGGCGCGGTGACCGGCTTCCTCAGCTACACTTTCGAGGAAGACCCCGGCACCTTCGTGAAGCCCGAACATCGCCGCCACGCGCTCATCTGGGACATCTCCGTCGCCGAGGAGGCGCGCGGGCAGGGGATCGGCCAGGCCCTCCTCTCCGCCGCGGAGAAGGCCGCCAGAGCGGCTGGCATCGCCGAGATCCGGCTCTACGTGCTCGAGGCCAATGTCCGGGCGCGCCGAATCTACGAGGAAGCCGGCTACCGGAACTACGAGCGGTTTCTCTCCAAGCGCCTCTGAAGCCCTGCGTCACAAAAGTCACGCAAACCGGCTTTCCCAGACAGGCCAGCGCGTTTCACCCCAGTCTCTGTTGATATTGATTCGCATAAGCGTTACAAGCGCCTCTCATTCTCAAAAAGGGGTTCTGCCGCCGCACGGCAGGCACAAGAGGGGTAGTCACATCATGCGTGGATCGATTTCGGCGGCTGACCGGATCAGGCTTTTTCTTCTGGCATCGGCGAGTGCTCTCGCGCTCGCTTCGGCGCCGGCATTTGCCCAGGACGCGGCGGGGGAAGAAGAATCGATAGAACTGGCGCCGCTCGAGGTCCGGGGCACGGCGGAAACGCTGCCAGCGCCTTATGCCGGTGGTCAGGTCGCAACTGGCGCGCGCATCGGTGTCCTCGGCGACAAGGACATCATGGATGTGCCCTTCAGCGTCACGTCCTACACGGAAGAACTCATACGCAACCAGCAGGCGGAAACGATCGGCGACGTGGTGGCGAACGATCCTTCGGTGCGTACGAGCTACGGCTTCGGCATTTTCGGCGAGCAGTTCGTGATCCGCGGTTTTGAACTCTTCTCGGACGATATCGCGATCGACGGCGTCTACGGTGTCACGCCGCGCCAGCTTCCCGGCATCGAGATGTTCGAGCGTGTCGAGGTGCTGAAAGGCGCGAGCGCCTTCCTCAACGGCGTTCCCCCGGGGGGGTCGGGCATCGGCGGCAGCGTCAATCTCGCGCCGAAGCGCGCGCATGACGTGCCGACGCGCCGCGTCACCGCGGGCTATTCGATGGACAGCCAGGTCTCCGGCCATGCCGATGTCGGCCAGCGTTTCGGCGCCAACAACGAATGGGGCGTGCGCCTCAACGTGGCGGGCCGCACCGGCGAAACCGCCATCGACAATGAGGAGCGTGACTATCTTCTCGGTGCAGCGGCGATCGATTATCGCGGCGAGGATTTCCGGATTTCGCTCGATGCCGTCCATCAGAACCACCGTGTCGATCAGGGGCGGCCGATCGTGCAGCTCGGCGGCCTCACTTCGGTGCCGGATGCACCCGATTCCACCACGAACTACGGCGCCTCCTGGCTCTACTCCGAAATGGAAGACAGTTTTGTCCTTCTCAAGGGAGAATATGACCTCACGGAGAACCTGACGGCCTATGCCGCAGCAGGTGTTCGCGAGATGCGCGAAGACAGCGATGGCGGTTCGCCCACGCTTACGGCGCTCAACGGCAATGCGACCGTCGTTCGCGGGACGGTAGCGCGCGAAGACTCGGTCTACACGGCGCAAGGCGGTCTCCGCGCCGATTTCGTCACGGGCCCGGTCAGCCACGACCTCAATGCCGGCGCGTCAATGACGAGCCAGCGTAACCGCAACGCCTACGAGTTCTCGGATTTCGGTGCTCCGCTTGCGACCAACATCTACAATCCGGCCAATCTGCCGCGCCCCGCGGCGGGTGCCTTTGTGGAAGGCAGCCTCGACAACCCGCCGCTCGCGGAGAAGGTGGAGCTATCGAGCCTCTATCTTTCCGACACGCTTTCCTTCCTGAACGATGACGTGCACCTCACGCTCGGCGTTCGCGATCAACGCATCCACGTCCGCGCTTATAATCGCACGACAGGAGCGGTGAATTCGGATTACGACAAATCAGAGACTTCTCCTTTTGCAGGGGTCGCTGTGAACGTCACCGATCAGGTCACGGTCTATGCGAACATGATCGAAGGTCTGGCGCAGGGACCGACGTCTCCGAACACCACGCTCAACCCGAATCAAACCTTTCCGCCTTTCGTTTCCGAACAGTATGAAATCGGCGGCAAGGTCGACCTCGGTTCCTTCGGCTTCGGCGCCGCGCTCTTCCAGACCGAACAACCCTCCGCCTACACGAATGCGGCGAACGTCTTCGTCGTCGACGGCGAGCAGCGCAACCGCGGCCTCGAACTCACCATGTTCGGCGAACCCGCTGAGGGTGTGCGTCTTCTCGGCGGCGTAACCTTCCTCGACGCCGAACTGACATCGACGGCCCTGGGCGCGAATGACGGTAACAGCGCCGTTGGCGTGCCCGACTATCTGGTGAATCTCACGGGAGAATGGGACCTGCCGTTCCTCGCGGGCGTGACGGCGACGGCCCGCGTGCTCTACACGGCCGAGCAGTATGCAGATGCTGCGAACACGCAGGAAGTGCCCGACTGGGCGCGGCTCGACATCGGCGCGCGCTATACGGCAGACTTCGGTGAGCGCCCCGTCACCTTCAACCTCTTCATCGAGAATGTGACGGACGAGTCGTACTGGGCGTCGGCCAATGGCGGCTATCTCACGATGGGCGACCCGCTGACGGCGAAGTTCTCGGTTTCGACCGAATTCTGATCCTGACGATGACCGGAGTACGAGAATGAGCAGCGGTGCGGTCAAGGCGTGGTACCTCGTCCACAAGTGGACGAGCCTTGTCTGTACCGTCTTTCTGCTCATGCTCTGCATCACCGGCCTGCCGCTCATCTTCCATGAAGAGATCGATCATCTTCTGGAAGGCGAGCGGCCGCTGCCCGCCATGGAGGCGGGCGCGCCCTCGAAGACGCTCGAAGACGCGCTCGACACGGCGCTGGCCCGGTTTCCGGGGACGATCCCGCTCTTCATGAGCTTCGACGAAGATCAGCCCGTGGTGAACGTCACGACGGGGCCGCGGCCGCGTTCCACCGTCGAGGAGATGAATTTCATCTCGATCCACCGGCCGACCGCGGAACCCGTGCGCACGCCGGACGATGAAGGCGTGATGCACTTCATCCTGCAACTTCATACCGACATGTTCCTGGGGCTGGGCGGTGAACTCTTTCTCGGCTTCATGGGGTTCCTCTTCTTCGTCGCCATCGTCTCCGGCGTCGTGGTCTACGCGCCTTTCATGCGCAAGCTGCGCTTCGGCACGGTGCGCGTCTCCCGCAACAGTCGTGCGAAGTGGCTCGACACGCATAATCTCCTCGGCATCGTCACGCTGATGTGGGCGAGCGTCGTCGGGCTCACCGGCGTCGTGAACACGCTCTCGACGCCGCTGGTCGATCTCTGGCGCGCCGATCAGCTCTCCGAAATGGTCGCGCCCTATGAGGACAAGCCCGTGCCGACGGCGTTTTCGTCGCTCGACGGCGCGGTCGCGACGGCGATGTCGGCCGCGCCCGGCACCACGCCGCAATTCGTCGCCTTTCCGGGCGTGCGCTTTTCGAGCAATCACCATTATGCCGTCTGGCTGCGCGGAGCGACGCCCGCGACGAAGCAGCTGCATACGCCCGCCCTCATCGATGCGGAAACGGGCGCGCTCACCGAGATGCGTTCCATGCCGTGGTACATGACGACGCTCCGCCTCTCGCAGCCGCTGCATTTCGGCGACTATGGCGGCCTGCCGATGAAGATCCTCTGGGCGCTCTTCGACATTGCCGCCATCGTCATTCTCGGCAGCGGTCTCTATTTATGGGTGGCACGCCGTTCGCTTCCCGCCCCGGGCACGCGCCATGCGCATGAAGAGCTGCTGCCGCAGGCCGGTCCGGCAGAATGACAAGGCGCCGTCATTTCACGCTTGGCGAAATCTTCGCCGTGCCGCTTCTGCTCGCTGTCGTCACCATCGTCGGCCTCGTCGCGGCGCTGCTGGGTGACGGCTGGCTCGATGCCCTCTCCTGGGCGGGCCTCGCGATCCCCGCGCTCGTCATCCCCTGGGCGTTTCTTCGCCGCCGGGCGTAAGTCTCACGCGGGATGACTTGTCCGCCACAGCGTCTCGAAGAGCGCCTGCTGAAGGCCGGCGAATTCCTCGCTGTCGACGATGAGGCCGTAATTCTCGCGGCGCGACGAAACCAGGGCCACCATGCCGCCGCAGATGAAGGTCGTGATGCGGAAGGCGTCGGAGGACGGCGCATGGCGCACCTCGCGCAGTTCTTCGTCGCTTTGCCGCCAGATGTCGTGCGTCTCTTCGCTCTGCGAACGGATGACGCGGAGCCGCGTACCGTTTGCCACTCGGGCGTTGATGAAATCGCGCAACGCCTTCGGGCCCGGCACGGCGAGCAGCTCGCGCATCGAGAGAATGCCGCAGATTTCCGGCACCGGCGTCGCCAGAACGGCGTTGAGCACGGTGCGGATGCCTTCCTTGCCGTCGTACAGCCGGAAGCGCGGGGTGCCATGCGTGCGGGTATAGATCGCGCGCAGCTCGGGCAAGATGTCGTTCAGGCTGCGCTGCCGGTCCTCGAGATTGCGGATCAGCACATCCGGGTCCTCGGCAATGATATGGGTCCGCCCCCCGCGCTCCATCCGGGTGACGAGGCCCTCTTCAAGCAGTTTTTCGAACAGCGCATAGGCCGTCGTGCGCTCGATCCCCGCCTGCCGCGCGACGCGGGTCACGGTCTCGTCGCCCAGTTCGAGGGCGGCAAGGTAGAAGCGGGCCTTCTTGCCGACGAGGCCAAGCGCGGCGAGCTTGTGTTCGAGCTCCATGTCATTTGTCCGGATTTTTCGACAATATTTGCGGGATCGTCCGGATTGACCATGTCCGCGTCAATGGAAATATAGGCATTATGTGAGGAGAACGGACGGCGGCAATCCCTGGATTGTCCGTATGATTCGACAAGACTGGGGGCGGACATGGCGCGGATACTGATTTCTTCGGGGCTTATTCAGATCACCTTCGCCGTCGCGCTCGGCTGGGTGATCACCTTCATGTATGCGACAGGCCGGCCCCTCGGTCCCTTCAAGGATGCGAAGCGCGTGCTCCAGTGCCACATCGACAACATCCTGATGGCGCTGCTGCAATTCGCGATCGCCGCCGTTCATCCCGCCATTCCCGAAGTCGCGGGCTGGCTGCTCGTCGTCGGTTCATGGACCAACGCGCAGCTCTTCCTGCTCCATGCCTGTTCGCCGGGCGGATACGTGAAGCACCGCGCGGTCGATGCCGCGACCTTCGCTTCCTTCGGTCTCCTGAGCGTCGCCTATCCCTGGCTGCTCTATGCCTGGTTCACCGCCTGAGGAGGCTCACATGACACGCAAGAGCAAACCCGTCCGCGCCGCCGCCATCCAGGTCGAGGCGCGCGTTGCCGATATCCCGTGGAACATCGAGCATGCAAGCCGCCTCGTGGAAGAGGCGGTGGGGCAGGGCGCGGAGATCGTCGCCCTGCCGGAGTTCTTCACCACCTGCATCATCTATGACGAGCGCGTCTTCGCCGCGTCGCTGCCGCCGGAAAATCCGGCGCTCGACATGCTGAAGGAAAAGGCGCGGCGTCACCGCATTCACATCGGCGGTTCCTATCTCGAGATGCGAAACGGCGATGTCTACAACACCTATGTCCTTGTCGAGCCGGACGGCACGGTTCACCGGCACGACAAGGACCTGCCGACCATGGTGGAAAACGCCTTCTATGTCGGCGGGCGCGACAAGGGCCTCATGGAGACCTCGCTCGGGCCGGTCGGCGCGGCGGTCTGCTGGGAGACGGTCCGGACCCAGACCGTGAAGCGGTTGCGCGGCCGGGTCGCACTCCTCATGACCGGCAGCCACTGGTGGAGCGAGCCCGGCTGGAAGTGGTTCCGCAGTTACTGGCGGGGCCTTCATGAGGGCAATGGCCGGCTGATGGCGCGCACGCCCGGCACCTTCGCCGCCCTTGTCGGGGCTCCTCTTCTTCATGCGGGTCATGCGAGCGTCATCGAAGGAGGAATGCTCGTGCTGCCGGGCACGCGGTTCTCGGTGCCGATGCGCACACAGCTCATGGGCGAGACGCAGGTGATCGACGGGGCGGGCAACCTTCTTGCCCGCCGGCCCTATGGCGAGGGTGCGGGTGTCGCCATCGCCGATATTGCGCTCGGCGCCGTCGCGCCCCGGGCGGAGATGCCGGAGGGATTCTGGATTCCCCGGTTGGGGCCCATGCTCTCCTTCCAGTGGCACCACCAGAATGCGGCAGGCAAGGCGGCCTATCGCTGGGCGAAGCGCACCGGCCGGCTCAGGGTCTGGGAGGGTATGCGCAACGCGCAATCGCCCGGCGAGCGCCTCTGATCCCTCAAACGAAAAACGCCCCCGGAAACCGGAGGCGCTTCAGATCGTCGAAACCCTGAAAGGGATTACTTCTTGGCGGCGGCGACGCCCGATTCGCGCTGGGCGCGCTTGCGCGCGAGCTTGCGGGCGCGGCGGATCGCTTCGGCCTTTTCCCGGGCGCGCTTCTCGGAGGGCTTCTCGTAGAAGTTCCGGAGCTTCATTTCGCGGAACACGCCTTCGCGCTGAAGTTTCTTCTTCAGAGCCTTCATGGCCTGGTCGACGTTGTT
The DNA here is from genome assembly GCA_913057645.1 of uncultured Rhodobiaceae bacterium. Classification (GTDB taxonomy): domain Bacteria; phylum Pseudomonadota; class Alphaproteobacteria; order Parvibaculales; family Parvibaculaceae; genus Parvibaculum. The sequence goes on along the minus strand of CAJXOU010000045.1, from coordinate 8,668 downwards.
GTCGCGAACGAGTACCTGCACGAGCTGATCCTGTTTTCGATTCAATAAGTTAGTCGCGGGAACCGGTTTCCCGGACCCGCGAGCGAGCCGCTTTCTAGCAAAGCTTTCGGGGAATGTCCACCGGGGACCCCGAAAACCCCCGAAATCTGCCCCTCGGGGGCCGGGCTGCGGCTTCGGGCCCGGTTGCCCGGGGGACCGCCCGGCCTCATATTCAGCCCATGGCCATACGCAAGATTGCCCGCATGGGCCACCCTGTGCTGCAGGGAGTGGCGAAACCGGTTCCGGACCCGACCGCTCCGGAAGTGAAGGCGCTCGTCCGCGACATGATCGAGACCATGATCGATGCCAATGGCGCCGGTCTCGCCGCGCCGCAGGTTTACGAGCCCTGGCGGATCGTCGTCTTCCAGGCGCCGCCCGAGCGTGCGCCGGAAGAGATTGACGAGGAAGAGGCGTTCGACCATACGGCGCCCCTCACGGTCCTCATAAACCCCGAAATCGAGATCCTGTCGGAAGAGCGTGAAAAGGGCTGGGAGGGCTGTCTGTCGGTGCCCGGCCTTCGCGGTGCGGTCCCGCGCTATACGGCGCTGCGCTACCGGGGCTATGGCCTCGACGGCGAGGCGGTCGAGCGCGTTGCACGCGGTTTCCATGCCCGGGTGGTCCAGCATGAATGCGACCATCTCGATGGCATACTCTATCCGCAGCGGATGGACGATCTCACCGAACTGATCTTCGAGACGGAAGCGAAAGCCTGGCTCGCCGCCCGCGAGCCCGCCGGAGAGACGCAAGAGGAAAATGCCGATGCCTGACACGTCGAAGAAGCGCCCCGGCGGGGCCCGGTCGAAGAGCGATCGCCTGGAAGCCACGCGGACGAAGGTCCTCGAGGCCGCGCTCCCGAACGTCGCCTTCGACGGCTGGACGCCGCGCCTTTTGCGCGAGGCTTCGGAAACGGCGGGCGTTTCCCACGGCGAGATGCGTCTCGCCTTTCCGGACGGCATTCTCGATCTCGTCGACTTCTTTCTCGAAGATGGCGACCGCCGCATGGAAGAGGCGCTGGCCGGACAGGACCTTGCCGCGATGAAGATCCGCGAGCGGATCACGCTCGCCGTTCGCACGAGGATCGAGGTCGATCTGCATGCGCGGGAAGCCATGCGCCGTGCGATCACCATGTTCGCGCTGCCGACATCGGGTACGCGCGGGCCCCACTCGCTCTATCGTACGGTCGATGCGATCTGGCGTGCCGCCGGCGACACCTCCACCGATTTCAATTTCTACACGAAGCGAGCGACCCTGGCCGGCGTCTTCTCCTCGGTCACGCTCTACTGGTTCGCCGACGACAGCGAGAATTATGCGCGCACCTGGGCGTTTCTCGACCGCCGCATCGAGGATGTGATGCGTTTCGAGAAAGCGAAGGCGGGTGTGAAGAACGTCGCAAGCCGCCTGCCGGACCCGTTCGCGCTGCTTGGCCGGTTGCGTTACGGCAAGGGCTAGCCCGGCACTCCGAAGCCGACATCGATCCAGATCATCCGGTCGAACCCGGCACCGAAGATCGTGGTGTCCGACTTGTCGCCGATACCCGTCGGCTGTTCGGAGCGGTGCATGCCGAGAATCCGTGGCGGCTGACCGTCGGGCGCGCGCAGCGGCAGGTAGAGCGTGTTCACATAGGATATGAGGCCGGAGGCGTAGCGCGTGACGTGGCGCGCCTGCCAGGCGCAGGGGCGATAGCCCATCTCGTGCATGTCGCGCGCGCATTGCAGGCGCGTTTCCGGCGGCACGAAGTCGAGCAGGTTCGCACCCGTCAGGTTCGTGTCGAGACTGGACGTCACCTCGGTTCCGACAAGGCGGTGACTGATCTCGTCCGGGCTGGTGAGCGACAGGATCGTGAGGCTCGGCAGATGGCGTCGCACCGCGGCAGGGTTGAACGCCGATGCGTCGGGAATGCCTGTCGGGCGCGGCAGGCTCAGCCAGTAGTCGAAGACGGCGCTCTGCGATGCGACGTCGAGCCGTGGCGCACCCGCCTGTTCGCCCGGGCTCACGGCGCAGGTCTCCATCAGATGCCTGACGTCTTCAGGCATCGCATCGAGCGTCATGTTGCTGGCGGGGCTGCCGGGCATGCCCATCCTTCGCTGTGGTGTGGATAATAAGTGCCGCCTTGTGCGCCAGGCAGGCGCTTTTCCAACCCTCAGGGTGATCCCGGAGAAGTTAACGGCGTCTTACCGTGATGCGTCCGGCGCGCCGAAGCCCACGTCGATCCAGACCATGCGGGCGATCTCGCTCGCGAAGCTCGGCTTCTCTGCAGGGCCCTGATAGCGCTGCGGCTGCTCCGGCGTATGCAGGCTCAGAATGCGCGGGCGCTGCCCGGCCGGTCCCCTGAGAGGCAGATAGATGCTCTGCACGTGGGCCACGCGGCCCGAGGGGTAATGCGTCAGGTAGCGCACCTGCCAGCCGCAGGGCCGGTAGCCGGCCTCGTGCATGTCGCGCGAGCACTGGCGGCGATAGGACGGATCGACGAAATCGAGCAGGTTGGTGCCCGTCGCGTCGAAGCCGAGCCGCTCGGCAAGGCCCGTGCCGACAAGCCGGTGCGGTATCTCTTCCGGACTCGCCAGGCTGAACATCGCCATTTCCGGCAGCCATTGCCGCGCCGCCATCGGATTGAAGTCGGACGCCTCGGGTATGCCGCTTTCGCGCGGCAGGCTCAGCCAGTATTGAAAGAGATCGGTATGGGCCCGCGTGCCGAGAACGGGCGCGGTCGCGCGTTCGCCGGGGCTCGGCGCCCGTTCCGCCATCAGGCTGCGCACATCGGCCGGAATCTCTTCCCGGATGCCGTCCGCCAGTCCGGTCGCGGCCTGTTCCCATGCCATGGGAGACCTCTTCCTTCCATGCCCGGGCTTCGGGGCGTCCTTCAGCGCTTGCCCTTTGTGTCCCGGCGTTTCCCAGCCTCGAGAGTGGAAGGGGAGCGTTAAGAAGGCGTAACCGGCGGACGTTTTCCCAAAGGATAAAGGCGGGTTGCGTGGCCCATCTTGCGGCCGGGGCGGGATTCCGCCTTGCCGTAGAGGTGGATCGCGGTGTCGGGCTCTGCCGCGAGCGTCTTCCAGCTTTCCACTTCATCGCCGATCAGGTTCGTCATCATGGCGTCGGAGTGGCGCTTCGGGTTTCCGAGCGGCCAGCCGCAGATCGCGCGCACATGCTGCTCGAACTGGCTCACCGTGCAGGCATCCATCGTCCAGTGACCGGAGTTGTGCACGCGTGGCGCGATCTCGTTCACGACGAGACGGCGCTTGTTTCCCTGTTCCGGCAGCAGGAACATCTCCACGCCCATCACGCCCACATAATCGAGTTCCTTGGCGATGCGCGCCGCGATGGCGCAGGCCTCGTCGGCAATGGCCTTCGGCAGCCCGGCAGGCGCGAGCGTGCGATCGAGGATGTGGTTCTTGTGGATGTTCTCCACCGGATCGTAGGCGGCGGTCTCGCCGTTTTCCCCGCGCGCGACGACGACGGAAATCTCGCGCTCGAAATTCACGAAGCCTTCGAGGATCGCGGGCTGGCGGCCGATTTCGTCATAGGCGGCGGCTGCCGCGTCTGGCGAGGCGATCTTCGCCTGTCCCTTGCCGTCATAGCCGAAGCGCCGCGTCTTCAGCACGCTGGGGACACCGATGCTCTCCACGGCAACCATCAGGTCCGCTTCGCTCGCAACATCCGCGAAAGGCGCGGTCGCGATCCCCTGCGCCGTCAGGAAGCTCTTCTCGACATGGCGGTCCTGCGCCGTCGCCAGCGCCAGCGGACCGGGCCGCACGATGCCATGCTCGGAGAGAATGCGCGCCGTTTCCGCCGGCACGTTCTCGAACTCGTAGGTGACGACATCGACGCTCGCGGCGAAGCGCGTCAGCGCCGCTTCGTCTTCGTAGTCCGCGCGGGTGAACTCGGCCGCAACTTCCGCGGCGGGCGCTTCCTCGTCCGGGCAGTAGATATGCGCATGCAGGCCGAGTTCTGCGGCCGCGCTCGCGAGCATCCGGCCGAGCTGTCCGCCGCCGAGAATGCCGATCCTGCCGCCGGGTGCGACGAGCGACATTACCGGTCCTCGGGCGTGTCGCCGACGGCTTCCGTCTGCTTCGCGCGCCAGGCATCGAGCCGCTTCGCCAGCGCGTCGTCGGAAAGGGCGAGCACGGCGGCGGCGAGCAGGCCTGCATTCTTCGCGCCCGCTTCGCCGATGGCGAGCGTGCCGACGGGAATGCCGCCCGGCATCTGCACGATGGAGAGCAGGCTGTCCTCGCCCGACAGCGCCTTGGACTGCACGGGCACGCCGAAGACCGGCAGCGGCGTCAGCGACGCCGTCATGCCCGGCAGATGGGCCGCGCCGCCCGCGCCCGCGATGATGACCTTGAGGCCGCGTTCGCGGGCCGTCTTGGCGTAGTCGACCATGCGTTCGGGCGTGCGGTGGGCCGAGACGATCCGCGCCTCATAGGGCACGTCCAGAGCCTCAAGCGCATCGGCCGCGTGCTTCATGGTCGGCCAGTCCGACTGGCTCCCCATGATGATGCCGACAAGGGCTTGTCCCGATTGCGATCTGGCCATGCTTTCCGCCGTTTTCTACCGCCGGGCGCTCGCCGCCCGGGTTTCGGAAAGCGAGGGAGTATAGGCATGGTGAGCCGCTTGGCAAGGAAAGCGGGCAGGGCCGGAAAGCGGCTTGAAACCGCCATTCCGTCCCCTGGTTTCGCCTCGTCGTCCTGGCCGCCTCACGGCTCCACGATGTTGAAGTTCGGCTTCGGCGCCTCGATGAGCCCCGTCAGCGTCTCGTAGAGCGCGGCGTCGCCTTCGACCTTGATGCCGCCCTTCTCGATGAACTCCGCGACGGGGAAGCCCGCCAGCAGCGTCATGATGAGTTCGGCGCGCGTCATCGTCACGGTCGCGCCCGCGTCCTTGTCCTCGATGCCTTCCTCGTGGATCAGCACGCCGTTCTCCACCGTCACGAGATGTGTCTCGTCCCGGTCGGTGAGGCGAAGGTTCACCATGAAGTTCCTGCCTTCCGCCTTGGCCGGGTTCACGCGCACGGCGGCGACGTCGAGCAGCATCGGCGTCGTCGTTGCGGAGAGCACGTCGGCGTTCGCCGCCACGGGCGAGAGGTTTGCGACGCCGTCCGTCAGTTCCTGCGCGCCGGTGAGGTAGATGTTGCGCCAGGTGCCGGCTTCTGCCTCGAAACCGAGCTTCGTGTAGATGCCCGCGAGCTGTTCGCGCGCCTGCCGGTCCGAGGCATCGTTGAAGACGGCGTGGTTCAGCAGCGTCGCCGCCCAGCGCAGGTCGCCTGCCGTCTCCGCTTCGGCCGCGCGCGCCTTCACCGCGTCCTGCCCGCCCATCGCCTCCACATAGCGTTTTGCCGCGGGCTCCGGCGGCAACTGGTTCAGGTTCGCGGGGTTCGCGTCGTACCAGCCGAGATAGCGCTGGTAGATCGCCTTCGAATTATGGCTCATCGTGCCGTAATAGCCGCGATTGTACCATTGCTTCGCCAGCACGTCGGGCAGCTTCAGCACTTCCGCGATCTCGGTCGCGACGAGGCCGGTGTTCATCAGCCGGATCGTCTGGTCGTGCAGGAATTTGTAGGCGTCGCGATGGTTCGCGAGGAAAGCCACGATCTCTTCCGTGCCGAAGCGCGGAATGCCATGCGCGGCAAACATCACGTCGCTTTCCCCCGCGAAGAGGCGGATCGATTCCGTCAGGTAATCCGCCCAGGCCTTCGCATCGCGCACCAGCGCGCCGCGCGCGGGCAGCAAATTGTGCATGCAGAGGTTCGCGTTCTCCGCCATGAAGACCGCGCGGTGATCCGGCAGAAAGAAGTTCATCTCGGCGGGGGCTTCCGTTCCCGGCGTGATCTGGAACACCATCCGCACATTGCCCACGGTCAGTTCCTGTCCCGTATGCGTGATGTCGATGGTCGGCGCGATCAGCGAGGCCGTGCCCATGGAGGGCCTCGGCCCGAGGCCCGAGGTCGCCTCGCCGCAGCAGCCATGCTTCAGCGTCAGCCCGAACTGGTAGCGCGCGCGGCGCAGCATCGCAGGCCCCGCGATGATGTTTTCCGACACCGCTTCCTTCAGGAAGCCCGCGGGCGCGATCACGGAGACCTTGCCGGCCGCGACATCCGCCGCATTCGTCACGCCGCCCACGCCCGCATAATGGTCTGCATGGGAATGCGAATAGATGACGGAGATGACGGGCTTGTGGCCGAGGTTTTCCGTCACGAGTTCGTAGGCCGCGCGCGCCGCCTCGACGCTTGTCAGCGGGTCGACCACGATCCAGCCGTCCCCTGCGTCGATGAAGGTCACCGTCGAGACGCAGAAGCCGCGCACCTGGTAGATGCCGTCCCTCACCTTGAAGAGCCCGTGCTTCGTCAGGATCTTCGCCTGCCGGCGCAAGCTCGGGTTCACCGTCTCGTCCGTCTTTTCGTCTTCGAGATAGTCGTAGGCGCGCAGGTCGAAGGCCGGCCCGTCGCCCGCATCGCGCGGGATCACCGGGTCCTTCCGCGTCGCGATGAAGCCGCGTTCGGCGAATTCGAAATCGCGGCGGTCGTCGGCCGCGACGAGCTGGCGGACTTCCTCGAGGGCCTTGCTGGCAGGCGATGGCGCGTTCATGGGTCTTCCTCCCGTTGGATCGTTGACGGGAAGCTAGCCGCAGATCGCGCACCTGATTGTTACCCAAGTAACAATCAGGCAGGCCCCCGGGGTTTATCGCCGCGCCTTATCGGGGCAGGCTGCCTCTCATGCTGACCCATCTCCTGATGATCGTGCTTTTCGCCGTTTTCGCCGGCCTGCCGCTTTTCTATGCGTGGCGCGTCTTCCGGCTCGACGAAGCGGCGCGCGGCGGCTGGCTCGTCCGCGTCGCGGAGGCCGCACTCCTTCTGCTCCTCTTCCTCGCGCTCGGGCGCTGGGACATGGCGGGCCTCTATACGCGCTGGGTGCTCGTCGCGCTGCTCGCCGCGGCCGCGCTGCTTTCCTGGCGGCGTCATGCGTGCCGGCCGTGGCACGTCGCGGCGGGGCCGTCCTTCTGGCGGGCTCATTTCTCGCCGCTCGCGGGCATCGCGATCCTGGGCGGCCTTCTCGTCTGGATCGCGCTTGGCGTCTTCTCCGCGCCTGCGCCGCATGCGCTTCGCTTCCCGCTCGAGGGCGGGCGCTTCGCCGTCGTGCAGGGCGGCGCCCACATGCTCCTCAATCGCCACTACGGCCATCCCGCGCAGCGCCATGCGGCCGATATCGTCGCCGTCGGCCCGGCGGGTTTCCGCGCGCGGGGTCTGCTGCCGGACGATCCCTCGCGTTATGCGATCTTCGGTCTCCGCGTGGTGAGCCCCTGCGCGGGAGACGTGGTGGAGGCGGCGGACGGGCTTCCCGACCTTCGTCCGCCGCGCATGGATCCCGAAAATCCCGCCGGCAACCATGTCGTGGTCCGCTGCGAGGGGAAGGGCATCCGCGTTCTCCTCGCACATCTTCAGCGGGGGAGCCTCGCGGTGGCGGAAGGTGCGCGGGTCGAGGCGGGCGATCTCCTCGGTCTTGCCGGCAATTCCGGCAATACCAGCGAGCCGCATCTCCACATCCATGCGGTCGATGCGGCAACGGGCCTCGGCGTGCCGATGGCTTTCGATGGCCGGGTGCCTCTGCGCAACCGTCTCTTCCGGCGCTGATTTCCGCGCCTCCCGCCGCCCGGCATGGCGCTTTCCGCCAAAGAATGGCATTTTCGGAGCCGGGCGATTCGGGGATGGAGAGGCCCCGCCAGGAAGGTGAGGGACCAGCGCCATGAAGATCGGTGACAGCAAGCCTCTCGGCCCTGCCGCCCCGGTTTCGTCCCGGGAGCGGGCGAGGGCGCGCTCCGGCGACCCGTCCGCCGGCCGCCACGTCTCCGACAGCGCCAGCATCATGGGCATCCCCGAGGCCGAGCTCACGCCGCGCGTGCGCGACGCGCTGATGCAGCTCATGGGCGAGGTGGCGGAACTTCGCCGCGAAATGTCCGCCATGCATGAGCGGCTGCGCGAAAGCGAAGAACTCGCCGACCGCGATCCGCTGATCCCCGTTCTGAACCGCCGCGCCTTCGTGCGCGAGCTTTCCCGCGTCATCGCCTCCGGGCGGCGCTATGGCGAGGCGGCGGGGCTCGTCTATTTCGATCTCGACAATTTCAAGGGCGTGAACGATGCTCACGGCCATGCGGCGGGCGATGCGGCGCTTCAGCACCTCGCGAACCTCGTTCTCGCCAATGTCCGCGAGACCGATATTCTCGGCCGTCTCGGCGGCGACGAACTCGGGCTGATCCTCGCGCGTGCCGACGAGGAGACGGCGAAGACGAAAGCGGCCTCGCTCGCCGCGCTCGTCTCTCGCGAGCCGTTCCGCCATGGCGGCACCGAAATCCCGCTGTCGATTTCCGTCGGCGCTGTCGCCTTCACCGGCGAGGACGAACCCGACGATGCGCTCGCCCGCGCCGACCGCGCCATGTACGAGGCCAAGCGCAAGGACGAGTAGCCGGGAGACAGCCGCAATGGGTTCCTCAAAAAATCCACCCTCCCCTTGAGGGTGTATGGACCGGAGACAAGGGTTACAGGTGTTCGGAGACATGGGTGACAGTTTTTGACGAGCCATTTCGCAGGTCGATCTCTGCGATATGGCGGCTTGCGAAGATGACATGCCAGAGCCCGTCGTCG
>CAJXOU010000044.1 GCA_913057645.1 uncultured Rhodobiaceae bacterium | reverse complement strand
GCAGGGAGGCCGTGATGGAGGGGAGTGAGGCAGAGCGGTGGATGGGGGCGGGCCTGGAAGGCGGCGGGGACTAGAGCGTGCTTCAGCGCAGCGCGAATAGCGCGGGCAGCAGCGGCGTCGAACTGGCGGCTGTGAGCGGGTGAATCGGTCGTCATGGGGCTGTGCGTGGATTGTGCTGGCTGGATGCAGGCGGGAAATTCCGAGGCAGGCATTGTCGGAGAGAGGGGGCCAACGGCGAAGTGCAGGGCTGGACACTTTTCGGTCATTTCCGGACAGGTCAAAAAATAGCGTATGATGGACCCATGAACCGTGACCGCTTTATCCAGCTTGATCCGGGCACTGGCCGTTCGCCGGTGCCGGTGAACTACGTCCGCAATCTGGTCGAATTGATCAGTGATGTGGGCGTGGATACCCGGCGTTTGCTGCGCCAGGTGGGGCTCACGGAAGAAGAAGTGTATAACCCGGAGCCGGCGTTGCGTTTCGAGCAGTTCCGCCGGGTGATGGTTGGGGCCCGGGAGATGACCGGTAATCCGGCACTGGGCCTGGCCCTGGGGCAGCAATTGACGCTGACCGCCCACGGCCTGCTGGGGTATGCGGCGATCAGCAGCGCCGACCTCGGCGATGCCCTGCGTTTGCTGGAGCGTTATTTCCGCACCCGTACCCGGCTGTGTGTACCGCGTATTGAGCCGACCACGGAAGGGGTGCGTTTCTGCCTGCTGGAAAGTGTGCCACTGGGTGATATTCGCGAAACCTACCTGGCAGTGGTGGTCGCCGCAGTGGTGGGTGGCATCCGCTACCTTCTGTGCGGGCGTTTCCGTGGCGCCGTACTGTCGCTGCACTACGCGCCGCCGGCGCCCGCCGAGCGCCCGCCGGGCCCTCCGGCGGCCGTCGGCGCCCGGTGGGTGCCAGTCTCGACGATGCTGCCGCGGGATGCGGAGCAGATCCGGTCGGAATGGCGCACGGTCGACAGCCTGTGGGCGATGACGAGGGTGGTGCGGCCCTGCATGAGGCGGGTGAGCGCGCTCTGCACCTGCATCTCGGAGGCGGTGTCGAGGGCGGAAGTCGCCTCGTCGAGCAGCAGGATCGCGGCATCCTTCAGCATGGCGCGCGCAATGGCGATGCGCTGGCGCTGGCCGCCCGAGAGCTTGAAGCCCGCTTCGCCCACCATCGTGTCGTACCCCATCGGCAATGCGGCGATGAAGTCATGCGCGGCAGCGTTGCGCGCGGCCTGTTCGATCTCGGCATCGCCCGCATCGGGCGAGCCATAGGCGATGTTCGCGCGGATCGTGTCGTCGAAGAGAAAGGGTTCCTGCGTCACGAGCGAGCTGGCGGCGCGCAGCGAGGGGAGCGTGACGTCGCGCACGTCCTGTCCGTCGATCAGGACGCGGCCCGAGACGGGATCGTAGAAGCGCGGCACGAGGTTGAGGATCGTGCTCTTGCCCGCGCCGGACGGCCCGACAAGGGCAACCGTGTGGCCTTTCGGGATTTCGATGTCGATGCCGTTCAGCGCCGGGGTGCCGTCGCCATAGTGGAAATGCACGTTCTCGAAGCGGATCGCGCCCGCTGTGACCTCGAGCGGCTTTGCATCCGCCGGCACGGTGATCGTCGGCTCGATGTCGAGAATGGGGAAGATGCGCACGGCCGCGGCGACGCCTTCCTGCATCAGGGTCTGCGTGTTGGCGAGCTTCTTCAGCGGTTCGTAGGCGATGAGCATGGCGGAAAGGAACCCGCCGAGGTCGCCGACGGTAAGAAAACCTGTCTGGACGCTGCGGCCGCCGAAATAGATGACGGCGGCGATGCCGATGCCCGACAGCATGCCCGTGATCGGGCTCGCCATGTTGCGGCTCTTGATCGCCTTCAGCGCATGGAAGCGCACCCGGTCGATGGTGACGGCCGCCCGGTCGATCTCTGTCTTTTCCTGATCGTAGGCCTTGACGACGCGGATGCCCTTCAGGGCTTCGGAGATGACGGCGGTGAGGTCGCCGGAGCCTTCCATGTTGAGTTTTGCGGCCTTGCGGGTGCGCCGTCCGAGCTTGCGCACGACGAGGGCGACGAAGGGAATGACGGTGAGGCCGATCAGCGCGAGTTGCCAGTTGAGCCAGAACATCGCGCCGATGAGCGCAATGACGGTGAGGAGGTTCTGGCCGAGATCGATCACGGTGGTGGTGATCGAGTCGCGCACGCGGTTTGCGTCGTAGAGAAAGCCGGAGATGAAACGGCCGGTATGCGTGTTCGACACCCAGGCAAGGTCGGCGCGCATGATGCGGTCGAACATGCGCTTCTGGACGGCGGCAACGATGCGCTGGCCGATGGTCGCCATGTTGACCCGCGCAATATAGGTGGCGGCGGCCTGGACCGAGGTGGCGGCGATGGCGGCACCCGAGATCAGGAGCAGGGTCCAGGCATCGGTACCGACGATGCTGTCGAGCGCGAACTTGATGAGCACCGGCACCACGCCGGTTGCACCCGCGACGACGACGCTGGCGAGAAGCGCGATGGCGGCAAGGCGCCAATGCGGTTTCAGATACTCGCGCGCCATGCGAGCAACGACGTCGCGCATCGTCAATTCGGCCGCCGGCGGGGGAGGCGGCGCGGAATCGCGGCCTGCGCCCTGTCCGTCCTGGCGGGGGGTGATGTCGCTCGTCGGCCTAGGCATTCTGTCCTGTCTCTGACGGGCGCGCGCCCGCGCTGCCCGAATATCCGGATGGCGCGGACAATATCACGCCGCGCGGTCAGCCGCCATAAAGGCAGCAAATGGTAAACACCTCATTCAATTGGATTTTTTGGCCCTGTCAGGCGTTCAGAACGGCGATACCGATGGTCAGATAGGTGGCGAAAAGCGTCCAGAGGAGATAGGGCGCGAGCAGCAGCGCGGCGAGCCGGCTGAACTTCAGGAAGGCGAAGATCGTGAGCGCGATGGCGATGTCGAGCACGACGATGCCGAGAATGGCGAGCGGGGGGTTCTTCAGCCCGAAGAAGATGATGCTCCAGGCGAGATTGAGCGAGAGCTGCGTGCCGAAGAGCGCGAGCGGGAAGCCCGCCGCGTCGAAGCTGCCTGCGATACGCCAGACGAGCCAGGCGGAAATCGCCATGAGGAAATAGAGGAAGTTCCAGACGACGGGGAAGACCCAGGGCTCCGGCGTGAGCAGGGGCTTTTCGAGCGTGACATACCAGTCGCCGACGCTCGTTGCGGTAACCGCGCCGCCGGCGACCGCCGTGGCGAAAACGACGCCCAGGAAAGCGAACAGATAGAGGAGGGACATGAGGGCGCTCGGGCCATGTGCCGCCCTGGGAGACTGTTCAGTGCTCATGAGGTCCTTCTTGTTCTTCTTGTTCGGGATCCATCAGGCGATGCAGATGGACGATGAAGTAGCGCATATGCGCATTGTCGACGGTGCGCTGCGCGGCGGCCTTCCAGGCCCGGTGAGCCTCTGCATAATTCGGGAATATGCCGACAATGTCGAGGTTCGACACGTCCTTGAAGTCATGGGAATCGAGATGCGTGAGTTCGCCACCCAGCACGAGATGGAGCAATTGCTTCGTCATGGAAGACCTCCGATGGAAGGCCTGGAGCCGGGCCCGGGCCACGCCTGCTGCGCCGCACAAATTCTAACATGGGCTGACGGAACGCGCGATGCCTAGGACGTGCGCGGCGGCAGCTTGATGGAGCCCACTCTGGCGAAAAGCTTGTCGTAGAGGACGGGGCCCGCCGCCAGCAGGCTCGGATGGCGCGTGGTGGCCCGGTTGTAGAGAAAGACCGTCCCGTCATGCGCCGTCATGCGGCCGCCCGCCTCGTGGAGAATGACGTCGGCGGCGGCAAGATCCCAGTCGTTCTTGCCGTTGAGGGCGAGCGTCGCATCCGCGGCGCCGCTCGCGACAAGCGCGATCCGGTAAGCGACGGAATTGCGGTCGATGATGTCCATCTCGGGCCAGGGCTCGGGCCATGACGGATGCTTGAACATGGGCGCAAAGGCGACCATGCGGCAGCCCTCGATGGCCGTGCAGTCCGCCACACGGATCGGCTTGCCGTTCAGGAACGCGCCGCCGCCGAACCGCGCCTCGAAGAATTCGTCCGTCGCCGGATTGAAGATGACGCCGAGCACGGGGCGGCCGCCTTCCACCAGTGCGACGGAGATCGCGAAATGCGGACGGCCCTTGGCGAAGGCGCGCGTGCCGTCGATCGGATCGACCACCCAGACGCGCGGTTGCGTGAGCCGGGAGGAGTCGTCCTCGGTCTCCTCGGAAAGCCAGCCGTAATCCGGCCGCGCGCCGCCGAGCCGCGCATGGAGGAGGTCGTTCACGGCGATGTCGGCTTCGGTGACCGGCGTGTTGTCATGCGCCTTCGACCATTGCTTGTGGTCGGTCATGTAGAAGCGCATGGCGAGCGCACCCGCGTCCCTGACCGTTTCCTTCAGAAGCGCGAAATCGGCGTCCCGCGCCTCAGGTGCCGGCAACGGTCATGCCCTCGACGCGGATGGTGGGTGCGTTCGTGCCGTAGTGGAAGGCGAGGTCGTCGGCCGGGGTCATTTCCAGAAACATGTCCCGGAGATTGCCGGCGACGGTGATCTCGCTCACCGGGTAGACGATTTCGCCATTCTCGATCCAGAAGCCGGACGCGCCGCGGCTGTAGTCGCCGGTGACGCCGTTGATGCCCATGCCGATCAGCTCGGTGATGTAGAGCCCCTGCTTGATGTCGGCGATGAGCTCCTTCACCGAGAGACAGCCCGCTTCCATGTAGAGATTGGTGGTGGAGGGCGAGGGCGGTCCGCCGGTGCCGCGCGCCGCATGGCCGGTGGTTTCGAGACCAAGCTGACGCGCTGTCGCCGTGTCGAGAAGCCATGTCGTCAGTGTGCCGTCCTCGATGAGCTGGGTGCGGCGGTTCTTCACGCCTTCGCCGTCGAAGGGCTTGGAACGGAGACCGCGCTTCATGTGCGGATCGTCGACGATGGAGATGCCGTTCGCGAAAACCCTCTGCCCCATCGACTTCTTGAGAAAGCTCGTACCGCGCGCAATGGCCGCGCCCGAAATCGCGCTGGCGAAATGGCCGACGAGACCGCCCGAGACGCGCGGGTCGTAGACGATGGGCACGGATTGCGAACCGGCCTTGCGCGGATGAAGGCGACGCACGGCCTTTTCGCCGGCCATGCGGCCGATCTCCGCCGCGCTCTTGAGGTCGTTCGCGTGACGCGCGCTCGAAAACTCGTAGTCGCGCTCCATCGCCGTTCCTTCCCCGGCAAGCACCGAGCAGGAAAAAGAAGACGATGTGCCCGCGTAAGAGCCCGCGAAACCGGCGCTGGTGACGAGCGCGACGCCCGAGCGGCCGAAACTCGCGCCTGCGCCGCTCGAATTGGTGACCCCGGGAACAGCGAGCGCGGCTTCTTCCGCTTCGGCAGCGACGGCGGCGAGCTGTTCGGCGCTCGGTACGGGCGACTTGTCCTCGATGTCGAGATCGGGCCAGTCGCGCGCAAGGATCGCAGGCTCGGCAAGGCCGCAAAAGGGATCGTCGGGCGCGACACGGGCCATTGAGACGGCGCGTTCGATCATCGGCTGGAGCGCCGCTTCGGAGAGGTCCGTCGAGGAAACGCTTGCCTGTTTCCTGCCGATGAAGACGCGAAGGCCGATATCGCGGCCTTCGGAGCGTTCCACGTCTTCCAGATTGCCGAGACGCCAGGAAACGCCGAGCGACGTGCCGTCGACCACCAGCGCTTCCGCCGCGTCCGCACCTGCGCGTTTTGCCCGCTCGACAAGCATGGCGGCGATGTCGAGAGCGGTCTCGGCGATGGGCGCGGCGGCGGGAGAACTCATGGGCGGCAGTCCGATGCAACGAGAGAACTAGACGAGGGCATACCAGAGACAGGCGATACCCGCGACGAGAAGCGAAATCCAGGTAAGCAGTGTGCCGACAAGGCGCGGCGGCGTCGACTCGCCCGTGCGCGACACGCCGATGGCATGAAGGATGCGGCCGATGGTGAGCGTGAGACCGACGATGTGGAGAACATAGATCGAGGCGGCAAGGAGATGCAGTACGACAAGACCGGCGAGCGCGATGGGCGTGTATTCGACATTGGTGATATGGGCGCGGCAGGCATTGTAGAGCTTGTCGTCCGCGCCGGTGCCGGTCATCACGTTGGAGCGCACCCGGTTCGCCGAGACGCGATAGGCGAGAAACAGGTTGATGAGAATGTTGATACCGGCATAGACCCCGAGAATGGGCAGTGAAGCCGAATAGAAATCCATGAATTCCTCCCGTGAAAAGCGATGCTCTGCCGGATAAGGCGATGCACTTGCCCGCGGCGCCGGGGCATGATTCGATCTGTAGCCGGGAGACGCTAGCACGGGAAAACGGACATGGCATCCGCAGCCGCACCCGAGATCGACGTCGGTGACATCACGAAAATGGAGGTGACGGCCATCGTGAATGCCGCGAATGAGCGTCTTGCGCCGGGCGGCGGCGTCTGCGGCGCGATCTTCCGCGCGGCGGGGGCGGGCCTCATCGACGAATGCCAGGCCTATGACGGCTGCCCGACGGGCGAGGCGCGCATCACGGGCGGTTATAACCTGCCCGCGGAATGGATCATTCACGCGGTTGGCCCCGTCTGGCATGGCGGCAAGGAAGGCGAGCCCGAATTGCTCGCAAATTGCTACCGCAACGCGCTGAACCTCGCCGCGGAATACGGCATGGAATCGATTGCCTTTCCGGCGATCTCGACCGGCATTTTCGGGTATCCGCCGGACGAGGCGGCGAAAGTGGCTGTTGCCGCCTGCCGCGCACATGCGGCAGAAAGCGAGTTTCCGAAGCGGATCGTGCTGGTTGCATTCGACGAAGCGCAGGCCGAGCCGCTGAAACGCGCGCTTGCGGGCTGAAATCAGTCGTCGGCGGGGCGCCCCGAGCGGAGCTTCTTGATCGAGCCGCGTTTCACTTTTTCATCGACACGCTTTTTCTTCGCCGAGCGGCTCGGTTTCGTCGGTACACGGAATTTCGGCTGATGCGCGGCTTCCGCGATCATCTCGACAAGGCGCGCGACGGCGTCTTCCCGGTTCGCTTCCTGTGTGCGGAAACGGTTTGCCGTGATGACGATGACGCCGTCCTTGGTGAGCTTCGAGCCCGCGATGCGCTCAAGCCGCTCGCGGATACGCGCATTGAGAGAGGGTGAGCTTCGCGCATCGAAGCGAAGCTGCGCGGCGGTCGAGACCTTGTTGACGTTCTGCCCGCCGGGACCGCCTGCGCGGATGAAGCTGATTGAGATTTCGTCATCCTCGATCGCGAGCTTGTCCGTAACGGGGATCATGGGTCTATTTCCAGATCGGCTTGCCCGTGCCCGGCAGGCCGAGCTTCGACCATTTCTTCGTCACCGTCTCGATTACGTCTTCGTCCATCCTGATCTGGCGGCCCCATTCGCGCTTCGTTTCGGGCGGCCATTTGTTGGTGGCGTCGAGGCCGATCTTGCCGCCGAGTCCCGACTCCGGCGAGGCGAAGTCGAGATAGTCGATGGGCGTGTTCTCGATCAGCGTCACGTCGCGCACCGGGTCCATGCGGGTCGAGATCGCCCACATCACGTCCTTCCAGTCGCGCGCGTCGATGTCGTCGTCCACCACGATGACCCATTTCGTGTACATGAACTGGCGCAAGTAGGACCACGCCCCCATCATCACGCGTTTGGCGTGGCCCGGATAAGCCTTCTTCATCGAAATGACGGCGATCCGGTACGAGCAGCCTTCGGGCGGCAGCCAGAAATCGGTGATCTCCGGAAACTGCTGCTGGAGGAGCGGAATGAAGACCTCGTTCAGCGCCTCGCCCAGCACGGACGGTTCGTCCGGCGGGCGGCCGGTGAAGGTCGAGAGATAGATCGGGTCCTTGCGCATGGTGATCGCGGAGACGGTAAAGACCGGGAACTTCTCGACCGAGTTGTAGTAGCCCGCGTGAGTGCCGGATTGCCCCTCGTCCTCGTAGTCGTCGAGCGAGACATGGCCCTCGATGACGATCTCGGCTTGCGCCGGAACCTTCAGCGGCACGGTCTTGCAGTCGACGAGTTCGACCTTCTGGCCGCGCAGGAGCCCCGCGAACTGATATTCGCTGAGCGTGTCCGGCACGGGCGTGACGGCGGCGAGGATCGTGCCGGGGTCGGCGCCGATGACGCAGGCGGCGGGAAGCGGCTCGCGCTTTTCGTTCTTCCAGCGCGCGTGATGCTGCGCGCCGCCGCGATGCGCGAGCCAGCGCATGATGGTCTTGTCCTTGCCCAGCACCTGCATCCGGTAGATGCCGAGATTGAAATCGTCTTCCTTGACGCCCTTCGGACCCTTGGTGACCACGAGCGGCCAGGTGATGAGCGGTGCGGGTTCGCCCGGCCAGCAGGTCTGGACGGGCAAAGATGTGAGATCGATGTCGCTGCCCTTGAGCACGACTTCCTGACAGGGCGCGGAAGAGACCGTTTTCGGTTTCATCGCCATCACGGTGCGGAGCAGCGGCAGCATGGAAACGGCCTCGCGGAAGCCGCCCGGCGGTTCCGGCTGGCGCAGGAACGCCAGCGCCTCGCCGACCTCGCGCAGTTGCCTTGCCCGCGTCCGTTCCACCGCGCCGCCGCCCGCGAAATTGGTGGTGACGCCCCGCGCGACCCGCTCGACCGTGCCGAAGAGATTGACGAGGACCGGCATGGGCGACGTCTCGCCACTCGCCATGACCGGCTTTTCGAAGAGGACGGCAGGCCCCTGCTCGGCGAGGAGGCGGGTCTGAATCTCCGTCATCTCCAGAACGGTCGAAACGGGCTCCTTCACCCGGACGAGGTCGCCGGTGGCGTCGAGCTTGTCGAGAAAATCGCGGAGCGAGGCATAGGACATTGAATCTTCCGGGAGCCGTCAGGGGTTATGGCGCGTCGTGGCGGGGCCGAGAATGCCGCAAAGCCCGCCCAAAGCCAAAGAGCATGGGGCGGGGCCGCGAAAATATGTGCCGAAATGGCAGGGTCCGTTAACAGGCTGCCAACCCTTCCGCGCCTAATCTCGCCAGAACGAGTTATGTGTAAAGGAGCCCGGTCTTGAGCGCCGAAGAGTGTGTGCAGCAGCAGAAACGCCGCAAGCGTATCTGGAGAAGCGGCGAGTTCGACGCCGATCCCTTCGGCCTGCCGCAGCATGTCGCCATCAAGGCGGTCAATCCGGTCGAGCGCGCCTTCGGCTTTATCCGCTATGCGACGGTCTATGCCGACGCCGTGACGGCCTATGACAGCTCGCCCATCCTCGGCCGCTTTGAATGGTCGGAGAAGATGTCCGCCTATGACGGCGTGGCGCTGCGCATCCTGCCCTGCGACCGGCAGGCGAAGAAATTCGTCGCTATCGTCGAGCTGAGCCATCGTGCGAACGAAGCTCGCAACCTTGTCGTCTATGCGGGCGAGGACGGCGTCGACGCCTCCGCGCGCTGGCGCGCCTGGGGCCGCGTGCTGAGACTGCCGCTGCTGATCGAGGACCGCGAGGGCACGCTTCATCCGGCAGAACGGCGCCTCGGCGCCCTTCATGTTTCGGACCCGCAGCCACATGCCGGCGCGAACCCGCTTTCGGCGCGCCGCCCGCTCACCTTCGGCCAGTCCGGCCAGCCGCGCCTCTGGGCCCGCCGCCTCGTGGTCGGCGACCGTCCGCTCGCCTATTAGCCGAACTTCGAGAAATCCGGCTGGCGCTTTTCGAAGAAGGCGCTGATCGCCTCCTTCACTTCATCGGACCGCAACTGGGACGCGAAGACGCGGCCTTCGGCTTCGCGCGCTTCGCCGACGCGCGGGCGGTCATTGTCCTTTAGCAGAGCCTTTGTCGCGCGCACCGCGTTCGGCGCTTTCGCGGCCAGCGCCTTGGCGCGGGCAAGCGCCTCGACGGGCAGTTCATTGTCCGGGAAGACATCGGCCACGAGACCGACGGCTTCGGCCTTCGCGGCATCGATCTTCTTGCCGGTAAGGAAGAGGTCGGCGGCTTTCTGAATACCGATCTGACGCTGCAGCAGGAAGGTCGAGCCCGCCTCCGGCACGAGACCGAGATTGACGAAGGGCATCTGGAAGGTCGCGCTCGTGCCCGCATAGACGAGATCGCAATGAAGCAGCATGGTGACGCCGACGCCGACGGCAAGCCCGTTCACCGCCGCCACAATGGGCTTTTCGGCATTGGCGAGGTTTTCGAGGAAACGCGTCACATGCGGCTTTTCCGTCGGCTGCTCGTCCACCGGCGTCGTGCCCGCCTTTGCGAAGTCGGCGAGGTCGTTGCCCGCCGTGAAGGAGCCGCCGGTGCCGGTGTAGTAGGTGACGCGGATCTTCGGGTCGGCATCCGCGACCTCGATGGCGTCGGCCAGCACCTTGTACATCTCGGCCGTCAGCGCGTTCTTCTTGTCCGGCCGGTTGATGGTGACGATCTGGACACCGTCTTCGACGGTCACGAGCACATGGTCGGTCATCTCTTTTCCTCCGGCGGACGGGTTGAGCGGCGGCAATCAGTTCTGTTTTGGAATTAGCACCACCCGTCGCGCCAGGGAAAGGTCAAACCCCGCAAGGCGATGTGCACGGAATAGACCATCGTTGAAGGAAATTGAACAGGTCAGCCGGCAAGCACGCGCCAGACGCTGGTATTCCGGACGTCCGTATCCTCCAGTTCCCGCGTCGTCATGACGGCATAGGAGACGAGCTTTTCGAGGCCGGTTTTGGGCAGATAGGTGCGGCCCGGATCGCCGATCAGCACCTCGACGCCTTCACCCGCGAGGCGGCGGAGCCAGGCTTCGATCCGTTCGGAGAGCGGGCGCTCGTAGCACATGTCGCCGACCAGAATGACGTCCCAGCCGCGGTTTTCGACGCCGACAAGGTCCTCGGCGGTCGCCGCGATCTCGACGGCGTTCGAGACGGCATTGAGCTCGATGGAGGCGATGGCGAAGGGGTCGATGTCGGCCGCGAGGACGGAAGCCGCGCCCGCCTTCATCGCCGCGATCCCGATGAACCCCGAGCCCGCGCCGAAATCGAGGACGCGCTTGCCCGCGACGATCTCCGGATTGTCGAGGATGTGACGCGAGAGCGCCTGCCCGCCTGCCCAGGCGAAGGCCCAGAAGGGAGGCGGCAGGCCCGACTTCTCGAGTTCCTCCTCCGTCATCTGCCAGATCGGCACGATCTCGGTCGCGAGATGGAGGCTGATTTCGGGAACGAGCGGCGGCTGGTGAAGGGCGGTGTTGCCGCGGATGAAGGCAGCGGGATCGCGGGCGGGCGAAGTCATGAACCGTCTTGAAGTGCGGCGAGGACCTCGCGCGCCTTCGCGCCGTCCTTGGCGATCTGCGCCTTGAGGCTGTCGAGCCCGTCGAATTTCTGTTCGGGCCGAAGGTATTCGATGAAGGAAACGGCGGCGTGGGCGCCGTAGATGTCGCCTTCGAAATCGAAGATATGCACTTCGAGGACGACATCTTCCTTGTCGAAAGTGGGACGCCTGCCGACATTCGCGACGCCGTCATGGACGCCCTTGTGCGGCCCATCCTCGATCTCGATCTTCACGGCGTAGACGCCGAGCGCGGGTTCGACGTGATCTTCCAGAGAGAAGTTCGCGGTCGGGAAGCCGATGGTGCGGCCGCGCTTGTCGCCGCCCTGCACATGGGTCTCGACGGTCCACCAGTGACCGAGCAGTTTCGCCGCGCCGCGGGGATCGCCCCTGGCGAGCAGTTCGCGAATGCGGGTCGAGGAATAGGTCACGCCACCCTCCTTCACCTCTTCGACGATCGAGACGCCGAAGCCTTCCATCTCGCCCATGTAGGAAAGCGCCGCCGCATCGCCGCCGCGTCCCTTGCCGAAGCGGAAATCATAGCCCGCGACGACATGGACCGCATGAAGACCGTTCACCAGTACATCGAGCACGAATTCGGGTGCGAGCTTCTGGGACATGCGTTCATCGAAGGGAAGGGCGGCCAGCACGTCGACCCCGATCTTTTCGAGCAGGCGGGCCTTGGCCCGGAAAGGCGTCAGCCGGAAGAAGGGTCTGTCGGGAAAGAAGAACTGCTGCGGATGCGGCTCGAAGACGAGGACCCCGAGCGGCACGCCCATCTCCGCCGCAATTTCAGCCGCCCGCCCGATCACCTGACGGTGACCGAGATGAACGCCGTCGAAATTGCCGAGCGCATAGACCGCGCCCCGGAGGCCCGGCGGTATCTGCTCGTAATGACGGATGATCTGCATCTTCGGGGCGAGGGCTCCGGGTGGCGGGTTCGGCCAAGGTCATGGCGGATCGGCCCCCCAGCGTCAAGTATGGGGGGAAGATGGGGCCGGAGCCCCTGCGTTACCAGACGAGGCGGGGCATCGCAGCGACGGCGCGGACGCCCGCGCGTTCGAGAACATGGACCACGCGGTCTTCTTCCGGCGTTTCCGGGGCCGGCCCGCAATCGGCCGCCGCAATGCCGCCGGTAATGAAGAGCGCATCGAGCCCCGCATCGTTCGCACCCTTGATGTCGGTGAGGGGACCGTCGCCCACGGCAAGAATCCGGGCATCGGGGATCGCCTTGTCCGCGAATTCCGCGAGCCGCCGCCGCGCGATGCCGTAGACGGGTCCGTGCGGCTTGCCGAAATAGAGGGTCTTGCCGCCGAGTTCGCCATAGAGCTTCGCGAGCGCGCCCGCGCAATAGATGTGGCGATCGCCGCGCTCCACCACGATGTCCGGATTGGCGCAGACGAGCGGCAGACCGCGGGCGCTCAGGTGGCCGAACTGCGCGCGATAATCTTCCGGTCCCTCGACCTCGTCGTCGAAAGGACCGGTAACGAGAATGAACTCGGCGTCCTTCTCCTCGACGCGGGCAACGCCCGTATCCTCGAAGAGCGGCAGGTCGCGCTCCGGTCCGATGTGATAGCAGCGCGTACCGAACTCATGCGAGGCGAGGCAGTCCTTCGTTGCGTCGCCCGAGGTGAGGATACCGTCATAGACGTCTTCGGGAATGCCCATCTGGCGGAACATGACCGGCAGCGCGCCGGAAGGCCGCGGCGCGTTGGAAAGGAGCAGCACGTGACCACCCTTCGCGCGGAAGCGTCCCAGTGCGTCCGCGACACCGGGATAGGCCGTGCGTCCGTTGTGCAGCACGCCCCAGACATCGCAGAGCAGCGCGTCGTAGTCGTCGGCGATGACGGAAAGTCCCGGGATCAGCATATGTCGTCTACTCTGGCTTCATGAAGATGATTTCGGTATCGCGGTAGCGTCGGCGGTCGAGTTCGGTAAAGCCTTCCGGGGCCTCGAAATCCGCCATCTTCGTTTCCTCGACGAGGCAGAGCGCGCCGGGCGCGAGCCAGTCGCCGTCGCGCGCGGAGAGGAGCGCGGCTGTCCCGAAGCCCTTGCCATAAGGCGGGTCGGCAAAGACGAGCGAGAATGCGGGGCCGACGCTGCCGGGGCGCGGCCCGAGCTTTGTCGCGTCGCGCTTGTAGAGCTTCGCGTTGCCGTTGAGTCCGAGCGTTTCGAGATTTTCGCGAATGGCGGCGCGGCTTTCCGCGTGATCGTCGACGAAAAGCGCGAAGGAGGCACCGCGCGACAGCGCTTCGAGGCCGAGCGCGCCCGTTCCGGCGAAGAGATCGAGCACCCTGGCGCCTTCAAGCGAGAAATCGCCGAAGTCCGCATGGGCGAGAATGTTGAACAGCGCCTCGCGCGTGCGGTCGCTGGTCGGCCGCACGATGTCGCCTTTCGGCGCCGCGATGGGCCGGCCTCTATGAACGCCGCCGACGATCCGCATGGGGCGCCTTTCCTCGTTTGCCCTTGTCGGGCGCGCCCGCACGGTGAGGCCGCGGCGCTTTGGCCTTTGGTTTCGGGCTCTCCGGTTTCGCTGCCTTGGGCTTTTCAGCGCGCCGCGGAGAAGGTGCGGCCGCCTCTTTCTTCTGCTCGAACTGCGCGGCGTGACCTCCAAGCTGGTCCATCAGCACGCGGTTCGGCACCTGCTTGATGTCGCCCGGCTCAAGATCGCCAACCTGGAACGGGCCGAAGGAGAGCCGGATCAGCCGGTTGACGCTGAGCCCGATCTCGGCGAGCACGCGCTTCACTTCCCGGTTCTTGCCTTCCTTGAGGCCGACCGTCAGCCAGACATTCGAGCCCTGCACCTTGTCGATCACGGCTTCGATCGGGCCGTAGCGCACGCCCTCCACCGTCAGGCCGTTTTTCAGCTTGTCGAGATCGGCCTGCACGATCCGGCCCCAGGCGCGGACGCGGTAGCGCCTCGTCCAGCCGGTGGCCGGGAGTTCCAGCAGGCGGGCGAGTTCACCGTCATTGGTCAGGAGCAGCAGGCCCTCGGTGTTGATGTCGAGACGGCCGACGGAAATGACGCGGGGCATGTCGGCGGGCAGCTTCTCGAAAACGGTGGTCCGGCCTTCGGGATCCCTGGCGGTGGTGACGAGCCCGGCGGGCTTGTGATAGCGCCAGAGCTTGGTCGGTTCCTGCGCCGGCAGAGCCTTGCCGTCGACCACGATGGTTTCGCGGCCTGTGACGTTGAGGGCGGGACTCGAAATGGTCTTGCCGTCCACGGTGACGCGGCCATCGGCGATCAGCTTTTCGGCCTCGCGTCGCGAGCAGATGCCCGCCCGCGCGATCACTTTCGCGATGCGCTCGCCTTCAGGCGTTGAGGAGGGACTTTGAGGGGCAGGGGTCATGGGCCCCTCTTTAGCAGGAGCCCCGCCCGACAGGAAGCTGGCGCTTGCCAAGCCCGCGGGCACACGGCAGGGTCCGGCCATGACAGCCAAGCCGGAAACCGCCACCCGTCCCATGGATGCCGCCCTGGCCGAGGCGGAAGCCGCGGCGGCGCGCGGCGAGGTGCCGGTCGGCGCGGTCATCGTGGGCCCGGACGGGCAGATCGTCGCACGGGCAGGCAACCGGACGCTGGAAATGAAAGATCCGACGGCTCATGCGGAGCTCCTTGCGATCCGGGAAGCCTGCCGGGTGCTCGGCAGCGAACGGCTCACCGGTTGCGACCTCCACGTCACGCTGGAGCCGTGCCCGATGTGCGCAGGCGCGATCTCCTTCGCCCGGTTGAGAAGACTCTATTACGGAGCGGCGGACGAGAAGGGCGGCGGCGTGGACCACGGCCCCCGCATCTTTTCGCAGGCCACCTGCCACCACCGGCCGGAGGTCTATGGCGGCATCGGCGAGACGCGCTCGGCGGCGCTTCTGCGCGATTTTTTCGCACTGCGGCGCGACTGAGCGCGCCATTTGGCCCCACGCCTTTCTGCGTGATTTGGCCCGGTCAACCCGTTAGAGTGCCGCCATTCGCCATTGAGAAGAGGGCCGAGGTCCTCAACCACAAGAAATTACGAAGGGGAGTTCCTATGAATTTCGAACATACCGACAAGGCCAAGGAGATGCTGGCCCGTCTCGAACGGTTCATGGACAAGTACATCTATCCGAACGAGAAGACCTATGACGAGCAGATGAAGGCCTTCCGCGACGCGGGCGATCCCTGGCAGGTGCCGCAGATTCTGGAAGACCTGAAGCCGAAGGCGCAGGAAGAAGGCCTGTGGAATCTCTTCCTGCCGGAATCCGAGCGCGGCGGCGGTCTTACCAACGTCGAATATTCCGCACTTTGCGAAATCATGGGCCGCGTCGGCTGGTCATCCGAAGTCTTCAATTGTTCGGCGCCCGACACCGGCAACATGGAAGTGATCGAGCGCTACGGCAACGAGCGCCAGAAGAAGGAATATCTGGAGCCTCTGCTCGAGGGCAAGATGCGTTCCGCGTTCCTGATGACCGAGCCCGCTGTCGCTTCGTCCGACGCGACCAACATCGCGACGCGCATCGAGCGTGACGGCGACGAATACGTCATCAACGGCCGCAAGTGGTGGTCGTCGGGCGTCGGCGACCCGCGCTGCAAGATCGCGATCGTCATGGGCAAGACCGACCCGAAGGCCGACACCTATCGTCAGCAGTCGCAGATTCTCATGCCGCTCGACGCACCGGGCGTGAAGGTCGTGCGCATGCTGCCGGTGTTCGGCTATGACGACGCGCCGCATGGCCACGCCGAAGTCATTCTCGACAATGTGCGCGTGCCGGCGGAGAACCTGCTTCTCGGCGAAGGCCGCGGTTTCGAGATCAGCCAGGGCCGCCTCGGGCCGGGCCGCATCCATCACTGCATGCGCACCATCGGCGTCGCCGAGCGCGCGCTCGAGAAGATGTGCGAACGCCTGCTGTCGCGCGAAGCCTTCGGCAAGAAGATCGCCGATCACTCCGTATGGGAGCAGCGTGTGGCCGAGGCCCGCACCGAAATCGAAATGTGCCGCCTGCTGACGCTGAAGGCCGCCTACATGATGGACACGGTCGGCAACAAGGTTGCCCGCACCGAGATCGCCATGATCAAGGTGGCGGCGCCGCGCATGGCGCTGAAGGTGATCGACGATGCGATCCAGGCACATGGTGGTGGCGGCGTAACGAGCGACTTCGGCCTCGCCCGGATGTATTCCGGCATTCGTACGCTGCGCCTTGCGGACGGTCCGGACGAAGTGCACAACCGCACCATCGCGCGTCTCGAGTTCAAGAAGTACATGAACAAGGCCCGCGCGGCGGCGGAATGATCGTGAGGAACGTTTGCGTCATTCGCCGGTTTCTGCCCTGCGGGTGAGCATTCTGAATTGACGGCCGGTTCCCGCTCGGGGCCGGCCGTTTTCATGTGTCGTACAACAGCCACGAAGAGCAGGTCGCGGTAGATGAGCATTCAAACCGGCATGAAAATGTATAATTCGCAGCTCTCGCCCTTCGCGGCGCGCTGCCGCCTCGCGATCTATGCGAAGGACCTCGACGTCGAATTCCTCGACATGCCGGACCCTGCGCTGGAAGCCGAATTCAGCCGCCTCGCGCCGATGCACAAGGTGCCCCTGCTGGTCGATGGCGAGACCGTCGTGCCGGAATCGGAAACCATCTGCGAATATCTCGAAGACAGGGGACTTGGCGCCTCGCTTCGTCCGGACGATCCGGTGACGACTGCGCGGATGCGGCTTCTTTCACGCATCGGCGATCTCTATGTGATGGACCCGATGGGCGAGCTCTTCGGTCAGATCAATCCCGCCGGCCGCGACGCGCAACTGGTGGCGCGGGAGATGGCCGAGCTCAGCAAGGCCATGGGATGGGTTGAGCATTATATTGATGGGCCCGATTTCGCGGTCGGAGACAGGCTAACGCTCGCGGATTGCGAAATGGTGCCCGTCCTCTTCTTCTTCGACCAGATCGGTCCGATGTTCGGCTATGCCGATCCGCTGCGCGACTATCCGCGCGCACAGGCATACTACAAGGGGATTCAGAAAACGCCGGCGGCGGCGAAAGTCGTGGCCGAGCTCGACGCGGCGCTGCGCCGCATGATGGGAAACTGAGAAGTCAGCTCGCGGCGCGGCTCTCGAGGGCCGGTTCCGCTTCCGCTTCCACCACCGGAGCGGCATCGATTGCGCAATAGGGCACCTTCGGCAGCGTGACAATGACTTTCGTCCCCGTGCCGAGTTCGCTTTCTATGCTCATGCTGCCGCCATGCAGCTCCGCAAGCGAGCGAACGAGTGCAAGCCCAAGGCCGGTTCCCTGCTTGCTGAGCGCGGCGTCGGTCGCGATCTGCTCGAAGGGCTGACCGAGGCGCGCGATCTGGTCTTGCGGAATACCGCGCCCCGTATCGCTGACGGTGAAACGGATCGTCTCTTCCGATGCGACGGCTTCGATGGTGATGATGCCGTTGGCCGGCGTGAACTTCACCGAATTAGAGAGAAGGTTGAGCAGGATCTGCTTGAGCGCGCGCTCGTCGGCGGTAATCTCGCCGCCTGCACCGCAATCGATCTTCTTGACGAGTTGTACGCCGTTCTCTTCCGCCCGGCCGCGCACGAGACGCACACAGGACTCGATGATCGCGGTCGCTTCCAGTGATTCGGGATGAAGCTCGTACTTGCCGGCTTCGATCTTCGACATGTCGAGAATGTCGCTGATGAGGTCGAGCAGCAGCGCGCCGCTTTCGTTGATGAGCTGCGCATACTCCATGTAGCGCGGATGTCCGATCTCTCCGAACATCTGCATGCGCAGGATTTCGGAAAAGCCAATGATCGCATTGAGCGGCGTGCGGAGCTCGTGACTCATATTGGCGAGGAAGCGGGACTTGGTCCGGTTCGCCGTCTCGGCGCGCTCGCGCGCGTCCAGCAGCTCGATCTCATAGCGCTTGCGCTCGCTTATATCGCGGGTGACGCCGATGACTTCGGCGGTCCGCTCGCCGTCGGCGCCCACGGCGCTGCGCATGGTCGATTCAAGCCAGACATACTCGCCGCTCTTGTGCAGGAAGCGGTAGTCGAACTGAACCGGTTCGCCCTTGAGGACGCATTGCACGAAGGCGTCACGCGCCCGGGGGAAATCATCCGGATGGATCAGCTCTTCCGATATCGGGTTGCCGATGAATTCCTCCGGCGTGCGCCCGAGAATGGGGCCGACGGCGGGTGAAATGAAGATGACGCGCGATTCCGCGTCGTAATGCGCGACGACGTCCGATGCCTGTTCGGTCATCAGACGGTACTTGGCTTCGCTCGCCTTCAGCGCCGTTTCGGCTTCCATTTCCTCGTTGACGTCTTCCGCAAGGCCGACAAGCGCGCCGATCTCGCTGAAGGAATCGGCCTCCGCATAGGCATATGTCTTGATGTAGCGGTAACCGCCCTGACCCGACCGGAATCGCGTGACGCAGTTCACGGGCTCATGGGTCTCGAAAGCGTCGAGGAACTTCGAAAGCAGTTCGTCGCGGTCGTCGGGATGCACGAGATGCTCGTACCAGTCGCCGCCCGCGGGCAGCCTGTCTTCGTCGAGGCCGAGAATGCGCGCGACACCGCGCGACCATTGTGGCGCGGGCTCGCCCTTGACCCAGCGCCAGTGGCCGAACCGGGCGAGCTGCTCGGCCTCGCGCAGCTGGTGTTCGAGGCGATGGGTTTCCGTCACGTCGCGAGATACGCAGAGAATGCCCGCGACGTTGGGGTCGGAGAGCAGGTTGCAGCCCCGTGTTTCCACGCGCCGCCAGCTTCCGTTGGAATGAGAAAGCCGGATCACTTCGACGACCTCGGTGCCCGGCACGCGAACGCATTCATCGATCTTTTTTGTGATGCGTTCGCGATCGTCGGGATGAACGAGATCGACGATCCGCTTGCCGATCAGGCTTTCCTCGGACGTGCCGAGCGCCTTGCGAACGGCGGGACTCTGATAGGTGATGACACCGTCGCGATCGAGGATGGTGAGAATGTCGCCTGCGTTTTCGACGAGCGCACGATAGAAATGCTCGCCAGACGTCGCGCCGCTGTTCTCCGCGCGATCGTCGGTTGTCGGCGATGCCGCTCCCATGTTGGCGGGACGATTCATAACTGCTCCCCACATCCGGCTTTCGCCGGCCACCTCGAAGCGGGCGATAGCTGCCCGTAATACCGAGAGATGCTAGGGGTATTTGTTTAACGTTCCCTTGAAAGGGGTAGCGGCGTTAACGCGCTGCTAACCGTGTTTCCCGCTCAAAACCGGATCAATCCGGCCGCTGTATGATTTGCCATGCATGTTCAGCAAGATTGCGGCAGGCATCGCCCAGCGTTTTTGCGCGTTCCGAACTGGCATTGCCGTCAAGTCCGCGCTTGTAGACACCCTGGCTGATCGATGCGAGGCGGAACATCGAAAAGGCGAGATAGAAGTTCCAGTTCGGAATGCCGTCGCGGCCGGCATGACGGCAATATTCGGCGACGAACTCTTCTTCCGTCGGAACACCGGGTGTCCTGGTCCTGTCGATGGGCTCGGCGCCGCCTGCGACACCCAGCAGATCGTACATGCAGGTATAGGCGACGTCGGCAAAGGGGTGTCCGATGGTGCAGAGTTCCCAGTCGAGCACCGCGATCATGCGCGGCTCGCTCGCATGGAACATCGTGTTGCCGAGACGGTAATCGCCATGGGCGATCGTCACCGACGGTTCGTCGGGGATGTGCTTCGGCAGATAGTCGATGAGCTTTTCCATGGCGGGGACGTCGGCTGTCTGCGCGCCGCGATACTGCTTGATCCAGCGGCCGATCTGCCGGTCGAAGTAATTGCCGGGTTTGCCGAAGTCGCCGAGGCCCACTTTCTCGTAGTCGACGGCGTGCAACTTCGCGAGGTTTTCGGCGAGATTGGCATAGACGGCGCGGCGCTCCGCCTCGCTCGCCTCCGGCATGACGGACTCGCGGAAGACGCGGCCGTCCAGATAATCCATGACATAGAAGGAAGTGCCGATGACGCTCTCGTCCTCGCATAGCGCATACATGTGCGGCACGGGGACGTCCGTTGCCTCGAGCGCCTTCATCACGCGGTATTCGCGGTCGACCTGATGCGCGCTGGCGAGGAGCTGCCCGGGGGGCTTCTTGCGCATGACGTAGCGCTTGCCGCCACCTGCACCGGTCGTCGTCAGCAGGAAGGTCGGGTTTGACTGACCGCCTTCGAACTGGCGGACCTCGAGATCGCCGCCGAACCCTTCAACCGCCTCCCGGCAGAAGGTCTCGAGGCGTTTCACGTCGAAGCGGTGCGCCTCGCGAATATCGGTTGTTTCCTGATCGGCTTTCACGGCCCCGGACATTGTCCTCTCCCCGAAAAAATCTTGTTGGGGAGAGGCTTAGCATGGCTCGGGGGACCGGCAAAGTTCGCCGGATCGGACGCAAGGTCAGCCTTCGGGATGTCAGGCCGCGTTCTGATTTTCCTCGAACCCCTCGGACACGATGCCCGAGACACGCCGCTTGCGCGCATTGTGGATGACCTCTCCGGGCTTGTCGTCCGCGTCGGGCCGCGAGGTCGCCATGCGCAGCACCTCCGCATAGCCGGACTTCATTTCCATCCGCTCGCCATACCCGTTCGCGATCAGGAAGCGCTGCGCCATCGGCAGATTGTAGCAGGGGATCCACATCATCAGGTGATGTTCGACGTGATAGTTCACCCCGTAGGGCGCGATCAGCGCGCGTTCGAGAAGGTTTGTGTTCGTCGTCCGGGCGTGACGGAAAGGATCGTCATTGTCCGGCACCATCGCATGTTCCGCGATATTGCGGATGCGCGTGATCGCCTGATGCCAGGTGAGGAACGGCACGAGCCAGAGCGCGAAATAGAGATACCAGTGACCGCTCGCGGCAAGCACAGCGAAGATCGCGAGTTGCGCGAGCGTCGCACGGCCGAGCTTGTCCCAGTAGTTCTTCAGGCGCTGTTCGAGCGGCCATTCCGCCTTGCCGAGCGCGTTCAGGATCTGCGCCTTGCGCTGCTGGTATCCCGTCTGGCCTGTGATGTCGCGGATCATCTTGCGCTTGAAACTCTTGCGCGTGATCGGGAAGGGCGCGGAGAGCACGAGATCGGGGTCTTCCGGCTGCTGCGTGTTCGCGTGATGCTTCAGGTGGTAGCGGCGATAGGCGCCTGTCTCCGCCATCATCGGATAGGCGCAGAACCACTGGCTGAGGAACATGTTCAGCTTCTGGTTCTGCGTCAGAATGCCATGCGCGCCGTCATGCATGAGGATCGCGAGGCCAAGCTGGCGCGCGCCGATCACCATCACCGCGAGGATATAGGTAAGCGGGTTCGGGAAGACGACGAAGACAGCCATGGCACCGAAGATGACGCCCCAGGCATGAATGACGAGCCATGTACCGCGCAGATCCGAACGCTTGCGCACCAGCGCGAGTTGTTCGGGGCTCAGCAGGTCCTTTGCAAGCGCGCTCATGCGGTCGTCCTTCGCTCTCTGGTGTTGCTCTTGCCCGCGGCAAGCGCGATCCCCGCGCCGCCGAGGCAGAATTTCACGATCTCCTCGACCACGCGGTCGGGATTGTTGTCGAGTTCATGGCTTTCCGGCGCAAGCGGCCCGATCAGCGCCGTCGGGATGGCGCCCGCGATGCAGGCAGCCGCGATCCGCACGTCGATTTCGGGAAACTCGCCATTGTCGATCCCGTCTTCGAGGAGCCCTGCGAAAATCTCCGCATGAGTGCGGCGGAAGAAGGAACGCTCCTCGGCGAGGTTCACGTCGAGCGGTTCGGCGAGCAGCGCATAGGAAAGCCGGCGCCCGCGCACGGCACGACCGGCAAAGGTGCGAAGCACTTTCACCAGCCGCTCGCTCGCTGCTTCCTCGCCGGACGCGATTTCCGCCAGCATGCCCATCTCGCGCGCGGAAACCTCGCGGAAGACCTGGCGGCAGAGCGCTTCCTTGGACGAGAAGTAGCGGTAGAGCGTGCCCGTGGCGACGCCGGCCTTCTTCGCGACCTCGGTCATCTGCACGGCCGCAAAACCGCCCTCGGATACGAGGTCGCGCGCAGCATCGAGGATGCCGCGCCGCGTATCGGCGAGCCGGGCCGCCACCTTGTCTGTCTTGCGATAGGCCAAGAAGTGAACCTCCGTTCATTCACAAGGAATGAACCATGGTTCACCAGCATGCGTCAAGGGAGAGGGAGGCGGCCTTGAGCAAACAAAAGCCCCGCTCCTCGCCTCTTGCAGGCGGGGAACCGGGCTTTGAAGCCTGATCTTTCGTTGTTTAGTCGGCGGCGCGAAGCGCGCCGAAATCGGCCTCTTGATCGGCTTTCCGTGCCGTGCGCGCGGTGGCGGCGGCGGGTTCGCCCGTCGTCGCATACCAGTGCGTCTGACCCGTGAAAGCCTCGGCGGCGAGCGCGGCGCTGTGCAGCCACTGTTTGAAAATCTTCTTCATCTTCAGCTCCTTACGGAGAATGTTGCGTTGCAGCATATGTAACACCGTCATGGCGGGATTCAAGCTGCGACAGCTGCGGCAAAACGACGTGCATGGAAAAATCGCGACTTGAAGAACGGCTTGCGGCATAAACCGCGAAAACGGCAGGCCGCTCCCCGATGACCGACATCCCGAAGGACGAAGACACGACGCTCGCGCTGTTCCGGCTGCGCGATTTCCGGTTCTATATTTCGGGACGGTTCCTCGGCACGCTCGGCATGCTGATCCAGTCGGTCGCGGTCGGCTGGCAGGTCTACGACATCACGGAGAGCCCGCTCGCGCTCGGCTATGTCGGCCTCGCGCAATTCCTGCCGATGGTGCTGATGACGCTGCCGGCGGGCGACATCGCCGACCGGATCGACCGGCGCTACATCGTCGCGGGCGCGGGCCTCCTGGAAGCGGCGGCGGCCGGCTGGCTGATCCTCCTTACACTGACGCATAGCGGCGACGTGACGTGGTTCTACGCCGCGCTCGCGCTCTTCGGCACGGCCCGCGCGCTGATGGCGCCGGCCTCGCGCTCCTTCGTGCCGCTGCTCGTGTCGCCGCTTCAGCTTCCCCGCGCGATCGCGGTCAGCTCCTCGACCTTCCAGGTCGCGGTCATCACGGGTCCTGCCATCGGCGGCGGGCTCTATCTCTTCGGCCCGGTCTTCGTCTACTCGGTCTGCCTTGCGCTTTTCCTGACGGTGACGCTCGCCTTCTTCGCGATCCGCACGCGCCCGCCCGTGCAGACGGAAGCCCTGGTGACGACGGCCTTCCAGCGCGTGACGGCCGGCATCTCCTACATGCGGCGAACGCCCATCGTGCTCGGCGCGGTCTCGCTCGATCTCTTCGCGGTGCTGCTCGGCGGCGCCGTGGCGCTGCTGCCGATCTATGCGCGCGACATATTGCATGTCGGACCGGAAGGCCTCGGCGTGATGCGCTCCGCGCCCGCCGTCGGCGCCATCGTCATCAACCTGCTGATCATCTGGCGTCCGATCCGCGCCCGCACCGGCCACATCATGTTCGCCTGCGTCGCGCTGTTCGGCGTCGCGACCATCGTCTTCGGCCTGTCGGAGAATTTCTGGCTGACGCTGGCGGCGCTCGCCGTGATGGGCGCGTCGGACATGGTGAGCGTCAACATCCGCTCGACGCTGATCCCGCTCGCGACGCCGCGGCAGATGCTCGGCCGCGTGACGGCGGTGGAGATGCTCTTCATCGGCGCATCGAACGAGCTCGGCGAGTTCGAATCCGGCGTGACGGCGGCGTGGTTCGGCACGGTGCCGGCCGTCGTGATCGGCGGCCTCGGCACGCTCGGCGTCGTCGGAATATGGATGTGGCTCTTCCCGGACCTGCGGAAGGTCGACAAGCTCTCGGACGTGAAACCGCAGCAGTGACGGGCTTTCAGGCGATCTGACTTACGCGACCTGCCCCGCGACGATGGCGGCGAAGACGATGAGGCCGAAGTCGCGATTGGAGCGGAAGAGGCGGAGGCAGCGCGCGGGATCGTCGATGTCGAGCGTGACGATCTGCCAGACGAGCAGCGCGCCGGCGAGCGCGGCGACCGGATAGAAGAAGAAGCCGACACCCGACGCCGCGCCGGCCGCGACGAGCGCCACCATCATCACGCCGTAGAAGAACCAGAGCCAGGTCTTCGTCGACGCACCGAACTTCAGCGCCGTCGACTTCACGCCGATCAGCGCATCGTCTTCCTTGTCCTGATGCGCATAGATCGTGTCGTAGCCGACGGTCCATGCGACGGCGCCGAGATAGAGAAGGACGGGCGCCGCCGAGAGCGATCCTTCCACCGCCGCCCAGCCCATCAGCGCGCCCCAGTTGAAGGCGAGGCCGAGCACGAATTGCGGCCAGTAGGTGATGCGCTTCATGAAGGGATAGATCGCGACGAGAAGAAGCGAAGAGAAGCCAAGGGCGATGGCGAAGCTGTTGAAGGTGAGAAGGACGGCAAGACCGACGAGACATTGCGCGAGAAGGAAGGCCCATGCCGCCTTGACGCTGACGGCGCCGGACGGAATGGGGCGCGACCGCGTGCGCGCGACGGCGGCATCGATGTCGCGGTCGACGATGTCGTTCCAGGTGCAGCCCGCGCCGCGCATGGCGACGGCGCCGATGAGGAAGAGAGCAAGCAGTATGAGCGACGGCCAGCCCTCGCTTGCGAGCGCGACGGACCACCAGCACGGAAGCAGCAGCAGCCACCAGCCGATCGGCCGGTCGAGCCGCGCGAGTCGCGCATAGGGACGAAGTGCCGCGGGCGCGTGCGTGTCCACCCAGTTTTCGGGCGGCGCATCGGCGACGCGGCTTCCGTCTTCGGTTCTCTCTTCCATGGTCGGTCCGGAAATACAGTATACGGACGATCAGTCTTTTCAGGGACAGGTTCCGCCCGGAGACTAGCCCCTCGGGCGGCGCTTTGCACGTGGCCGGAAAGGGCCCGAACCGGGGATAAACCGGCCCCGATTCGACCGACTGTCACCGAACTGTCATTGAAACGTCACAAAAGGATTTGGGAGCGTTTCAGGGAGCGATTGCGAAGGGAGAAGCGGGGATATCTCCGCCCAAGAGGGCGGGGATATGTTGCGGCAGCGAAGTCGGGAATATCGTTTCGGATGTGGAACGTACCTCCGCGACCGTCCACCACTTCATGTCGTGGATAACGTCGCGTTCGAGATCGGTCCAGCCCTCCCGGTTGAGGGCGGTTGTCCCCGTCCAGGCGATGAGGAAGGTCTCGACGAGGAGCCGGTCCTCGCCCCTGATCTTCAGCACATGCTCCGTCGTCCAGACCGAAGGACCGAGGCGGACGTCCGCGAGCCCCGTTTCCTCCATGAGCTCGCGCCGCGCGGCGGAGGCGAGGTCTTCATGCGGCTCCATCTCGCCGCCGATGGTGACCCAGTAGGCGCGTGTCAGCACCTTGCCGGACGCATCGCCGACCTGCGGATCGTGCATGCGGACGAGAAGGAGACGATTGTCGCCGTCGAAGAGGAGAACGCGCGCTGTCTTGCGGGTGAGCATGGGACGACTCGATTTCTGTCTATGCCAATCAAACAGAGAATGTCATTCCGGCGAAAGCCGGAATCCATGTGCAGTCCGGGTTTGCCGTGAGTCAGGTGGACCCCGGCTTTCGCCGGGGTGACACCTATTTTTATATTGCCGCTCTGGATTGCTTCGCTTCGCCTGCAATGACGGAGGCGGGAAAAGAGGCGATACTCCGCCCATGAAGAATCGCGGCGAGACATCCGAGCAAGACACCGACGACAATCCGCGCTGCGCGAGCGGCAAGGCGCGGCTTTATGTCGAAGAGCCTTTGAGCGCAGGCGCGACGCTGACGCTCGAAAAGGAGCAGTCGCATTATCTGGTGACCGTGCTGCGCATGGGCGCGGGCGGGCGCGTGCTGCTCTTCAACGGGCGGGACGGCGAATGGGCGGCGGAGATCGCCGAGGCGCATAAAAAGAACTGTGTGCTGGAGCTGAAGGGGCGGACGCGGGCGCAGGAGCCGCTGCCGGACATCTGGCTGCTCTTCGCGCCGGTGAAGAAGGCGCGGCTCGATTTCATCGCGCAGAAGGCGACGGAGATGGGCGCCGCCGTGATCCAGCCGGTTTTCACCGAGCGCACCGTCGTGGCGCGGCTGAAGGATGAGCGGCTGCAGGCGAACGCGGTGGAGGCGGCGGAGCAATGCGGCCTCGTCGCCGTGCCGGAGGTGCGCGAGGCGGCGAAGCTCGGCGCGCTGCTCGCGAAATGGGACGAACTGGCGCCGGGGCGGCGCATTCTCTTCTGCGACGAGAACGAGGGACCCGGCGCGACACGCGCGGCGCTCGAAAGACTGGCGGCGGACGGAGGCAAGGGCGGTCCGCTTGCCGTTCTCGTCGGCCCGGAGGGTGGCTTCTCGGCGCAGGAGCGCGACATGCTCCGTTCACGGAAGGATACGATGCCGATTTCGCTCGGTCCGCGCATCATGCGGGCGGATACGGCGGCGATTGCGGCGCTGGCGGTTGTGGGGCTGGTGCTGGGGGACTGGTGAGCATTTACCCTCCCCCTGTGGGAGGGTCGAAAAATCCCAACGGGATTTTTCGGGGAGGGGTAAGCGAGGAAACAGCAAGCACGCCATTTGCAGGCAGCGGAGTCCCCCTCCCCGAAATTTGTCTCGCTTGCGCTCGCAAATTTCGACCCTCCCACAGGGGGAGGGTGGTCCAGATGACAAACCAACAAGACTGGGGCCGGGCGCTGCACGGAACTCCCACGGAACCTCATGGAACCTTCCCCAAGGCCGTTGCGTTTAGTAGCTCGACATTGCGATTGCCGCCGACGGCATGGGCCGCTCGCGCGCGGATCGCGGCCGACCTGACCCGTTGCAATCTCCGAAAGGACAAACGCATATGCGTGTGCTCGTCGTCTATTGCCACCCGAAACCTGACAGCTTCGCCGCGGCAATGCGCGATGCGGTGGTGGATGGGCTCAATCAGGCTGGACACGAGCCGCAGATCGTCGATCTCTATGCGGAGGATTTCGATCCGCGCTTCGGCGCGCATGAGCATGCGGCTTACGAGAACCCGAACGAGAACGGCCAGGGGCTCGAGCGCTATACCGACCAGCTTCGCTGGGCGGACGGCCTCGTCTTCGTCTTCCCGACATGGTGGTACGACATGCCGGCCATGCTGAAGGGCTGGCTCGATCGCGTCTGGCTGCCGGGCGTCGCCTTCGATCTTGCGGAGGGCGGCAAGAGGATCAAACCGCGGCTCCAGAACATCCGGCTGATGGCCGGTGTGACGAGTTGCGGCGCGCCCTGGTGGTGGTCGAAGCTCGTCGGCGAGCCGCATCGGCGCATCCTGCTGCGCGGGATGCGCGCGCTCTGCGCGCCGGACTGCAGGCAGATCTGGCTCGGCTGCTACCAGATGGACGGCTCGACGCAGAGGAAGCGCGCGAGCTTCCTTGCCTCGATCCGGCGCCGCTTCGCGCGGGTGGCGTGAGCGGCCGCCCGCAATGGTCCGCGGATGTTGGCGCTCCCCACCCTCCCCTCTGCCCCTCCTACTCCCCTGAC
>CAJXOU010000043.1 GCA_913057645.1 uncultured Rhodobiaceae bacterium | reverse complement strand
AGAGCTCGTGGGTCAGAGCGGCGACGAGTGAGGCGGCGCGAGACGGTGATGCAGGGGGCGGATGTGATGTGTGCGAGAAATAGGCCAGAAAACGAGCGACCCAGACGACAAGTTCCAACCAGGAAATAAGAGAGGAGATCGACAATGTCACCATGGCAGTGAATGCTAAGGTTGCCGCCACTCGCGGGATCTCTCATGCCATCGGGCTTGTCCGTGATCAGGCAACGTCCATGTCAACTGTCGCCGAAGAGCAAGGGGCCGTCACGTCGGAGATTACCGGCAACATGTCGGATATCGGAGAGGCTCATTGGAGAGCTCTTTTTACAGGGAACTAAGTTCTACATTGATAGTACATAACTAGGAAGCCAATAAATTGTACTGGCTAAGGCAACAAGGACACTATTTACAGTCAAAAATAAAGGTTTTTAGTGAA
The DNA here is from genome assembly GCA_913057645.1 of uncultured Rhodobiaceae bacterium. Lineage (GTDB taxonomy): Bacteria > Pseudomonadota > Alphaproteobacteria > Parvibaculales > Parvibaculaceae > Parvibaculum. Next base: position 27,951 of record CAJXOU010000043.1, on the reverse strand, counting down.
AACGAAATGCAAAAATACAAGACGAAGAAAAAAGACGATGATGCAAAAAGGGACGTAAAGTCTCTGACCGTAATGACTCGAGCCGCAGCATCTGCGCGCAAGGAGTATGCGGTACTGTCAAAAGTTGCCGAAGGCATGTTCCTTACGAGGGATCTGGTCAACGAACCCGCCAACATTCTCTTTCCCGCCGAGTTTGCAAAGCGCACGAAGGCGCTTTCCAAGCTGGGCGTCAAGGTGGAGGTTCTTGGCGAAGCCCAGATGAAGAAATTGGGCATGGGCTCACTTCTTGGCGTCGGTTACGGCAGCCAGCATCAGAGCCAACTCGTGGTGATGCGATGGATGGGGGGCAAGACGGGAGATAAACCCGTTGCCTTCGTCGGCAAGGGAGTTTGTTTTGACACGGGCGGCATATCTCTGAAGCCGGCAGCAAGCATGGAAGACATGAAGGGCGACATGGGTGGCGCAGCTTGCGTCACGGGCCTCATGCACACGCTTGCTGCGCGAAAGGCCAAGGTCAACGCGATCGGCGTTATCGGTCTGGTAGAGAACATGCCGGACGGCAAGGCGCAGCGGCCGGGCGACATTGTGACGTCAATGTCGGGTCAGACCATTGAGGTCATCAATACAGACGCAGAAGGACGCCTCGTACTTGCTGATGCACTCTGGTACACGCAAAACAGATTCAAACCGAAATTCATGATCGACCTCGCGACGCTCACCGGTGCCATAATGGTTGCGCTCGGAAAGGAGTATGCCGGCCTATTTTCGAATGACGACAAGTTGTCCAAGCAGCTTGGATCTGCTGGCGACGCGGAAGGTGAGAAAGTCTGGCGCATGCCTATGGGTAGTGCGTACGACAAGCTGATCGACTCGCGTTTTGCCGATATGAAGAATGTGGGCGGCCGCGACGGCGGCTCGATAACCGCCGCCCAGTTCCTGCAACGCTTCGTCAACAAGGTTCCTTGGGCTCATCTGGATATTGCGGGCACAGCGATGGCGTCGCCTCAAACGGCGACCAATCAGAGTTGGGGCTCCGGTTGGGGGGTGCGCATTCTGAATCGTCTTGTTGCGGACAACTACGAACGCTGAAGGTGGCGGGTGACCGAGGTTCTTTTCTATCACCTTCAGAATGCGCCGCTTGAAAAGGTTCTGCCGCAGCTTCTCGAGCGGTCGCTGGAACGTGGCTGGCGGGCAATCGTGCGCGCCGGCGGGCCGGAACGGCTCGATGCCATCAATAATCTTCTCTGGACCTACCGTGACGACAGCTTCCTGCCGCATGGCACGAGCGACGACGGGCCGGCAGAGATGGAGCCGGTTCTTCTGACCATCGATGAGAAAAATCCAAATGGGGCGCATGTCCTGTTTCTCGTGGACGGCGCTGAGCCGGGTACCATCGAAAGCTTTGAACGCTGCGTTCTCATGTTCGATGGACGCGACGAAACAGCGGTTCGAAGCGCTCGCGAGCACTGGAAGAAGCTGAAGGCGGATGGCCACGACGCCACCTATTGGCAGCAGAGCGATAGAGGGAACTGGGAGAAAAAGGCTTAACGGTTCGTCCAAAGCCGTTTTGCCGTCATGCATTTTCAGACGATTGATTTGTCCCAAGGCCAGCTTCATCATGTCTGCGAAACACGGGATGGATAGTTGGGGGACGGGATCATGCCTAAATGGCTTCGCGCTGTGCTGGGTGGACTGGCAGTTCTGTTGGTGGTCGCCGGCGCTGGCTACTATTGGTTCATCGTCGAAAGCAATATGCCGTCGGATGCTGGCTATACGTTCGATATCGGCGAGGTCCGTCGTATGGTTGCCGCGGTACCTGGCGACAAGCCGGAAAGGGTCGAAGTTGAAAAGATCGCTGCCTTCAGCTTTCCCGCGACGGCGATCGTCGCCGGCGATGGCTGGACGCAGCGCGATATGCCGGTTTTCAGCTACAGGCTGGTCTATCCGCGGCGAACAGTCGTCATTGATACGGCACTGAGTGCGGACTTGGGAGGCGACAATCTCGTCTCGTTTGACCCGGATGCCTATGCGCGCATGACTGAGGCAATGGCGGGCGCATCGCTCATCGTCATTACGCACGAGCACATGGATCATATTGGCGGCATCGTCGAGCATCCAGATCTGGCGGCAATCCTGCCGAACACGCGCCTCACGGTCGAGCAGCTTGCTCACCCCGAACGCAGTGCACCCGCGTCATTTTCTGACGGGGTTCTCGACGGCTACGAACCTCTCGACTACGAAAAAAGCATCGTGGTTGCACCGGGTGTCGTTCTTATCGAAGCACCAGGTCATTCACCTGGAAGCCAGATGATCTACGTACAGGAAGCCGACGGCACGGAAATTCTCTTCATAGGCGACATAGCGTGGCACTATCGCAATATTGTCACGCAGCGTGAACGGGCCCGACTAGTCACCCAGTTCTTCCTGAAGGAAGACCGGACGGCAGTGTTCGGGCAGCTTGCGGCCTTGAAGAGGTTGAGCGAGGCGGAGCCTGAAATATCCATCGTCCCTGGCCATGATGGAGAAATAGTTGGAGGGCTCGTGGAAGCAGGTGTCCTCACGGAGGGTTTTGACCTCGCGGTGATGGAAACGGAAGCTTCGGCCATGCAGTGATGAAGTTGCCCGGGGAAAGCAGGGCGGCAGCTATCTTCAGTGGACGCCTGAGATCGGCTCTGGTTCTCCTGATTCTCGTTTTCTGTTCCGGCAATGCGATTGCCGCGGATCGCACAGTTGTTGTCGTTCTCTTTGACGGATTTGCGCCGTCGATGATGTCCGCAGCCGCGACGCCGAATTTCGACAGGATCAGGCGGGAGGGGGTCTGGTCGGATCATCTCGTCCCGGTCTTCCCGACGGTTTCGTTTCCAAACCACACGACATTCGCTACCGGTTGCTGGCCTGCCCGCCATGGCATCGTTGGCAACGTCTTCTTCGATCCGGAACGTGGCAAGTATCTCTATTCTCGTGATGCGGATTGGCTGACCGAATGTGAAACAATGTGGCAGGCGGCTGAGCGCCAAGGGGCACGATCGGCGGTGTTCGGTTTCATTGCCAGAAAATCGGAAACCCGCGGAGCGCTCGCCTCAAGGATCGACACGCAGACGCGATGGGAGAAACGGGGCAGCGATATGGCGCGTGCCCGCAAAGCGCTACGGTTGCTGAAAAAGCCGCAGGCGGTGCGCCCTGCCTTGATCGCCCTCTATCTCAAGGGGCCGGACAAGGTGGCGCATTTCAACGGCACGCTTGCACCTGAAACGCTCGCTGCAGTCGAAGAAAGCGATGACGTCGTCGGCATGCTTATGGATGCGATTGCCGCACTGCCACCGGATAGAGCGACCAGCCTCGTCATCGGCACGGATCACGGAATGATGGACGTAGGGCCGCTGGTCAACATCGGTCGGATCGTGAACAGACACGATATCAAGGGCCACATCGCTGCATTCGGCGCGAGCACCTACTTCTATCTGGACAAGGATGAGAGCGCAGATCGCGTTGCGAAGGCGCTCTCTGGATACGGCGATATCTTCACGCTCTACCGCAAGGGGGAGTACCCGGCCTATGCGCACATCGGCGGTTCGCGGTCTGGTGACCTCATGATTGTTGCCAGGCCACCTTATTGGATCGAAGGACCCGAAGCCCTGCCTGATTACGCGGAACTGCTCGGTATCGCTTCCTTCTGGCCTTCTACCTTTACGCCGTTGATCGGGGGCGCAAAGGCGACGCACGGATACGATCCGAACATCCCCGACATGCATGGCATTTTCTATGCCTGGGGTTCCGGTATCGCAGTGGGTCGGGAGATAGAGAAACTCGACATGATCGATATTCATCCGACCGTGATGGCGTTGCTCGGCCTGGAGCCGGGCAAGCCGGTCGACGGGAAGATTGTGAAAGAAGTCCTTGCGCAAGAGGCTGACGAATAGAGCTTAGCTGGATGCCATTGCATCCTCGTAAGCCGCGCTTGCGCTGAGCCACGTTTCTTCGGCTGCCGCAAGAGCCTTCAACGTGTCCACCCGTTCTTTCGCGGTCGCCGTCATGGCGGCGGTATCGCCGGCGATCTTGGGGTCGGCGAGTTTTGCATCCAGCGCTTCGACGGCCTTTTGCAATCGGGCGATCTCCTGCTCGGCGGCTTGTGCCTTTTTCCGAAGCGGAGCCATTTGTTCGCGCTTTTGTGCAGCCAATCGGCGTGCTTCCCGCTTGTCGTTCGAGGGGCGGGCAGGAGGAACTTCGACCGTGGTTTCGTCCGTATCCTCGGCCACCAGCGGTATCGCACGCCGCGCAGGATCGAGCAGCCATTTGCGATAGTCGTTGAGGTCGCCTTCGTAGGATACGACACCGCCATCCGCTACAAGCCATAGCCGGTCGGCGCAAGTCTCGACGAGATGGCGATCATGGCTGATCAGGATGAAGGCGCCATCATATTCGTTGATCGCCATGACCAGGGCCTCGCGGCTGTCGACGTCGAGATGGTTCGTCGGTTCGTCGAGAATGATCATGTGCGGCTTGTGGAAGGTCGCTATGGCGAACAGAAGGCGCGCCTTCTCCCCGCCTGAGAGTTTTTCCACCTTCGTGTCCGCCTTGTCCGCACCGAACCCGTATGAACCCGCGCGGGCACGCACCTGTGCTTGCGTGGCGTCCGGCATCAATTCGCGGAAATGTTCATAGGGCGTTTCGCCCATATTGAGTTCGTCGAGCTGGTGTTGGGCGAAATAGGCGATACGAAGCTTTTTCGACGCGTATTTGTGGCCCGCGGATACACTGAGCCGATCGCAGAGGAGTTTGGCGAACGTGGACTTGCCGTTGCCGTTCGCGCCGAGCAGTGCGATGCGATCGTCCTGGTCGATACGGAGATCGAGGTTCTTCAGCACAGGCTTGTCAGGCTCGTAACCGACACTCGCATGTTCGAGCCGGATGATCGGCGAGGCGAGGGGCTTCTCCGGCGCCGGGAAGTGGAACGGCAGCACGCGCTCCTGGAGCACGTCCGCGATGGGTTCCATCTTCGCGAGCGCCTTCATCCGGCTCTGCGCCTGCCGTGCTTTCGAGGCTTTTGCCTTGAAGCGTTCGATGAAGCTTTCCATGTGCCGTCGCGCATCATCCTGCTTCTTCTTCATCGAAAGCTGCAGCATCAGCTTCTCGCGCCGCGTCTTGTCGAAACGGTCGTAGTTGCCGGAATAGACGCTGAGTTTCCTGTGCTCGAGATGCAGGATGTTCTGCGCGACATTGTTCAGGAGGTCGCGGTCATGGCTGACAATGAGCACCGTATAGGGATAGTTCCTGAGGTAATCCTCGAGCCAGATCGTGCCTTCGAGATCGAGATAGTTTGTCGGCTCGTCGAGGAGCAGCAGGTCAGGCTCGGAAAAGAGCACGGCCGCCAGCGCGACGCGCATCCGCCAGCCGCCCGAGAAGTCGGAGCAGGGCCGCGCCTGCGCTGCCTCGTCGAAGCCGAGGCCGGACAGGATCGTGGCCGCCTTGGCAGGGGCGGCATGAGCGCCCATATCGGCGAGCCGCGTGTGAATATCGGCGATCCGGTGCGGATCGGTGGCAGTTTCTGCTTCCGCCAGCAGCGCGGACCGTTCGGTATCGGCGGCGAGTACCGTATCGATCAGCGAGGTCGGGCCCGCAAGCACCTCCTGCCGGACCATGCCCACCCGCCAGCTCCTGGGGTAGGAGATCCCGCCCGTTTCCGGCCCGTATTCGCCCGTAATGAGCTTCAGAAGCGTGGATTTACCGGTCCCGTTCCGGCCGACAAAGCCCGTTCGCTGCCCCGGCGGGATGGCGGCGGTAACATGGTCGAGGAGCAGGCGCCCCTCCATCCGGAAGGTCAGATCGTTGATATGCAACATGATGGGCGGGCTTTTAGCACCGCCGGTTGCTCCCGTCATCAGGCCCGGCTATAAACCGCGCCAAATCTTCCACCTGCAGAATTGGGAAAGCTGAGCATGGCCCTCGAACGGACCTTCTCGATCATCAAGCCGGATGCGACCCGGCGCAATCTTACCGGCAAGATCATCGACCGCTTCGAAAGCGCGGGGCTGCGTGTCGTCGCCTCGAAGCGTATCCACATGACGAAGGCGCAGGCCGAAGGCTTCTATGCCGTTCACAAGGAGCGCCCCTTCTTCAACGACCTGGTGGCTTTCATGACCTCGGGTCCGGTCGTGGTGCAGGTTCTCGAAGGCGAGAACGCCATCGCGAAGAACCGCGAAGTGATGGGCGCCACCAACCCGGAGAATGCCGCCGAAGGCACGATCCGCAAGGACTTCGCCGAGTCGATCGAGGCGAACTCGGTCCACGGCTCGGACGCCCCGGAGACGGCTGCCGAAGAGATCAGGTACTTCTTCAAGGACGACGAGATCGTCGGCTGATTCTCATCGGCTGATGTACTGCATAGCCCCGCCGGAAACGGCGGGGCTTTCTGCATTATGGGCCCCGGGTTAGGGTTGTGATCTGCGTCAAGCCTGAGGGGATGAAATGAGCCGCGCCAGATTGATTGGCCGCCTTCGGGAATACTACGAAGGGTCTTCGGAAGAAGCCGAGCACTTCCGCTACGGTCTTCTGATCTTCGATATCGCGACGATCCTTTTCATCGTGGTGACATCCTTCACGCCACGCTCCCTCTACATTGAAATCGCGGATGTGGTGATTGGGGTCCTGATCCTCGCCGATTTCGTGGCCCGCTTCCTGATCGACCGGCAGCGAATGCGAACCTTCTTCCATCCGGTGAACGTCGCCGAAATAGTGGCGATTGTCTCGTTTCTTGCGCCGGTCGCCGGCGAAGGTCTGGGTTTTCTCAGAATTCTGCGAACCGTTCGGCTGCTGAGAACATACCGTACACTGAAGCTTCTGCGTCAGGACTTCCGGTTCTTTCGTGCGCATGAGGAAATCGTCATTGCCTCGGTAAATCTGGGTGTCTTCATCTTTGTGATGACGGGCCTCGTCTACGAGACGCAACGCTACACGAACCCGGATATCGGCAATTATGCCGACGCACTCTATTTCACGGTGACGGCGCTCACGACGACCGGTTTCGGCGATATCACGCTTCCCGGTACATGGGGACGGCTTCTCTCCGTGATCATCATGATCTTCGGCGTGACGCTTTTTCTGCGCCTCGCACAGGTGCTGTTCCGGCCCAACAAGGTCACCTTCGAGTGCCCGGAATGCGGCTTGCTCCGTCATGAGCCTGATGCCGTGCACTGCAAACATTGCGGCACGACCATCCACATCGCAACCGAGGGACACGGCTGAAGGTCAGCTAGAGGGAACGAAAAGCGGTCCGCCGACCGTCGCGCCGTCATAGTCGATCCTCACATGTTCATCGACCACCCGGGCGCGTTCCTCCACCACGAGCTTCAGTGCCAGCGGGTAGAGCTTGTGCTCCGCGTCGAGGACGCGCTGGCTGAGCGTCTCCGCCGTGTCGCCCGGCAGTACCGGTACCGCCGCTTGCGCGACGATAGGGCCTTCATCCATCTCCGGCCGCACGAAATGCACCGTGCAGCCCGTGATTTTCACGCCCGCATCGAGCGCACGCTGATGCACGTGGAGTCCCTTGAAGGCCGGGAGCAGGGAAGGGTGGATGTTCAACTGCCGGTCGCGCCACTTCTCGACGAAACCATCGCTGAGAATGCGCATGAAGCCGGCATTGCAGACGAGTTCGACACCTGCCTTGGTGAGCGCGCGGTGCAGCTCGGCGTCGAAGGTCTCGCGCATCGAGAATTCCTTGTGGTCGATGACGGCGGTCGGGACGCCTGCTGCTTCGGCGACGGCAAGTCCGGCGGCCCCCGGCCGGTTCGAGACCACCAGCGCGATCCGCCCGCGAAAACCAGGTTCCTCGCAGGCCTCGATCAACGCCTTGAGGTTTGATCCGCGGCCAGAGATGAGAACGCCGATTCTCACGTCTTGCTGCCCAGTGTGCCCTTCACGCGGACGCGGGACCCGCTTGCGGCGGCCTCCGTGAGGCGGCCGATGTAGTGAACGGTCTCTCCGGCTTCGGCAAGCGCGTCCGCAACCTCGTGCGACTGGTCTTCACGCACGACGACGACCATGCCGATCCCGCAATTGAATGTGCGGCCCATTTCCGTTTCGTCGATCCCGCCGAGCTCCATGAGCCAGCGGAAGACGGGCGGCATGGCCCAGGAGGCACCGTCGATTTCGACGCCCACGCCGTCCGGCAGAACGCGCGGAATGTTCTCCACGAAACCGCCGCCGGTAATATGCGCCATCGCCTTCACAGCGCCGGTCTCGCGGATCGCCTTCAGCATTGCCTTCACATAGATGCGGGTCGGTGCGAGCAGCACCTCGCCAATGCTGGCGCCGTCTCCGTCGGGGAAGGGGGCGGAGTAGGAGAGGCGGTTGTCCTCCACGATCCGTCGTACCAGCGAATAGCCGTTCGAATGGAAACCGGACGATTCGAGGCCGAGCAATACATCGCCGGGCGCGACATCGCCGCGCGGCAGGATACCGTCGCGTTCGACCGCGCCGACCGCAAAACCTGCAAGGTCGTAGTCGCCCTTCGCATACATGCCGGGCATCTCGGCTGTCTCGCCGCCGATCAGCGCACAGCCTGCCTGACGGCAACCTTCTGCGATCCCGGCTACAACGTCGCGCGCTACGTCCACATGGAGCTTGCCGGTGGCATAATAGTCGAGGAAGAAAAGGGGTTCTGCGCCCTGTACCACGAGGTCGTTGACCGACATCGCCACGAGATCGATCCCCACCGTGTCGTGGATGTCTGCCTCGATTGCGACTTTGAGCTTGGTGCCGACGCCGTCGTTGGCGGCGACGAGCACCGGATCCCTGAAACCGCAAGCGGCGAGATCGAACAGCCCGCCAAAGCCGCCGAGCGCAGCGTCGGACCCTACGCGCTTCGTTGATGCAGCCAACGGGCCGATTGCCCGCACAAGTTCGTTTCCGGCGTCGATATCGACACCCGCCGCCGCATAGGTATAGCGGTTGGGACGGTCCTTCGGTGGGGTGGGGGCCATGTCGCTCTCTGGGGACTCGATGGGCTGCGGAGGGCACAAATCACCCGAAATCGGGCCCATGCGCAAGAGAAAGACGAAAAACCTCGGCCTGCCGCCTTCGCCTGCGCGCAGCGGTGCTATAGTGTGCGCCACGGCGGTCATGCTCATCGCCAAATATCGAGACGGATCAAGGGCCTATCCATGATTTCTGCCTTCAGGCTTCTGCGCGCGCCGCTCGCTGCCGTGGTGCTTGCCGTGACCTTTGCCGGGTCGGCGGCTGCGGCTGACGTGTTTACGGTGCGCGGCATACACGTCGACAAGTCGGCCGATAGCGCGACCGCTGCGCGCGCTGCGGCTCAGGCCGAGGGACAGCGCCTCGCCCTGACCGCCATGATGAAGAAGCTGACCCTGCCGGAAGACTGGGCCTCGCTTCCGGAGGTGGACGATTCGACGGCGCAGAACGCGGTGCGCGGTTTCCAGGTCGCGAGCGAGAAGACGAGTTCCACGCGCTATATCGCGGAAATGATCGTGAGCTTCCAGCCCGAAGCCGTGCGCCGTCTCTTGCGGAACGCCGGTATACCTTTCGGTGAAACCCAGGCGCGCCCCGCCGTGCTGCTGCCGGTCCTTCGCCGCGATGGCGAGCTTCTGCTCTGGGAAGAGGCCAACCCCTGGCGTTCCGCATGGGCCTCGCTCGAGCCGGGGGACGAACTGACGCCGCTTATCCTGCCCATTGGCGAGATCATGGAAATGAATACGGTCCCGGCCGGAACGGCTGTCTCGACCGACGAGGCGGCACAGGCCGCGCTTTCGGACCTTGCCGCGAACTACGGAACGTCCGAAGTCGTTGTGGCAGAGGCGTCCATGACAGGCGACAGTCTTCAGGTGACCGTTGCAAGACGCGGCGGTCCTGTCGCTTCGGAGTCCCTGCGTGGCACCTATGAGAGACAGGGCCGAGACGATGCCGAACTGATGAAGGCGGCCGCCGCGGACATGCTGAGTTCCCTTGCCGTTCAGTGGAAACGTCAGATCATTGTGCGTGACGGCACCCTCTCGACCCTTACCGCGCAGGCTGATTTCGTCAATCTCTCCGATTGGGAAACGATCCGCAAAGGGCTTACCTCGATCCCGCTGGTGCAGGGCATGGAAGTGTCGGGCATTTCCTCACGCGCCGCCGAAATTCGCATCTCCCACAAGGGTACTGCCGAGATGCTGGCCCTCTCGCTCGCACAGCAGAATGTGGAACTCTCGGCCGATGAGGCCCAAGTCGCTTCCGGGGAGACGGCTGCCCCCGTCGATCCTTTTGCCTTGCCGACTTCGCGCGCGCCTCGCTGGCATCTGAGCGTCCTGCGATAGACCGAGGAAGGGATGGGAGGCATGAGCATCCAGCGTCAGGCGATCATCTGGGCGGTGGTCATCACCGTCTTTGTCCTCATGCTGTGGCTGCTGAAGGGCATTCTGCTGCCCTTCGTGGCCGGCATGGCGATTGCCTACTTTCTGGACCCGCTTGCAGACAAGCTCGAGGACTACGGTCTGTCGCGCATGGCGGCGACCGCTACCATCACGATCTCTTTTCTGCTTGTTGCCATCGTCCTCGCCGTCGTGCTGGTTCCGGTTCTCTATAATCAGCTTATTGCGCTCATCGAGGTCTTCCCGTCCCTCATTCAGCGGGGACAAGACTGGTTACTCGCAATTGGTAACGGACGCCTCGGCCAGCTCCTCGGTGTGCATGGACCCGATGTAGAACAGGCAATCTCCGAACGCCTCGTCGGCTCGCTCGACTGGGTCGTCAATCTGATGACATCGCTGGGTCTGCAGGGCCTGCAACTCGTCGGACTGATTTCGCTGATCGTGGTCACGCCCGTCGTTGCCTTTTATCTTCTGCTCGACTGGGATCGCATGGTCGAAAAGGTGGATGCGCTCCTGCCGCGCGACCATCGCGACACGATCCGGAGCCTCGCAGTGGACATCAACACCGTGCTGGCCGGGTTCATCCGCGGACAGGTTATCGTCTGTCTCGTGCTGGGTTTGATCTATGCCGTCGGTCTGACGCTCGTTGGCCTCAAATTTGGCCTGATCGTCGGCATCCTTGCGGGCATCATCAGTTTCATTCCCTATCTCGGTACCATTCTCGGATTTATCGTTGGTGTTGCGCTCGCGCTCTTTCAGTTCGCACCCGACTATATTCAGGTCGGGTTCGTCGTTGCGGTGTTTGCCGTCGGGCAATTCATCGAAGGCAATTTCCTGTCGCCGAAGCTGGTGGGCGACAGGGTGGGGCTCCATCCGGTCTGGGTCATGTTCGCGATCTTCGCCTTCGCTGCGCTGTTCGGGTTCGTCGGTGCGCTGCTCGCGCTGCCCGTCGCGGCGGCACTCGGTGTGCTCGCGCGCTTCGGCATAGCGCAATACCGCAAGAGCCAGCTTTATCTCGGCTCGGCCTCCGGCGCCGCCGTGCCGCCCCGCGACACCGACAGCTGAATCATGGCGCGCCAGCTCGTTCTGGAACTCGGTCACCGTCCGGCATCGGGCCGCGAGGATTTCCTCGTCGCGCCGCCGAACGAGACGGCCGTCGCGACCATCGACGCCTGGCCGGACTGGCCGGACAGGATTGTCTCGCTTTCGGGGCCAGAAGGCAGCGGCAAGACGCATCTCGCTGAGGTCTGGCGGGCAGCGGCGAATGCTGCTTCGGTAGCTCCCGGCGATCTGGTGGACACCGCCATACCCGATCTCGTTGCCCGGCGTGCTCTCATCCTCGAAGATCTCGGTCCACTCGATCCCAGCAAGGAGCGGGCGCTTTTTCACCTCGTTAATCTGGTCCGGGCCGAAGAGGCGTTCCTGCTTATCACATCACGGAATCCGCTCGCCCGGATACAGCTCCGGCTACCTGACCTCGTGTCGCGGCTTCGCGCGGTGCCGCATGTCGAACTCGGGCCGCCCGACGACGCATTGCTTGCCGGTATTCTCGTCAAACTGTTCGCCGACAGGCAGCTTCGAGCGACGCCGGCCGTCATCTCCTATCTTGCAAGCCGCATCGAGCGGTCGGTCGCAGCCGCCCGCGAAGCGGTGGCTGCGCTCGACAGGGCGTCCTTGTCGGGAAAGCGTCCGGTTACGGTGCCGCTCGCCGCAGAAGTTCTCTCTGGGCGATCGGAGTAGGGGTTTCACCCGGCCGTTGCGCCCCCATCGATGACGAGCTCCGACCCGGTAACGTATCGCGCTTCATCGGAGGCGAGATAGACGACGCCCCAGGCGATGTCCTCTGGTACTCCGGCCTTGCCGACCGGGGCCATCGCCGCAGCGAGCACGGCGGGGTCGACGGCGTTACCCGTTGCCGCGCCGCCGAAAGCGGCCCGGGTTTCCGGCGTTACCTTCGTCCAGATCGGTGTATCGATAACGCCGGGATGTACCGAATTCACACGAATGTTGTCTCCAAGCTGCGCCATCTCGAGTGCGACGGCCTTCGCGAACAGCCGCACGGCCCCCTTCGTCGCGCAATAGCCCGACATACCGGGAGCGCCAGAAAGTCCTGCACCCGAGGACATGATAACGATGGAGCCGTTGCCCGATGCGCGCATCGCGGGAATGGCGTGCTTGGTACCGAGAAAAACACCATCGACATTGATTGCCGTCTGACGGCGCCAATCCTCCAGCGAGAAGTTTTCGCAGAGCCCGCCGACGCCGATACCGGCATTGTTGACAAGAATATGGAGCCCGCCAAAGGCGGCGACAGTCTGTGCAACGACCTCCTGCCAGCGGGCTTCGGAGGTGACGTCGTGTTCGAGGAAGCGGGCAGTGCCGCCCGCTTCCTCAATTTCCTTTGCGACACGTGCTCCGCCGTCCCGGTCGATATCCGAAACGGCAACGCGGGCGCCTTCGCGCGCAAGCAGTTTTGCGCAAGCTTCACCGATGCCGGACGCGCCTCCCGTTACGATGGCGGCCTTGCCTTCCACCCGTCCCATGTCTGGTTCCGTTCCGGCTTATTCGGCTGCCGCGCGGACGCGCTCACCGATAGGGGCAAGCCGCTGCAGATGCGGTTTCACGTCCTTTGCGAAGAGTTTCATGTTGCGCTCAGCATCGGCCCACTCCATGCCGGCGAACGAGAAGACACCGGTGAAACTGTCGGAGCGAATGCGGTTCGAAATATTCGCAATCTTCTCCACGCATTGTTCCGGCGTGCCCCAGATCTGCAGATCGACAAAGGCTTGCACGGCTGCATCGTCGCCATGCTCTTTGATGCCCTCCTGCATCTTGCCGTAATACTCGTAGCCTTTGGTCTTCTGCAGATGCGTGTCGCGGAACTCGTAGTGCTTCATGACGGATTCGAAGTAGCCACCGATATATTTCATGGCGCCTTCGCGAGCCTTTTCTTCATCCTCGTGGCAATAGACCCAGCCAAACTGCGCGCAGGGCGGAGCTTCTTCGCCGGTATATTGCTGGAACTTCGCGCGGTAGCTCTCAAGTTCCGGGATCAGTTCCTCCCAGGGTTTTTGCGGAATGACGAGAATGGCGACACCGAGCTTCGCCATGATCTCGACCGATTCCGGGCTTACGGCGGCAGCGTAGGTGCGCCCGCGGAACGACTTGAACGGAGCAGGACGGATGTCGCGGCGTGGCTGCTTGATGTGCTCGCCGTCGAATTCGACATAACCGTTTTCGAGGCCTTCGAGCAGCATCTGTGCATAGTCGACGAAGCGGCCGCGGCTCTGGTTCATGTCGAGCCGGAAGCCTTCGAATTCGACGCGGCCGAGGCCGCGCCCGATCCCGAGGATCATGCGGCCGCCCGACATGTTGTCGAGCATCGACACTTCTTCCGCGACACGCACAGGGTCGTGCCACGGCAACACGACCACCGCCGAGCCAAGCTGGATGTTCTTGGTGCGGCCTGCGAAGTAGGAGAGAAACTGCACCACGTCTGGGCACATCGTGTAGTCGGTGAAGTGATGTTCCACGCTCCACAGCGAGTCGAAGCCAAGAGCCTCCGCCTGGTCGCCTAGCGCAAGCTCCTTTTCGTAGACCTCACGGTCGCTGCGCGCATTCCCCGGATTCTGAAAGATCAATGCCATTCCGGTCTTCATGTCTTATCCTCCCTCTTTGGTTTGATTTATCCGGACGTTCCGGCAAGCCCTCCCGTGCCGCCGAATACCGCCTGCGCATGCGCCGAGCGGAACAGATAGAAGCCTATGCCCAGATAGGCCGCGTATTCGAGTCCCATGGCGAGCCATCGCGCATCGTGGACGAGGTATTGGGTTGTTTCGATGAGGCAGACAGTGGCCATGGCGGCATATCCCGCCGCAACGGCGAGCGGCGTGCCCGGCCAGCGAAGCGCATAGCCGGCCAGGAAGATGCAGGCCGTGACGGCCACAGAGAGCCAGTGTGCCAAAAGCATCGGTCGCGGGAAGAGTGGATTGGCGACGGCCGGCCAGGGCACCGCACCGAAAATCCATTCGGCGAGCCCCGTGAGAGCCCAGACGAGGAGGGCGACGTGAAGGAACAGAAGTCCTGTCATGGTCAGCCTGGATAGCGTCTCGCCCATCTTCCTCCCCTCATTGTCAGTAATGATTATTACTGTAATAATGAATATTATTTCTTCGTCGTACCCTGTCAACAACTGATCGGCTCATGCTGAAAAAAACGCCCCCACGCGTCCCACGTCCCGATCCGGCAGAACGCATTCTTGCCGCCGCGATAGAGCTCTTCGCGGCCGAGGGTTATGCGAGCGTCGCCGTGCCCGAGATTGCGGCGCAGGCGGGCGTGGGGCTCGGCACGCTCTATCAGCGCTTCTCCAGCAAGGAGGCGCTGGGCAATGCTGTTTTCCGCCACTGCAAGCGTGCCTGGGCCGAAGCCACGCTTGATGTCTGGCCCGATGATGAGCCGCCCGAGGCTCAATTCCGAACCTACTGGCGGCGAATCTGCGATTTCGCGGAGTGCCATCGCGACATGGCGCTCTACAACGAACGCAACCCTATCGGCCACGCCTTCGACGCGGAGAGTCTGGCGCTCCGGGAGGAACTCGACCGGCGCTCCCGTGCGGCGCTCAGGGGCTGGGCGGAGGCGGCGGCCATCGCCGATCTGCCCTTCGAGGTCATGGCCGCCATGATCCACGGCCCTTTCCAGCGCATTCTGGAGCTGCGGATCGAGCCCGGGGACCGAGTGGCGTTGATGCGGGCAACAGGGGAAGCCGTCTGGAAATCGCTCGCCGTCTCGCGGCCGCAATGACTCAGTCATCTGTTTGTCATAAACTTGAGCGATAGCAGAGACTTACTCCCTCTTTTGCAGAAGTGATCTCATGACCACCGCCCCGCAGAGTCCTGCCGCCGAGCCTGCCGAACCGGACCTGCCGCTGTCGGTGTCCGAGGTGCCGGCTATCGACGTGGACAACCCCGACCGGTTCATAAACCGCGAGGCCTCCTGGCTTGCGTTCAACATGCGGGTCCTGGAAGAGGCGCAGAACACGAATCATCCTCTGCTGGAGCGTCTCCGCTTTCTCTCGATCTCTGCCTCGAACCTCGATGAATTCTTCATGGTGCGCGTCGCCGGTCTGCGCGGCCAGGTCAGTGCGGGCGTCACCACGCTCAGTCAGGACGGCTGTACGCCGGCTCAGCAGCTCGATCTCGTGATCGCGATGGCAAATGACCTGATGCGAGAGCAGCAGCGTCAGTGGGTCGCGCTTCGCCGGGAGATGCGCGATGCCGGCATTGGCGTTCTTGAGCCGGAGGAAGTCACGCCGGATGAGTTCTCCTGGCTCGAGACGCGCTTCCTGGAGCAGGTTTTTCCTGTTCTGACACCGCTTGCCATCGATCCGGCGCATCCGTTCCCCTTCATCCCAAATCTTGGCTTTGCCCTCGCGCTGCAGCTCCGCCGGACATCGGACGGCAAGCTGATGGACGCGCTGCTGCCCGTGCCGACGCAAGTCGAACGCTTCATCAGGCTGCCTGCGCGCGAGGCGGATGCGGGGATTCGCTTCGTCAGTCTGGAAAACATGATCGGCCTGTTCCTCGACCGGTTGTTTCCCGGTTACACGGTGATCGGGCAGGGCGCTTTCCGTCTGCTGCGTGACAGCGATATCGAAATCGAGGAAGAGGCCGAAGACCTCGTTCGCTATTTCGAGAGCGCGCTGAAACGCCGCCGTCGTGGCAGCGTTATCCGCCTGAAGATCGAGGCACGGACGCCGCCGTCGTTGCGTCAGTTCGTCGTACACGAGCTTGGAGTGACGGAACGCGAACTCGTGGAGGTGGAAGGACTCCTCGGTCTCGCGCAGACGAGCCAGCTCATCGTGGACGACAGGCCCGACCTGAAGTTCACTCCTTACAATGCGCGTTTCCCGGAGCGCATCCGCGATCACGGCGGCGATTGCTTTGCCGCGATCCGTTCGAAGGACATCGTCGTCCACCATCCTTATGAGTCGTTCGACGTCGTGGTGCAGTTCATCCGGCAAGCCGCCGCCGATCCGGATGTGGTCGCGATCAAACAGACGCTCTACCGTACCTCGAAGGACAGCCCTATCGTCGGCGCTCTCATCGAGGCAGCGGAGGCTGGCAAATCCGTTACCGCCCTGGTCGAATTGAAGGCCCGTTTCGACGAGGCTGCGAATATCGTCTGGGCGCGAAACCTCGAACGCGCGGGCGTGCAGGTGGTCTTTGGCTTCATCGAACTCAAGACCCATGCCAAGATCTCGCTGGTCGTGCGCCGCGAGGGAGGACAGCTGCGGTCCTACGTCCATTTCGGTACTGGAAACTACCACGCCGTCACCGCGAAGATTTACACCGACTGCTCCATGTTCACCTGTGATCCGCGCCTCGCTCATGATGCGTCGCAGGTCTTCAACTACATCACGGGATATGCCGAGCCGAAGGACCTCGACCTTCTGGCTGTATCGCCGATCAACATGCGTTCACGTCTCATTGCGGACATTCACGCCGAGATCGAGCATGCGAAGGCGGGCCGTCCCGCGGCCATCTGGGCGAAGATGAACTCGCTGGTCGATGCGCAGATCATCGACACGCTCTACAAGGCAAGTCAGGCTGGTGTTCATATCCATCTGGTGATCCGCGGCATCTGCTGCCTGCGTCCTGGCGTGCCGGGGCTTTCGGATAACATCCGTGTAAAGAGCATAATCGGCCGTTTTCTGGAACACTCCCGTATCGTCTGTTTCGGCAACGGTCACGGGTTGCCGAACGACAAGGCAAAGGTCTATATCGCCTCTGCAGACTGGATGCCGCGCAATCTCGACCGCCGGGTGGAGGTCCTCGTACCCATCCTGAACCCGACCGTCCACGATCAGGTGCTCGATCAGATCATGGTTGCCAATCTGAAGGACAACCAGCAGAGTTACGAACTGAAGTCCGATGGCACCTATCGGCGAATCGCGGTGCGGGGTGGCGACGAGCCGTTCAACGCCCATACCTATTTCATGAACAATGCGAGCCTTTCCGGGCGTGGCACCTCCCTCAAGAAAAACCTTCCTCCCAAGTTCGACATCGAGTCGGCATAACTCTACCTTGCGGCAAACGGCAGAGGTCACGCTGTGAACCGCGGAAAATCTGGTGGCAGATTCGGCATCGTCGATGTCGGCTCCAACTCGGTGCGTCTGGTCGTCTATGAGGCGGCCGAGCGAAACCCTGTGCTTGTCTTCAACGAGAAGGTAATGGCGGGGCTTGGCCGGTCGCTGGCATCGACGGGCCGTCTCGACCCCAAGGGCATCAACCGCGCGTTGGAAGCGCTGCGGCGTTTCATGGCGTTGCGCGAGCAGATCGGCGTGCCACAGCTCGTTGTGGCCGCGACGGCGGCCGTTCGCGATGCCGAGGACGGCGCCGAATTCCTTGCCAAGGCAGAGGAGATTTGCGGCTTCAAGATCGAGCTGCTCTCCGGGATCGACGAAGCCCGCCTCTCCGCGCAAGGCGTGCTTTCCGGCATCCCGGAGGCGGATGGGCTCGTCGGCGATCTCGGTGGCGGCAGTCTGGAACTGGTGCCCGTCTCAGCCGGCAAGCCGGGACCCGGTGCCACGCTGCCGCTCGGACCGCTCCGCCTGATTGATCTTGCGCATGGCAGCCTCGCCGAAGCTGAATCCGTGGTCGACAGGGCGCTCGCGGAGCAGGATTGGTTCAAGGACTTCCAGGGCAAGCGCTTCTATGCCGTGGGCGGCGTCTGGCGAAATCTCGCCCGCATCCATATGGCGCAGCGCAATTATCCGATCCACGTCCTTCATCAATATGTGATTCCGGCGCGCGATGCCTCGGACATTTCCCGCGTGATCGAGCGGCTGGGTCCGAAATCACTGGCACAGATCCCCGACGTTTCGGAGCGCCGGGTAGAGGCGCTTCCGTTCGGGGCGCTGGTGCTGGACAAGCTCATCGCTGCGCTGAAGGCAAAGGAAGTCGTCGTCTCGGCTTATGGTTTGCGCGAAGGCATCCTGTTCGACCGTCTCGACAAGAAGGAGCAGGTCAAGGATCCGCTCATCGCCGGTTGCCGTGATCTGGCCGGCCGCCTTGCCCGTTTTCCGCAGCACGGTGACGAGTTCTTCAGCTGGACGGCACCGATTTTTGCAGAGGGCGTTCTCGGCGAGACGGCCGGTGAAGAGCGGCTGCGCCACGCGGGTTGCATCCTCGCCGATATCGGCTGGTATGTGCATCCCGACTATCGCGCGCATCATGCAATGACGCAGATTCTGCTCGCACCCTTTTCCGGCATTGACCATCCCGGCCGCCTTTATCTCGCCCGCGTCGGTTATCACCGGCATGAGGGCAGGGGAGAGCCGGAGCTTCTCGGCAATCTCTCGGGCTATCTCACGGAGCGGGAGCACGAGCGGGCGCTCGTTCTCGGCCTCGCGCTGCGCCTCGCTTTCACACTGTCGGGAGCCACGATGGGAATGCTTCCCAAAACGCGCTTCGACATCGGCAAGAACAGCGTCACGCTGGTCGTGCCGAAGAAATATGAGCCGCTGGTCGGCGAGATCGTTGCAAAACGGCTTTCAGCTCTGGCGCGTGCACTCGGCCGGAAGAGCAATATCAAGGTCGGCAAGTAGACCTTAGCTGCGCCCCGTCTCGATCAGCACGATCCGCTTGCCCTTTGCACCGATGGCAAGTTCACCGCGCTTCAGCCTCAGCGCATCCTCACCGAAGAGTTCGCGCCTCCAGCCTTTCATGGCAGGGACATCGGCCTCGGCATGGGCGGCAATGAGTTCGAGGTCGCTTACATTGGCGACAAGCTTCTGTGCGACGTCGTGCTCTTCGCATTTCTGCTTGAGCAACACCTTGAGCAATTCGACCAGCGGCCCGATCCCGGCAGGAAGCGGCTCCGGTCCGTCCACGACCGGAATATCCTCTTCCTTCATCGCGAGACCACGTTCGACGGCTTCCATCAGGCTCGCCGCGCCGCGGCTGTTCGAGAAGCCCTTGGGTACCGCTCTGAGCTGATCGAGGTCGGAGATGCTCTTTGGAAGCTGCGTTGCGATCTCGTACAACGCATCGTCTTTCATGATGCGCGAGCGCGGCATGTCGCGCTCCTGCGCCTGCCGCTCGCGCCAGGCGGCAATCTCGACCAGAACCGCGAGGCCACGTTGCCCGCGGAAGCGCATCTTGAGCCGCTTCCATGCATTCTCGGGCCGCATTGCGTAGGTCTCAGGGTCCTGCAGCACCGACATCTCCTCGGCCACCCAGTGAGCCCGCTTCGTATTCGTGAGCCGTTTCGCGAGCACCTCGTAGACGGTTCGGAGATAGGTAACGTCCGCCATCGCGTATTGAAGTTGCTTCTCGGAGAGGGGACGCCGCGACCAGTCGGTGAAACGAGAGGATTTGTCGACGCTCCCTCCGGCAAGGCGGCGGACCAGCGTTTCGTAGCCGACTGAATCTCCGAAGCCGCACACCATCGCCGCAACCTGCGTGTCGAAGAGCGGATCCGGGATCGCATCACCTTCGTGACAGAAGATTTCGATGTCCTGCCGGGCCGCATGGAAGACCTTCACGATGTTCCTGTCCTTCATCAGCGCGTAGAAGGGAGCCAGGTCGATCTCGGGGGCCAGCGGATCGATGATGAGTTCGTCTTTCGGCCCGGCGAGCTGGATCAGGCAAAGCACCGGCCAGAACGTCGAATCCCGCATGAACTCGGTGTCGACGGTGACATAACCCGCTCCGGAGAGCCGTTCACAGGCGGCCCTCAGGGCCTCGCTTGTCGTGATGATTTCCATGCGCCGCTCTATAACCGATCCTGAAGCCCCTGTCCCGTGGCGGATTGGCAGCCCCGGCGCAGGCCGTGCCCTTGACAAATACGGCTGATCCATGCGCTTTTCCCCGGTCGCCGGGGTATGTTCGTCTCTATCTCGTGCCGATTCGTGCTTGAATCTCAAGGCTTTATGACAATGAGCAGTTTTCGCAGCCACACCTGTGGCGAGCTTCGCAAGTCGCATGTGGGCGAGACCGTCCGTCTGGCCGGCTGGGTTCACCGCAAGCGAGACCATGGCGGCCTCCTTTTCATAGACCTGCGAGACAATTACGGCCTGACGCAGCTCGTGTTCGATCCCGACCGGGCGGAAGCCTTTGCCGTCGCGGAAAGACTGCGTGCCGAGTATGTGATTGCCGTCGAGGGCAAGGTCGTGGCCCGGTCTGCCGAGACCGTAAATCCGAATCTTCCAACGGGGGATATCGAAATAGCGGTCGCCTCCGTCGAGGTGCTCTCCGAATCGCAGGACCTGCCACTGCCGGTCTTCGGCGAACCTGACTACCCGGAAGACATTCGCCTGACCTATCGGTTTCTCGACCTTCGCCGCGAGACGCTGCACAAGAACATTCTGCTTCGTTCGAAGATCATCGCCTCTGTTCGCCGCCGCATGACGGAAGCAGGATTCAACGAATTCCAGACGCCTATCCTGACGGCTTCGTCACCGGAAGGGGCGCGCGACTTCCTGGTACCCTCGCGTATTCATCCCGGAAAGTTCTACGCGCTGCCGCAGGCGCCGCAGCAGTTCAAGCAGCTCATCATGGTGGCCGGCTTCGACCGTTACTTCCAGATTGCGCCCTGCTTCCGCGACGAGGACGCCCGCGCCGACCGCTCGCCCGGCGAGTTCTACCAGCTCGACGTCGAGATGAGTTTCGTCACGCAGGATGACGTCTTTGCTGCCATCGAGCCGGTGCTGCACGGGCTCTTCGAGGAATTCGCGGAAGATCGCAAGGTCTCGCCTTATCCCTTCGTCCGAATTCCTTATGCCGAGGCGATCCGAAAATACGGTTCCGACAAGCCGGACCTCCGCAATCCCATCGAGATGCAGAACGTCACGGATCATTTCCGCGGTTCGGGCTTCAAGGTCTTTGCGGGCATGATCGAGAAGGACTCGAAAGTCGAGGTCTGGGCAATTCCCGCCCCCGGTGGCGGCAATCGCGCGTTCTGCGATCGCATGAACTCCTGGGCACAGGGCGAAGGCCAGCCGGGTCTCGGCTACATCTTCTTCCGCGAGGAAGGCGGCGCGCTCGAAGGCGCCGGTCCCGTCGCGAAGAACATCGGCCCCGAACGCACCGACGCGATCCGCACCCAGCTTGGCCTCAAGGAAGGCGATGCCGTCTTCTTCGTCGCGGGACAGCCCGCGAAGTTCGCGAGCTTCGCCGGTCTGGCGCGCACCCGCGTCGGCACGGAACTCGGGCTTGTCGAAGAAGGCTGCTTCAAGTTCTGCTGGATCGTCGACTTCCCGATGTATGAATGGAACGAGGACGAGAAGAAGATCGACTTCTCTCACAATCCTTTCTCCATGCCCAACTACCCGGCGGACAAGTTCCTTGCCCTCGACAAGGGCGATACCGACGAAATCCTGGGCATGACGGCTTTCCAGTACGACATCGTCTGCAACGGCGTGGAACTGTCGTCGGGCGCGGTGCGAAACCACAAGCCGGACGTGATGTACAAGGCCTTCGAGATTGCCGGTTACGACAAGTCTGTGGTTGAGACGAAATTTGGCGGCATGCTCAATGCGTTCAAGTACGGCGCGCCGCCGCATGGCGGGCTTGCGCCGGGCATCGACCGCATGGTGATGCTGCTGGCCGGCGTGGAGAACCTCCGTGAAGTGACCATGTTCCCGATGAACCAGCAGGCGCAGGACCTCCTGATGCAGGCCCCGTCGGAAGTCGAGCAGAAGCAGCTCAGGGAACTTCACATCCGGATCGCGCCGCCGCTCGAAAAGAAGAAGGAAGGCTGAGTCGCTCCTGCTTATGTGAAAATCGAAGAAAACGGCCCGGGATTCTGCAACCCGGGCCGTTTTTTATCGGCCCGCCTCGTGACAGCGGGAACAGGCGTCCTAGGTTCCTTCGAGGGAAGGGGCGGTTTTCGAACGGAGGAACGCATGCAGCCCAAGCGGATCTGGATCATCGTCACCGATGGCGAGAAGTGCCGCTTTCTCGAGAGCGACAAGCGCAACGAGGATCCTCATGTGGTGTTGCCCGATCTCGAAACCTCGAACCCTCCCACCCGCGAACAGGGTACGGACAAGCCGGGCCGTACCTTCGAGAGCGTGGGCAACCGGCGCTCCGCGTATGAACCGCCCGTCGACTGGCACCAGCAGGGCAAGAGAGACTTCGCGCGCGAAGTCGCCGGTGTGCTGAAGGAGAAGACGCAGGAAGGCGCCTTCGACAGGCTGATTATTGTGGCGCCGCCGGAGATGCTGGGCAACTTGCGGCCGGTTCTCTCGGAGGAGACAAAGGAGAAGATCGTCGGCGAGGTGAACAAGGACTACACCCGGTTCACCCCGCGCGAGATCAAGGAGCAGCTATCGGAAAACCATGACGTCTGAAGCGACGCCGGTTACTGCATGGCAGACGGCGTCTCCTCGTCGAAGACGGGAATCGGCAACGCGTCGATCGGGATGATGACGCCGTTCGAGGCTTCGATGGCCTCGCCCGAGACATTCGCGCCGAATTGTTCGCTGCCGTAGTGGATCGGGCTCTGTGTGCCGTCGATCCTTACCTTGCCACGCTGAAGCGTTGTCGCTTCCGTTACCTTGCCTTCCAGCGTGGCCGGCGTATGACGCCCGCTCACGATGCTGTAGAGGAGGAGCGCGCGGGCATTTTCCTTGTTGCTCGGATTGTCGCCGGCGAGGAGATCGTCGATGCCGCCCGGCTGCGCGGCGAGAGCTTCGTCCGTCGGAGCGAAGACCGTTATGCTGCCCTCCGTATAGCGGAACTTGAGGTCGTTTGCCTCGATGATCTTCGTCAACGTCGAGAACTGCGGGTTGCCCTTCAGCGTCTCGTAGACATTCGCGGCAAAGGCGGGCGCGGCCGTCAGTGCGCCAATCGCGAGAACCGCCAGAAACTGTGCTGTCTTCTTCATCATTTTGCCTTTCGCATCGCAAGCCCCGTGGCGAGAGTATCTAGCCCCGGATTTTGACCGGATTGCGACAGGCAAAGCTCCGTTATTCCAGCGAAATCGCAAAATCCCGCTGGAACCGGGTGCAGTCTTCATGGGCCTTGCAGGCATCGGCGAGGCCTTTATCCGCCAGGATTCGGGCGGCCTTGCCGCCCGACGCCTCGATCCGGCCCGCAACGGCGTCCTTCAGGTCGATCCCGAAGCGGGCCTCGACGCCGCGCGCCGTCTGGCATGCCGCTGGCCGCTGGGCCGGTCGGGATGCAAGCCTGATGGCGACGCTCTCCGCCGCGCCCGTGCTGGCGCTGTCGGCGACCCTGGTCATGGCGGTACCCGGCTGGACGACGCACTGGGCGTAGTAGGCGAGCCAGTCGCCTTCCGTCCTGGCGATCGCGATGTAATCGTGGAGTGCCGAGCCCGGCTCCAGCGTGTAGGCGCCGACGGCAATCGAGGTGCGGTTGTCGGGGTAAGCAGGGGCCGGCAGGCCGAATGTCTGCATCACCGGATAACTGTCCTGTTCGCCGATGATGCCGGGGCCGCGGCAGCAGCGCGCATTGACCCCGTCGCGGAAGGCCGCGACGCTTTCCGGCAGGAGCCAGGAAACGTCCGCATTGTAAGGCTTGTTTTCAAGAGCCATCGCCCATTGCTCGTTGCGGTCGGAGCCATAGGCGATCGCGTCGCCACGCATGCTGTGACTGGCCGACAGGATGCCGGCACTGATGGCGAAGAGAACGACGGCGGGCAGGATGGATGCCATCCAGCGGCTTTTCGCCATCAGAACGGCGAGCGCCAGCGCCGCAATGAGCAGCGGTGCCCAGAGATAGGGATAGCCGTTGTCCGCGAGGTGGCCGATCGAGTTGATGAGATCGGCGGGCGGAACGAACGGCGCCATCAGTACGGCGCCCGCAACGGCGATCACCACCAGACAGGCAGCCACCTTCGCCAGTTCGAATGCGTGAGACACAGTCATGTCGCAACCCTGGTCCGGTTTTCCAATCGGCGAATGGCAGCGAAGCCATGCACCGGCTCGTCAACGGATCAGGTTAAGGTTCCTCAATGAACCGGACCTGAACGGAAATCATCCGTATGCCGCGGAACCTATTCGTGCCCGAGGCGTTTGGCGTCCTGCCGGGAGAGATAAAGTGCGGCGAGCGGCGTTGCCGAAAGCCCGTGGACGAAAATGCTGAGAAGCACCGTCAGCGAGACAACGGATACGAGTTCTTCCGGCGCATTCCCGCCGAAGGCCTGAATGGCAATCAGCAGATAGAGCACGGAGGCGATGCCGCGCGGCCCGAACCAGGCGAGGATGCCGACGGCACCCCGGCCGAGCCCGGCGCCGATGAGCGACAGGGCGACCGGAACCATGCGGATGACCGTGAGGCTGAGAACGGCATAGAGAAGTGCCGTGACGTTCCAGTACACCGCGCCGATAGGCAGGATCAGCGCCCCGAAGAGAAGGAAAAGCGCGGAGGTGAGAATGCTCGCCTCCGCCTCTGCGAAATCCTCCAGACGCCGCGCGGGGGCATCGCGGTGAAGCGTCAGCGGTACCATGAGCCCGCCGGCAAAGGCGGCGATGAATCCATTGCCGCCGAGGGCCTCCGCCCCGGCATAGGCGATGATCGCAAGAGCGGGCGCCGACAGTCTCTGAAAAAGCGGGGTCATCCGGCGCTTCCTGACGGCCAGCCGGATAAGCCACCCGCCGCCATAGCCGATGACCACTCCCGCGAGCGGACCGAGGAGGAGATGGCCGGCGAGTGTCGACAGCACGCCGTTTTCCGCACCGTTCCCCGCTGCAATGCCCAGCACGATCAGGATCGGCGGCAGGACGAGACCGTCGTTGAGCCCGCTTTCGACGTTGAGCGTCTGCGAAACGGTTTCCGGCATATCCGGATTGGCAATGGCGCTCTGCGCGAGCGCGGCGTCGGTCGGGGCGAGGATGAGTGCGATGAGAACGAGGCTCCACCACGACTCATCCGGGAAGAGGCTCCACGCAATGGCGAGGCCCAGCAGGACCGCGCCGGGAAGGCCGACCAGCAGCATCCGCGCGGGGAGCCGCTCCTCCTGCCGGAGGTGCGACGGGTCGATGCGCGCGGCGTCGGTGAAAAGCAGGATCGCGAGGCCGAATTCGGCGAGCAGCTTCATCGCCTCGTTGGCGATCTCGTGCTCCGCAGACCCGGTTCCGCCGCTGAAGCCGGCCGCCGCAAGAGCCGCGCCGGCGGCCGTGAAGACCATTGGGCCGGTTACATGGCGGCCGAACCGCCCTCCTGAGACAAGGCCGTAAACCAGGATGAGCGCGGCGACGGCGACGAGCGTTTCATAGGCGTTCAAGACAGATCATCCATATTGGAGGACAGGGGCGGAGCCTAGCCGTCTGGCCTTGATGTGCCAAAACGGCCCCCGGTTCGCCCCGGAAAACGCGCGTTTTTCGAAAGGAAACCGATGGTTAAGCCGCCCCGGCTAACAATCGCAGAAAGCCCGGGCGCGGCCATGTCCGGGTTTACTTGAACTGGAACGCCCCATGAGCCTGCCCGATCCGAAGACCATCGCCAACGTGCCTGCCGGCCTGATGTCCGGGCATTTGACGGCTGCGTTCGCCGAGGCGTTTTCGATCGGCAGCTGGAGCTGCGATCTCGTCAGCGGAGAACTCGATCTGCACTCGGCCGTGCTCGACGCGAGAAACGTTCCCCGAAAACTCTACACGGTGCGCGAGGACATCACGCCTTCCATGAAGCAGCTCCGCGGCTGGCTGGAGACCTGCGCAGAGGGCGACGCGACGACGGTGAGCTTCACGCTGCGCGACGACCCGGTGGCTGCCCGCGTCTTCTGCACCGGACGCGAAGGCAACACGGTCACGGGGCTCGTGCAGGACTGTACGGCCGACACGCTGAACGAGGAAAGCGACCAGCGCTTCCGCATGGCGCTGATGGGCGCCGCGCACGGCATTGCGATGGTCGGTCTCGACGGCAGCTGGCTGCAGATGAACGATGCCCTCTGCCGAATGCTGGATTATTCGAAAGCAGAACTGCGAAATCTGACTTTCCAGGACATCACGTTTCCGGACGACCTCGAATCCGACCTCGACCTGCTGCATGAATGTATCGAGGGCCGGCGCGACGGCTACCAGATGGAAAAGCGCTATATCCGCAAGGATGGAGAAATCATCTGGGCGCATCTCGCGGTGGCCGTGCTGCGCGCGGAAAACGGCGAGCCGCTGTACTTCATTTCGCAGATCCAGGATATCAGCGCGCAGAAGCAGGCCGAGTCCGATCTCGTCGCCGCACGCGATGCCGCGAAGCGCGCGAGCGAGGCGAAGAGTTCCTTTCTCGCCTCCATGAGTCACGAAATCCGCACGCCGATGACCGGCGTGATGGGCATGCTCGACATGCTGCAGGAGAGCGGCGTCAGCGGCGATCAGCTCGAACTGATCCGCACCGCGCGCAGCTCTGCGGAAATGCTGCTCTCGATCATCAACGACGTTCTCGACATGGCCAAGCTCGAGGCGGGCAGGGTCGAGATTGCGAAAACGGATTTCCATGCCGAAACGCTGTTGCGGAACGTCTGCGACATGATGGCGGCGCGCGCCGAGGCGAAAGGGCTCTCCTTCAACGCCGTGCTGCCGATGTCGACGCGCCACTGGCTCAAGGGCGATCCCGACCGAATCTCGCAAATCCTGTTCAACCTCATCGGCAATGCGGTGAAGTTCACCGATACGGGCGAGGTGTCGCTTGCCGCGGAGACGCGTTCGACAGATGACGGGCTCGATCTCATCCTGCATGTCAGCGATACGGGCCACGGCATACCGGCCGACAAGATCGATCTGATCTTCAAGGAGTTCGAGCAGGCGAACGACGAGGATGCCCGGCGGAAAGACGGAACGGGGCTCGGCCTTGCCATCGTCTCCCGCCTCGTGGACGCGATGGGCGGAACGATCGGCGTGAAAAGTCAGCCGGGACGCGGCTCCGTCTTCAGTGTCCGCCTGCCGCTCGTTGCGGGCCATGCGCCGGCGGAAGCCGCCCCGGCCCCGCCGCAGCCACACCTGCAGGACGAGCCGGAAGGGTCCGCCGCCGAACCGTCCGGCCCGCTCACGGTGCTTGTCGTCGAGGACAACCCGGTCAACCGCAAGGTGATCGGCTCGGTCCTGTCGATTGCCGGGATCGAGCCCGTCTACGCCTTCGATGGCGCCGAGGCGCTCGAAGCGGTGAAGGAAAAGACGTTCGATGTCGTCTTCATGGACGTGATGATGCCGGTGATGGACGGTCTGACCGCGACCCGCGCGATGCGGCAGCGCGGCTACAAGGGACCGATCCTCGGTCTTACCGCCAATGCGATGGCGCACCACCGCGAGGCCTGTTTCGAGGCGGGCATGGATGATCATATCGCCAAGCCCTTCCGCCCTGCGGACATTCTCAAGGCGTTGAAGACGCATAGCGAGAAGCACGCCGCGAACTAGGACGATAGGGGACGAGGCCTGACAGAACGGATGCACCGGGAGCTCCGCAAGGCGAGCCTTCGGAGTTTCGCAAGGTGCGGCCTTCGAGGGAAGGTTGCGCGGAGCGGCGGCGACGCCGCCTTTGTTTGTTTGTAATGGCGGGGTGCGTCCTCCTCCGACGCTCCGCGCGACGATTTTTCGGATCCCCCATTCCAACTCTGGTGCACTCCCGGCTTT
>CAJXOU010000042.1 GCA_913057645.1 uncultured Rhodobiaceae bacterium | reverse complement strand
TGGCAGGGGCGGGGGTGGGTTGGCCAGCATCGGTCGGCGAGGCGGTGACGGGGGGCACGTGGCGGGGCTGGGTGCGCGCGGCGGTGGCGTGGCTTCTGGTCTGCGGTCCGGGGCTGAGAGTGGGCGTCGGAGGTGCGGCGGCCGCGTCGGGCGGGTGCGAGGGGGGGGCGGGGCGCGAGGCCTTTCTCCTTCTCGGTGCCGTGACGCTTGCGAGCTTTGCCGTCGGCCCTCTCGCAGCCGCGGCGGCGCTGCGGGCCAATCTGCGCTGAGGTCCCATGTGTGAGACGGGTTACATCCGCACCGCGTGGCAATTTGCCCATGCCCACGGCTTGCCCTTGCTATGGGCGCCGCGCTAAATGGCGGGCATGAGCAGCCTTTCCGCGGCCCAGCGGTTCCATGCCTATGCCAATCCGGCGCGCTTCATGGCGCTGTCGGCGCGTCTTGTCGCGCCGCTCGGGGTGCTGACTGCTCTTCTCATTGCCGCAGGGCTCTGGTTCGCGCTTGTCGCATCGCCGCCCGACTACCAGCAGGGCGAAACGGTCCGCATCATGTATGTGCACGTGCCCTCCGCCTGGCTCGCGCTCTTCGGCTATTCGGTGATGGCGGTCGCGTCCGCCGTCGCGCTCATCTTTCGGCATCCGCTGGCGGATGTTGCGGCGAAATCGGCGGCGCCCATCGGTGCGGCCTTCACCTTCCTCGCGCTCGTCACGGGTTCGCTCTGGGGCAGACCGATGTGGGGTACATGGTGGGAATGGGGCGATGCGCGTCTCGTCTCGATGCTGATCCTCCTCTTTCTCTATCTTGGCTACATGGCGCTCTGGGCGACCATCGAAGAGCCGGTGCGCGCGGCGCGCGCCGCGGCCGTGCTCGCGCTTGTCGGCTCGGTCAACCTGCCGATCATTCGCTATTCCGTCGACTGGTGGAATACGCTGCACCAGCCGGCTTCCGTTTTCCGGATGGACGGGCCGACCATCGCGTCCTCCATGCTGTTGCCGCTCGGATTGATGGCACTCGGCTTCACGGTTCTTTTCGTCACGCTGCTTCTCGTGCGCATGCGCGCCGAGATCATGCGCCGCCGTGTACGCAAGCTGCGACTTGCGCGCGCGGCGTCAGGCGCGGAGGCGTAGTTCGATGACGGAATTCCTTCACATGGGCGGTTACGCCGCTTTCGTCTGGCCGGCTTATGGCCTCACGGTGCTGGTGATTGCCGGTCTTGTCTGGCAGAGCATTGCCGATTACCGCGCGCAGACGGCGCTTGCCAGAAAGCTCGAGGAACTTTCCGGCGGCCGCGTACGCCGCGCGGCATCGAGCGAACGGGATGGAGAGGCGCAGTGAGTTCGCGTTTTCGGCTGGCGGCGGTCCTTCCCGTCATTCTCTTTCTGCTGCTCGCCGGGCTCTTCTATGCCGCGATCTACCGGGGCGACGACCCTTCCGAAGTGCCTTCGGCGCTGATCGGCCGCTATGTGCCCGAGTTCGAACTCGGGCCCGTCGAGGGGCTTGACCGGCCCGGGCTCTCGGATGCCGACTTCGCGAAAGGCAAGCCCGTCATCGTCAATGTCTGGGCGTCGTGGTGCGTGCCCTGCCGCAGCGAAATGCCGCTTCTCGTCGAACTGCGCCGTGTCGCTGGTGTGCCGCTCTACGGCATCAACTACAAGGACGAGCCTGCCGCCGCGCGGCGCTTCCTTGCAGAGCTCGGCAATCCCTTCGACCGCATAGGCCGGGACGCGCAAGGCCGCGCCGCCATCGACTGGGGCGTCTATGGCGTGCCGGAAACCTATGTCGTGGATGGAAACGGGCGCATCGCATTCAAGCATGTCGGGCCTTTGACGCCCGAAGCGATTGCGGATGATATTCTGCCCGCCTTGCGGGCCGCGCGGCCTTAGCGTTTCCGCCGACTGCGCGGCCCGGAGGAGAGATCAGCTCTTCTTGCGGCGGGTCGCGGTCTTTTTTGCGGCGGCCTTGCGTGCCGGCTTCTTCTTCGCCGCGCGCTTCACCGGCTTCTTCGGCGCCTCATCTTCGACCTTCAGGTCTTCGATTGCATTGTTGAGCTGTCCGAGGGCCTTCAGCAGGTCCGCCTGTACCGTCTTCGGCAGGGCATCGAGCAAAGCCCTTTCCGCTGCGAGTGCCTTCGGCATCGCACCCTTGAGGGCGCGTCGGCCGGCCGCCGTCAGGCGCACGGCATTCGCGCGGGCGTCCTCGGCAGTGCGCTTGCGCGCGAGCATGCCGTTCTTGATCATGCGGCTGATCATGTCCGCGAGCGTCGACCGGTCGATGCCGGTGCGGTTCACCAGATCGGTCTGGCTGAGGCCCTCTTCCTCGTTCACGGCAAAGAGCACGATGAACTGACGCGGCGTGAGCGAACTCGTTCCCATCTGCTGCACGAACTGCTCGTAAGCGAACTGCTGCGCGCGGCGCAGCAAATGGCTCAGCGAATTCTCAAGATCGAAACTTCCGGTTGGCTTTCTGGGTGCCATTCGTTCTGTCCTCTGGATTGTTCCGGCCGCGTCTCCGACCGGTGCTGGGCGATGTCCTTGCGGACAGGTCTCCCGCAGGGGGAAATATACTTACGCGCATTCTGGGCGCTTGTGTGGCCGTGCCGCCCTCGGCGCTTTATCATCATATGCACCCGCAACCCCCGGTCTTGCAAGGGTGGACGAGCGAAAAAGCGGAAACAAACGCGCCATAGGTCTGTGCGCGGATATTTCCCTCCCCGTTATCGCTTTCGCACACACCCCGGTCAGACCCCTCTTACTTCCGTAGGCGGACCAACGAGCCCAGATTACAACGATGTCAGACAATTCAGACAAGAAAGACAGAATGCCGATGGCACCCAAGCCTCAGGAAGAGGGCGTGGAAGGCGACCTCGCCTTTTCCCGCCGCGTACCATCTGGGGACAATTTACCGCGAGACATCTGCGATCGGTGCGGTTTCATTCACTATGTGAACCCGAAAATCGTGGTGGGTTCCGTCGTCACATATGATGGAAAATTTCTTCTGTGCCGGCGCGCCATAGAGCCGAGGCGCGGCTTCTGGACCCTCCCCGCAGGCTTCATGGAACAGGGGGAGACGACCGAAGAAGGCGCGCGGCGCGAAGCGCGGGAAGAGGCAAACGCCGATATCGTTCTGCGCGACCTTCTTGCCATATACAACATACCGCGCATCGCGCAGGTCCAGATCATGTATCGGGCGACGCTTTCCACGGACGCGTTCTCGGCCGGCGAAGAGAGCCTCGAGGTCGAGCTTTTTTCGTGGGACGAGATACCCTGGGACGACCTTGCCTTCCCCAGCGTCTACTGGGCGCTCACGCAGTTCCGTTCGGTTATGGACAAGGAGGCGATCGCTCCTTTTACAAATCCCGAGGGTGAAACCGGCAATCTGTTTCCGCGCAAACCGCCTGCCGGAATCTGATACGAGACTGGATAAAACCACCCTTTCGCGGCATCCTCTCCGTACAGGGAAGAAGGGGAGGAAAGAAGATGGCGGAGAGTGCGTCGAGGCGGATGACGGCGGAAGAGCGGCGGGTGATTTTCGCCTCATCGCTCGGCACGGTTTTCGAGTGGTACGATTTCTATCTCTACGGCTCGCTCGCCGCGATCATCTCGGTGCAGTTCTTCTCCGGCGTCAATCCGACAGCGGCGTTCATCTTTGCCCTTCTCGCCTTCGCGGCGGGCTTCGCGGTCCGGCCTTTCGGCGCCATCGTGTTCGGGCGGCTGGGCGATCTCGTCGGCCGCAAATACACCTTTCTCGTCACCATCCTCATCATGGGCCTTTCGACCTTCATCGTCGGTCTTCTGCCCGGCTACGCCGCCATCGGCTTCGCGGCGCCTGCGATCCTGATCCTGCTGCGCCTCGCGCAAGGGCTTGCGATCGGCGGCGAATACGGCGGTGCGGCGATCTATGTCGCCGAGCATGCGCCCCACGGCAAGCGCGGCGCCTATACGTCATGGATCCAGACCACGGCGACGCTCGGCCTCTTTCTCTCGCTTCTCGTCATTCTCGGCTGCCGTCTTTCCATGTCGAAGGAGGATTTCGAAAGCTGGGGCTGGCGCATTCCGTTCCTGCTGTCGATCTTCCTGCTCGGCATTTCGGTCTGGATTCGTCTGAAGCTCAACGAGTCGCCGCTTTTCCGGAAAATGAAGGAGGAGGGGACGCTTTCCAAATCGCCGCTCACCGAATCCTTCGCGCGCTGGAGCAACATGAAGATCGTCATCATCGCGCTGATCGGTCTCACGGCCGGGCAGGCGGTGGTCTGGTACACCGGCCAGTTCTATGCGCTCTTCTTCCTGACGCAGGTGCTGAAGGTCGATGGACAGACGGCGAACATCCTGATCGGCATCGGGCTTCTCCTCGCCGTTCCCTTCTTCGTCGTCTTCGGTACGCTGTCGGACCGGATCGGGCGGAAGCCGATCATCCTGGCGGGCTGTCTGCTTGCGGTGCTGACCTATTTCCCGCTCTTCTCGGCGCTCACGCATTTTGCCAATCCGGCGCTGGAGGCCGCGCGCGAGAATGCGCCGGTGACCGTCGTCGCCGACAGCGGCACCTGTTCCTTCCAGTTCAATCCGGTGGGAACCGCTTCCTTCACCACGCCCTGCGACGTCGCGAAGAGCGCGCTTGCGAAACGCGGTATTCCTTACGACAACGAGGAACTCACGGGCGAGGACGAAGCGCACATCCTCGTCGGCAATGTTGTCGTCGCGTCCTTCGACGCCAGCGACGATCCGGACGGTGCGAGACGGGAATCTTTCGAGGCGACGCTTTCCTCGGTCCTCACATCGGCGGGCTACCCGGCTTCCGCGGATCCCGACGCCATCAATTATCCGATGGTGGTCCTGATCCTCTTCACGCTCATTCTTTATGCGACGATGGTCTATGGGCCGATCGCGGCGATGCTCGTCGAGCTTTTCCCGACGCGCATCCGCTACACCTCGATGTCGCTTCCCTACCATCTCGGCAATGGCTGGTTCGGCGGCTTCCTGCCGACCGTCTCCTTCGCCATCGTCGCGGCGACGGGCAATCTTTATTCGGGGCTGTGGTATCCGATCATCATCGCGGCCATGACTTTCGTCGTCGGGCTCATCTTCGTGCCGGAAACGAAAGACCGCGAGCTTCACCCGGAAGGAAGCTGAGCGCTTATTGCTCCGCCGCTTCCCCGGTCTTGCCGGCAGATTCCGGTGCATGCTTTGTCAGCACCGGAATCTGCGCGAGGCCGAATACCATCGTGAGCGGCATCACGCCGAAGAGCTTGAAGCTCACCCAGAAGTCGGTCGAGAAATTGCGCCAGACGGCTTCATTGATGACGCCGAGGAAGACGAAGAAAAGCCCCCAGCGAACGGTGAGCACCATCCAGCCCTTGTCGGTCAGGTTGAAGGCGCCGTCGAAGAGCTGCTTCATGATGGGCTTGCCCATCGCCGCCGCGCCCAGCAGCGCCGCCGCGAAGAGCGCATTCACGATGGTCGGCTTCACCTTGATGAACTGTTCGTCCTGCAGGTAGATCGTGAGCGTGCCGAAGATCATCACGAAGACGCCGGTAACGAGCGGCATGGTCGGCACCTTGCGGAA
Organism: uncultured Rhodobiaceae bacterium; assembly: GCA_913057645.1. Taxonomy (GTDB): domain Bacteria; phylum Pseudomonadota; class Alphaproteobacteria; order Parvibaculales; family Parvibaculaceae; genus Parvibaculum. The sequence goes on along the minus strand of CAJXOU010000042.1, from coordinate 22,907 downwards.
CCTCGCATAGGAATAACCGAGCGAGATCGCGGTCGCGACCATGAAGCCGCCGGTTGCGTAGAAAATGTTCTGCGCTTCCGCGTTGCCGAAGATCGCATCGGCCTTGGAATTCAGCAGGAAGAAGACGACGAGCGGTCCGAGCTCGATCGCCATGCGCACCCATTGCGAGTTCGTCATGCCGCCCGTGGTCGCTTCGGCCTTGGTGTCGGTCATCGTTCCTCCGGTTCCGCTTCCTGCAGTTACGCATGGGCGGCGGGTATGGATCAACTCGCGCCCGTGATGGCGCGGGCATAGGCCTCGGCGTCGAAGGGCTGCAGGTCGTCGATGCCCTCGCCGATGCCGATCAGATGGACGGGCAGGCCGAATTTCCGGGCGATGGCGACGAGGATGCCGCCCCGCGCCGTGCCGTCGAGCTTCGTCATCACGAGGCCGGTGATGCCTGCGACCTGGCCGAAGATCTCCACCTGGTTGACCGCGTTCTGGCCGGTCGTCGCGTCGAGCACAAGCAGCGTCGCATGCGGCGTCTCGGGATCGAGCTTGCGGATCACGCGGATCACTTTCTCCAGCTCGGCCATCAGGTCGGCCTTGTTCTGCAGCCGGCCCGCCGTGTCGATCATCAGCACGTCCGTGCCTTCTTCCTTCGCACGCGCAAGCGCCTCATAGGCGAGCCCCGCCGCGTCGCCGCCGATCTTCGTCGCGCAGACCGGCGCGCCGATGCGGCTTCCCCAGACCTTGAGCTGTTCGACCGCCGCTGCGCGGAAAGTGTCGCCCGCCGCCAGCATCACGCTCCTGCCTTCGGCCTTCAGTTTTGCGCCGATCTTGCCGATGGTCGTCGTCTTGCCCGCGCCGTTCACGCCCGTCATCAGGATCACGAAGGGCTTTTTCGAGCTATCGATTTCGAGCGGCTTCTCGACCGGCTTCAGCACGGCGGCAATTTCGTCCGCGACGATCCTGCGGATTTCCTCCGGGCTCACTTCCTTGTCGTAGCGGTCCTTGCCGACGGCTTCGGTGATCGCGGCGGCCGCATCGAGGCCGAGGTCCGCGCCGATCAGCAAGTCTTCCAGCTCTTCCAGCGTCGCGCCGTCGAGCTTCTTCTTGGTGAAGATGCCGGTGATGCCGTCCGAGAGGTTCTTCGTCGAACGGGTCAGCCCCTCCTTCATGCGCTGAAAGAGCGACTTCTTCTTCTCTCCGGTCTCCGTGCTTGTCTCGCCGTCGCTCACGCCGCCCTCAACCCTTCGAAACTCCTGCCGTCATGCGCGGCGAGGCGGACCGGGAGAATGTCGCCCACCCGGGCCTTCTCGGTCACGCGCACCGGCGTGAATTGATGTGTGCGGCCGAGTGTCGGCGACTCCATGAGCACGTCCGCCGTGGCGCCGAGGCCTTGCTCGAGATGCTCGGCGATGCGCGCCGCACCCTTTGCGCGCAGCTTCTCGGCACGCCGCTTGCCCCGTTCGCGCGCGACCTGCGGCATCTTCGCGGCGGGCGTGCCGGGGCGGGGCGAGAAGGGAAAGACATGCAGCCATGTCAGTTCGCATTCGTCGACGAGGCGCATCGTGTTCTCGAACATCTCGTCCGTCTCGGTCGGAAAGCCCGTAATGAAATCCGCGCCGAAGACGATGTCCGGGCGCAGCCTGCGCGCTTCTTCGCAGAAGCGGATCGAATCGTCGCGCAGATGCCGCCGCTTCATCCGCTTCAGAATCATGTCGTCGCCGGCCTGCAACGACAAATGCAGATGCGGCATCAGCCGTTCCTCGTCGGCGATGAGCCGCATCAGGTCGTCATCGGCTTCGATGCTGTCGATGGAAGAAAGCCGCAGCCGTTCGAGTTCCGGCACGAGCTTCAGGATACGGCGCGCAAGATTGCCGAGGCTCGGGCGTCCCGGCAGGTCGCCGCCGTAGGAGGTCATGTCGACGCCGGTCAGCACCACTTCGCGGTAGCCGTTCTCGACCAGTGTGCGCACCTGCGCCACGACTTCGCCGGCGGGCACGCTGCGCGAGGGGCCCCGTCCATAGGGAATGATGCAGAAAGTGCAGCGGTGGTCGCAGCCGTTCTGCACCTGTACGAAAGCGCGGGCGCGGCCTTCGAGGCCCTCGACCAGATGCCCCGCCGTCTCGCGGACCGACATGATGTCGTTGACGCGCACCTTTTCGTTCGCATGAAGCGCGAACGCGGGCTGCCAGCTCGCGGCCTGCATCTTTTCGTCATTCCCGATCACGAGATCGACTTCGTCCATCTCCGCGAAGGCGTCGGGGTTCACCTGCGCCGCGCAGCCGGTCACGATCACGCGCGCCGCCGGGTTCTCGCGGCGCGCCCTGCGGATCGCCTGCCGCGCCTGGCGTTCGGCTTCCGCCGTCACCGCGCAGGTGTTGAAGACGATGGCGTTGTCGAGCCCCGCCTTCTCCGCATGGCTGCGCATGACTTCGGACTCGTAGGTGTTGAGGCGGCAGCCGAAGGTGACGATTTCGGTTCCCTGCTTCATGCCGCCGCTCCGCTCAGCAGCGCCGGGTCGAGCTCGCCCTCATAATCGAAACTCGCGGGGCCCGTCATGTAGATGTGGTTGTCCGCCTCGCGCCACTCGACGGTGAGGTCGCCGCCCGGCAGGCTCACCGTAATCTTGCGTTCCGTCTTGCGGCGGCGGATCGCGGCGACGGTCGAGGCGCAGGCCGCGGTGCCGCAGGCCTTTGTCAGCCCGACGCCGCGCTCCCAGGTGCGCAGCTTCAGATGCGTCGGCGAGATCAGTTGCGCGACGGAGATGTTCGCGCGTTCGGGAAACAGCGGGTGGTTTTCGAGCATCGGGCCGGAGCGGGCGAGGTCGATCGCGTCCACATCGTCGACGAAGAAGATCGCGTGCGGGTTGCCGACATTGACCACGCCCGGCGAATGCATGATCGGCGCGCCGAGCGGTCCGACTTCGAGTTCGATGGCGCGGGTGTCCTGGAACTCCTCCGACAGCGGGATCTCGTTCCACAGAAGGCGCGGGGTGCCCATGTCGACGGTGATGTCGTCGCCCTCGGCATGCGTCGCCACCGTGTCGCCGCCCAGCGTCTCGATGGTGACGGCGTCCTTCCCCGTCTCGTCGAGGATGAGCTTGCCGATGCAGCGGGCGGCGTTGCCGCAGGCTTCCACGGTGCCGCCGTCATGGTTGCGGATGCCCATGAAGACGTCGCCGCCATGGCGCGGATTTTCGATGGTGATGAGCTGGTCGCAGCCGACGCCCTTCTCCCGGTCGGCGATCCGGCGCGCAACCGCATCGTCGAGCGCCAGCGGCGCATGGCGCAGGTCCAGCACGACGAAGTCGTTGCCGAGCCCGTTCATCTTCAGGAAATGGTGCGTCACGCCGGTCATGATGCGCACCTATATGGCCCTTTTTGGCCCTTTGTGCCAGTAGTGGGGCAAAAGCGGAGAACCTGGGGGGAGAAATGAGGGGCATCATGATCTGGGCGTTTGGCATCGCGGCGGCGGTCCTGCTCCTTGCGGGCGTTTCGGGGTTCGTGTGGGTGAACCGGCTCTTCGAGGCGCCGGAGGCGAAACATGTTTCCTCGCTTGCCGGTGAGCTCGGCGCGAACCGGGTGATGACCGTCTTCGCCCATCCCGACGACGAGCAGCTCGCGAACGGGCTCATCACCTCTGCCAAGGCAGGCGGCGCCTATGTGGCGCAGGTCACGGCGACGCGCGGCGAGGCGGGGACGCAGGTGCCCGTCGTTGCCCGGCAGCGCGATCTCGGCGTCATCCGCCATGCGGAAGTCCTGAAAAACGGCTTCGCGCTCGGCATCGATGAGCAGGAAGTCTGGGACTATCCGGATGGCGGCGTGCCGGACGTGCCGATGGATGAGCTTGTCGCCCGCGTCGCGGAGGCGATCGCGCGCTACCGGCCGGACCTCGTCGTCACCTTCTGGCCCGCAAGCGGCGCCACCGGCCACAAGGACCATATGCGCATGGGGCTGGCCGCCGAGCAGGCGATCCTGCGGCTACGCGCCGGCGAGGGAGAATATCGTGGCCCCTCCCATGTCGCCTATGCGCTGACGCCGCCCCGCGCCATGGCGAGGCTCGCCGGAGAAACCGGTCGGTTCGTGGTCGAAAACCAGCCCGCGCCCACTCATGCCGTGCCCGGCAACACAGCCTCCAAGCTCAAGGGCTGGGAAATCCATGCCTCGCAGGGCGATTATGTCCGCAAGGCCTATGGCGTGCCTGCCCGGCTCCTCTACCTGGTCTGGGACAAGGAGCTCTATGCGGTGCGGGCCGCAAGCGAGATCGAGGGAGAGAACTGATGGAAAGCCTGCTGCCGCTTGCGGCCGAGGTCGCGGAACTGCTGAAGAAGCGGGGTGAAACGCTCGCGCTTTCCGAAAGCTCGATGGGCGGGCTCGTCTCGGCGGCCCTTGTCGCGCAGCCGGGGGCCTCTGCCTTCTACCTGGGAAGCACGGTCATCTACACGCGGCAGGCGGGCAAGGCGATCTACGCGCTTCAGGGCCCGCCGGCGCCTGACGTGAAGCCGCTGACGGAGCCCTATGTCGCCGCGATGGCGGAAGTCGTGCGCGAGAAGTTCGGGGCCACATGGGCGATTTCGGAAATGGGGGCCTCCGGTCCCTCCGGCTCGCCTTATGGCCCGGGGCCGGGCACCGCCACCATCGGCCTTGCGGGGCCGAAGCCTGCCTCCACCACCGTCAGCACCGGTTCGGCGGAGAGGGCCGCCAATATGCGGGCCTTCGGCGAGGCTGCCCTGAAACTCCTCCTGAAATCATTGACTTGAGGGGCCTCTGCCCCTAGGTTCCGGCCACGTTTTCGGGACATTGTTGCGCCCCGACCCGCCCGAGGCATGGAGCCCGGGTCAACTTCCGTCGGCGATATTCGCTCGCGGAAGCGATTTTGCTTTGTGTGACAAGGATTTAGCGAACCCGTGTTCGAGAATCTCTCAGGCCGCCTCGGCGACGTTCTTTCCAGGCTCAAGGGGCGCGGTGCGCTCTCCGAGAAGGACGTGGACGAGGCCATGCGCGAGGTGCGGCGCGCCCTCCTCGAGGCCGACGTCGCGCTGCCGGTCGCCAAATCCTTCATCGACAGGGTCAAGGCCCGTGCGGTCGGCCACGAAGTCCTGAAGTCGGTCACGCCCGGCCAGCAGGTCATCAAGATCGTTCACGACGAACTGGTCGAGATGCTGGGCGGCACGGAAGCCGATACCTCGATCTCGCTGCGCGCTGCCGCGCCGGTCGTGCTCATGATGGTCGGCCTGCAGGGTTCTGGTAAAACCACCTCGACGGCCAAGATCGCGAAGCGCATGACCACGCGCGACAAGCGCAAGGTCATGATGGCCTCGCTCGACACGCGCCGTCCCGCGGCGCAGGAGCAGTTGAAGATCCTCGGCGAGCAGGCGGGCATTGCCACGCTGCCGATCGTCGCCGGCCAGCAGCCGGTCGCCATCGCGAAGCGCGCCGTGGAAGCCGCACGTCTCGGCGGCTTCGACGTGCTGATGCTCGACACGGCGGGCCGCATCCATATCGACGAAGAACTGATGGCCGAAGTCGCCGAAGTGCGCGACGTCGCCAATCCGCACGAGACGCTGCTCGTCGCCGACAGCCTGACCGGTCAGGACGCGGTCAATGTCGCCGAGCAGTTCAACAGCCGCATCGGCGTTACCGGCATCGTGCTGACGCGCGTCGATGGCGACGGACGCGGCGGCGCCGCACTTTCCATGCGCGCCGTCACGGGCGTTCCGATCAAGCTGCTCGGCACCGGCGAAAAGATGGACGCGCTGGAGGATTTCCGCGCCGACCGCGTCGCCGGCCGGATCTTGGGGATGGGCGACGTCGTCAGCCTTGTCGAGAAAGCCTCCGAGACCATCGACGCCGAAAAGGCGAACAAGATGGCCGAGCGCATGCGCAAGGGCCAGTTCGACCTCAACGACATGGCCGAACAGCTTGCGCAGATGGGCCGCATGGGCGGCATGAAGGGCGTGCTCGGTCTGCTGCCCGGCGTCAACAAGGCGCAGATGCAGGCGGCGAAGGCGCATATGGACGACAGCGTCGTCAAGCGCCAGGCCGCGATCATCTCCTCGATGACGAAGAAGGAGCGCGAGAACCCGAAGCTCCTCAATGCGAGCCGCAAGAAGCGTGTCGCGCGCGGTTCCGGCACGGAAGTGCAGGAGATCAACCGGCTCCTCAAGCTCCACCGCCAGATGGCGGACATGATGAAAATGATGGGCCGCCAGAAGGGCGGCATGATGTCGAAGCTCTTTGGCGGCGGCGCGCCGGAAATGCCGCCCGAGATGGCGGGCGATCCGCAGGCGCTGCAGAAGATGCTGCCGCAAGGCGGTTTTCCGAAAGGTCCGGGCGGATTGCCCGGCCTTCCGGGATCGGGATTCGGCGGCAATGCGCCCGGTCTTCCGGGACTTCCCTCCGGCAAGAAGAAAAAGTGACTTTCCGTAAATTCGTATGCGGATGAATGAAATCCCGGCCTTGAAAACGCATAGGCCGGATTACTTGAAAGGTAAGACAAGATGGCTCTCAAAATCCGGCTCGCTCGCGGCGGCGCCAAGAAGCGTCCCTTCTACCGCGTCGTGATCGCCGACACGCGTTCGCCCCGCGACGGCCGCTTCATCGAGAAGATCGGCACGTTCAATCCGTTGTTGCCGAAGGACGATGCGGAACGCATCAAGGTCGATATCGAGCGTGCGAAGCACTGGCTCTCCGTCGGCGCGCTGCCGACCGACCGCGTCGCCCGTTTCCTCGACGATGCCGGCGTCTACACGCGCAAGGCGCGCAGCAATCCGGAAAAGTCGAAGCCCAAGGCGAAGGCGCAGGAGCGTCTCGAAGCCGCGCGCATGGCGGCGGAAGAAGCCGCAGAGGCCGAGAAGGCCGCTGCCGAGGCGCCCGCCGAAGAGGCGCAGGCGTAACGACGCCTGCGCACCGCGCCGATGGGTGACGGAGAGCGCAAGCCGGTCTGTGTGGGCGTCGTTACCGGCGCCCATGGCGTGCGCGGTCTTGTCCGCGTGAAGCCGTTCACCGGCGAGCCCGAAGCCGTCGCCGCCTACGGGCCGGTGACGACGAAGGACGGCAGGCGGCGCTTCGCCATCGAGACGAAGGGCATGGCGAAGGATCTCGTCATCTGCCGTCTCGAAGGGATCGCCGACCGCGACGCGGCGGCCGCGCTGCGGGGCACCGAGCTCTATGTGCCGCGCGAGCGCCTGCCGGAGACGGATGAGGACGAGGAAGGCTGGTATCACGCCGACCTCGTCGGGCTCCGGGCGGTGGGAGCGGACGGCACGGCCTATGGCCGGATCGCGGCGGTGCAGAATTTCGGCGCGGGCGATCTTCTGGAGATCGCGCCGGAAGGCGGCGGCGAAACGGTGCTGATGGCCTTCACGGACGAGAACGTCCCGGAGGTCGACATCGAAGGCGGCAGGATCGTGATCGACCCGCCGCTGGGTACGTTCGGCGAAGAAGCCGGGGAAGACGGCTCGGAAGCGGGGGCGGGCGATGACTGAGGGCTGGTCCGCGACGGTGCTGACGCTCTTCCCGGAGATGTTCCCGGGGCCTCTGGGCGTTTCGCTCGCGGGCCGGGCGCTCGAAGCGGGGCTCTGGCGGCTCGAAACGGTCGATATTCGCGAGTACGCGACCGACCGGCACCCCTCGGTGGACGATACGCCCGCGGGCGGCGGGGCCGGCATGGTGATGCGGGCGGATGTCGTGGCGGCGGCGGTCGATGCGGTTCACCCGGAGGGGGACCCGAGACCGCTGATCTATCTGAGCCCGAGGGGGCGCCCGCTGACCCAGCAAAGGGTCCGGGAGCTGGCCTCGGGGCCGGGGGTCGCGCTCCTCTGCGGGCGCTTCGAGGGGCTCGACGAGCGGGTCATCGAGGCGCGGCAGATGGAGGAGGTGAGCCTCGGGGATTTCGTGCTTTCCGGCGGGGAACCGGCGGCTCTGGCGCTTCTCGATGCCGTTATCCGGCTGCTGCCGGGGGTCATGGGCAAAGAGGCGTCCGGCGAGGACGAGAGTTTCGAAGGCGGGCTTCTCGAATACCCGCACTACACAAGGCCCCAGATCTTCGAGGGCCGCGAGATACCGCCGGTTCTGACCTCCGGCGACCATGGCAAGGTCAAGGCCTGGCGCAAGGCCCGGGCCGAAGAGACGACGAAGGAAAGGCGGCCCGATCTCTGGGAAAAATTTCTCCGGGACCGGTCCTGAAGATAGTCGCCAACGTGCAATATATGTGTTAGGGAAGCGCGCTTCCGGGCGGGAAAGTTCCGTTTTGAGCCCGGACCGCCTTCATACCCGAGGTTGAGACCCATGAATATCATCGAGCAGCTCGATCAGGAGCAGATGGAAACGCTGACGAACGGCAAGACCATCCCCGATTTCGCCCCCGGCGACACGCTGCAGGTAAATGTGAAGGTGGTTGAAGGCACGCGCGAGCGCGTCCAGGCCTATGAAGGCGTCTGCATCGCGCGCGCGGGCGGCGGCATCAACGAGAACTTCACGGTCCGCAAGATTTCCTACGGCGAAGGCGTCGAGCGCGTGTTCCCGCTCTACAGCCCGCTCGTGGACAGCATCAAGGTCATCCGCAAGGGCCGCGTGCGCCGTGCGAAGCTCTACTACCTGCGCGGTCTGCGCGGCAAGGCCGCCCGAATTACCGAGAAACAGGACAAGACCCGCTCGAAAGAGACTGGCGCCGCCTGATTTCGTCCGCATACGCGGAGACTGTTTCGAAAAGCGGGCAGGGGCCTGATCGCCCCAGGCCCGCTTTTTTGTTGCGCGGCGAGCGAATATCTATCTGACGTCGAGAAAGAATGCGGCGGTCCGTGGGGCCGCCCGAAGGAAGAGAAAAAATGGCACCTCGCACCATGTACGACAAAATCTGGGATGCCCATCTGGTCGAGATGGCGGAGGACGGCACCGGCCTCCTCTATATCGACCGGCATCTCGTGCACGAGGTCACGAGCCCGCAGGCCTTCGAGGGACTGCGCATGGCGAAGCGCAAGGTTCACGCGCCGCTGAAGACGCTCGCCGTCGCCGACCACAACGTGCCGACGACCGACCGCTCCAAGGGCATCGCGGATGAGGAAAGCCGCATCCAGGTCGAGACGCTCGAGCACAATGCGACGGATTTCGGCGTTGAATATCTGCAGATGTCCGACATCCGCCAGGGCATCGTCCACATCGTCGGCCCGGAACAGGGCTTCACGCTGCCCGGCACCACCATCGTCTGCGGCGACAGCCACACATCGACCCATGGCGCTTTCGGCGCGCTCGCGCATGGCATCGGCACGTCGGAGGTCGAGCATGTGCTCGCGACCCAGACGCTGATCCAGTCCAAGGCGAAGAACATGCGGATCAACGTGGTCGGCAAGGCGCCGGAAGGCTTCACCGCCAAGGACATCGTGCTCGCGATCATCGGCGAGATCGGCACGGCGGGCGGCACCGGCTATGTCATCGAATATGCGGGCGAGGCGATCCGTGACCTTTCCATGGAAGGCCGCATGACCGTCTGCAACATGACGATCGAGGGCGGCGCCCGCGCGGGGCTCATCGCGCCGGACGAAAAGACCTATGCCTATCTCGAAGGCCGTCCGCGCGCGCCCAGGGGCAAGGCGTGGGAAATGGCGGTCGACTACTGGAAGACGCTGCCGTCGGATCCGGACGCGAAGTTCGACAAGGAAATCACCATCGACATCGCCAACCTGCCGCCGCTCATCACCTGGGGCACGAGCCCGGAAAACGTCATCAAGATCACGGATCGCATTCCCGATCCGGCGAATGTGAAGGACGAGGCGCATGCGACGTCGATGCGCCGCGCGCTCGACTATATGGGCCTCACGCCCGGTACGCCGATCAACGAAGTGAAGATCGACCGCGTCTTCATCGGCTCCTGCACCAATGGCCGCATCGAAGACCTGCGCGCTGCCGCCGTCATCGCCGCAAAGGCGATCAAGGCGGGCCGCAAGGTCGCTTCGACGGTGAACGCGATGGTCGTGCCCGGCTCCGGTCTCGTGAAGGAGCAGGCGGAGAAGGAAGGTCTCGACAAGATCTTCCTCGAAGCGGGCTTCGAATGGCGCGAGCCCGGTTGCTCCATGTGCCTTGCGATGAACGCCGACAAGCTCGCGCCCGGCGAACGCTGTGCGTCGACCTCGAACCGTAATTTCGAAGGCCGTCAGGGCCGCGGCGGCCGCACGCATCTCGTCTCGCCCGCCATGGCGGTCGCGGCGGCGATTGAAGGTCATTTCACTGATGTGCGTGAATTCGGGAACTGAGGGGAACGATGGACAAGTTCAACAAGCTGACGGGCGTTGCGGCGCCGCTGCCGATCATCAATGTCGATACCGACATGATCATCCCGAAGCAGTTCCTGAAGACGATCAAGCGCACGGGTCTCGGCAAGAACCTGTTCGACGAGATGCGCTATGACGATAACGGGAAGGAGATTCCGGATTTCGTGCTGAACAAGCCGGCCTACCGGAACGCGCAGATCCTCGTCACGGGCGAGAATTTCGGCTGCGGTTCGTCGCGCGAGCATGCGCCCTGGGCGCTGCTCGATTTCGGCATCCGCTGCGTCATCGCGCCGAGCTTCGCCGACATCTTCTACAACAACTGCTTCCAGAACGGCATCCTGCCCATCGTGCTGCCGCAGGAAGAAGTCGACAAGCTGATGGACGATGCGGAGCGTGGCAGCAACGCCGTCGTCACCATCGACCTTGAAGCACAGGAAATCCGCGGGCCGGATGGCGGCGTCATCAGTTTCGACATCGATCCCTTCCGCAAGCATTGCCTGCTCGAAGGTCTCGACGGCGTGGGTCTCACGCTGAAGAAGGAAGCGGAGATCGCGACCTTCGAAAAGAAACTCGAAGCCGAACAGCCCTGGCTCTGACCCTCGAAGCGAAGAAAAATAAATGACAAGAAACATCCTCATCGTCGCCGGCGACGGCATCGGCCCGGAAGTCATGGGCGAAGTCGAGCGCGTCATCGGCTGGTTCAACGACAACCGCAAGTTCGATGCGAAGATCGAGAACGAGCTGGTCGGCGGCTGCTGCTATGACGCGCATGGCGTCGCGGTGACGGACGAGACGGTCGAGAAGGCGAAAAAGGCCGATGCGGTATTGCTCGGTGCGGTGGGCGGGCCGAAATGGGACAAGGTGCCGTATGAGGGCCGCCCGGAAGCGGGCCTGCTGCGTCTCAGGAAAGACCTCGAACTCTTCGCGAACCTCCGCCCCGCGCTCTGCTTCGCCGCGCTCGCCGATGCGTCGTCGCTCAAGCGCGAGATCGTCGAAGGTCTCGACATCATGATCGTGCGCGAGCTCACCGGCGGCGTCTATTTCGGCGAGCCGAAGGAAATCACCGATCTCGGAAACGGCGAACGGCGCGGCGTCGATACGCAGGTCTACACGACCGGCGAAATCCGCCGCATCGCGGAAGTCGCCTTCGATCTCGCCCGCAAGCGCGACAACCGCGTCATGTCGGTCGAGAAGCGCAACGTGATGAAGTCGGGCGTGCTCTGGTACGAGGAAGTGACGAAACTCCATGGCGAGAAATTCTCCGACGTGAAGCTCGAACACATGCTCGCCGACAATTGCGCCATGCAGCTCGTGCGCAATCCGAAGCAGTTCGATGTCATCGTGACCGACAATCTCTTCGGCGACGTCCTTTCCGACATCGCCTCCATGCTGACGGGCTCGCTCGGCATGCTGCCGTCGGCCTCGCTCGGTGCGAAGGACGCGAACGGCAAGGCCTGCGCCATGTACGAACCGGTGCACGGGAGCGCACCCGACATCGCGGGCACGGGCGCGGCGAACCCGATCGCCTCCGTCCTCAGTTTCGCCATGGCGCTCCGCTACACCTTCGAACTCGGTGCGGACGCCGACCTTCTCGAGAAAGCCGTCGACAGCGTTCTCGCCGAGGGCTTGCGCACCGGCGACATCATGCAGCCGGGCATGAAAAAAGTCGGCACGAAAGAGATGGGCGACGCGATCCTCGCGGCGCTCACCAAACTGAACGGATAATTCGAAAAAGCCTGACCCGTTGGAGGACCGCTCCCGGCAGGCGGCCTCCAGACAAGGAATGAGATCATGGGCTACAAGATTGCCGTCCTCGGCGCCACGGGCAATGTGGGCCGCGAAATGCTCAACATCCTCGCCGAGCGCGAGTTCCCGGCCGACGAGGTCGTGGCGCTGGCGTCGCGCCGCAGCCAGGGCACGGAAGTCTCCTATGGCGAGCGCAACCTGAAGGTGAAGGCGCTCGAGACCTACGACTTCGCGGGCACCGACATCTGCCTGATGGCGACGTCGGGCGCGCTGTCGGCCGAATGGGCGCCGAAGATCGCGGCCAAGGGCTGCGTCGTCATCGACAATTCGTCGCGCTGGCGGATGGACCAGGACGTGCCGCTGATTGTGCCGGAAGTGAACGCTTCCGCGATCGCGGGCTACACGAAGAAGAACATCATCGCGAACCCGAACTGCTCGACGGCGCAGATGGTCGTCGCGCTGAAGCCGCTGCATGACGCCGCCGGCATCCGCCGCGTCGTCGTCTCGACCTATCAGTCGGTTTCGGGCGCGGGCAAGGATGCGATGGACGAGCTCTTCACGCAGACGCGCGCCATCTTCGTCAATGACGACATCGACGAGGGCAAGTTCACCAAGCAGATCGCTTTCAATGTCATCCCCCATATCGACGATTTCATGGAGGATGGGCAGACGAAGGAAGAATGGAAGATGACGGTCGAGACGAAGAAGATTCTCGATCCGAAGATCAAGGTGACGGCGACCTGCGTCCGCGTGCCCGTCTTCGTCGGCCATTCCGAAGCGGTCAATATCGAGTTCGAGCGGCCGATCTCGGACGAGGAGGCGCGCGACATCCTGCGCGAGGCGCCGGGCTGTCTCGTCGTCGACAAGCACGAGGACGGCGGCTATGTCACGCCCATCGAATGCGTCGGCGAATACGCGACCTATATCAGCCGCATCCGCGTCGACCCGACCATCGAGAACGGCCTCAACATCTGGGTCGTCTCCGACAATCTGCGCAAGGGCGCGGCGCTCAATGCCGTCCAGATCGCGGAAATTCTCGGCGCGCGCTATCTGAAGAAGGCGGCGTAAGCGGACGTCAGTCCGCGGAAGGATGAGGGAGTGCTCCGTCCCCTGACTTTCCCGGACAAGGCGCCTGCGTTAACCCTCCGCTAAATCATGCACAAAATATGTGCAGGATTTCCGCGGGTTTTCGCGGTCTATTGCGCTGCACCCGAAAGGAAAATTTACCTTTCACTCCGATACTCCCCCCGTCACGTCAGTAACGGGGGCGAGTGGTGGAAAGCGTTGCGCAGTCGATAGACACGGTCTGGGTGCTGATCTGTACCGTGCTCGTGTTGCTCATGCAGGCAGGCTTCGCCTGTCTCGAATCCGGTCTCGTTCGCGCAAAGAACTCGATCAACGTCGCCGTCAAGAACGTGATGGATTTCTGCGTCGCGGGCGTCGGCTTCTGGCTGGTCGGCTTCGGCCTCATGTTCGGTGTCAGCGCGGGCGGGTTTCTCGGCTCTTCCGACTTCGCCTTCGACGGCGTCGCAGGCGGCAATCAGGCGACCGCCTGGGTCATGGCCTTCTTCTTCTTCCAGCTCGCCTTCTGTTCGACCTCCACCACCATCGTCTCGGGCGCCGTCGCCGAACGCATGAGCTTTCGCGGCTATGCGATCACGGCCGCCATCCTCTCCATGCTGATCTATCCCGTCTTCGGCCACTGGGCCTGGGGCGGCGTGCTGAGCGGCGAGGCGGCCGGCTGGCTCGAGAGCCGCGGTTTCGTCGACTTCGCGGGCTCGACCGTCGTCCATTCCGTCGGCGGCTGGATCGCGCTCGCCGCGATCCTCGTGCTCGGTCCCCGCATCGGCCGCTTCGGGCCGGACGGCAAGCGCATCGAGCCGCACGACATGCCGATGGCGACGCTCGGCATGTTCCTGCTCTGGATCGGCTGGTTCGGCTTCAATGGCGGCTCGACGCTCGCGCTCAATGCCACGGTTCCCTTCGTCCTCGTCCACACCATGCTGGCGGCGGCGGCGGGCGGGCTTGCGGTCGTCGGCATCAGCTGGATCCGCAACGGATTGCCGGACGTGCAACTGACGCTGAACGGCATTCTCGCCGGTCTCGTCGCCATCACCGCCAACTGCCACATCGTGTCGACGTCGAACGCCGTTCTCATCGGCGCGGGCGGCGGCATCGTCTGCCTTGTCGCGAGCGATCTTCTCGCGCGGCTCAGGATCGACGACGCGGTCGATGCCGTGCCGGTGCATCTCGCCGCCGGCATCTGGGGCACGCTCGCCGTGGCGCTTTTCGGCGACGTATCGCTCTTTCCGAACGGTCACACCCGTCTCGAACAGCTCGGCGTGCAGGCGCTCGGCATCGGCGCTGCCGGCGTCTTCGCCTTCGGCGTTTCCTATATCGTGCTGCATCTCATCGACCGGGTGCTGCCGCTCCGGGTCTCGGCGGATGCCGAACGCATCGGCCTCAACATCGCCGAGCATGGCGCCTCCTCCGCGCTGCTCGACGTTCTGGGCGCGATGGAAGCGCAGGCCTCGCGCGGCGATTTCTCGAGACCCGTCCATGTCGAGCCCTTCACCGAAGCCGGCGAGATGGCGAGCCGCTACAATCTCGTGCTCGACAAGTTCAACAGCGAGGTCAGGAAACGCGAGCAGACCGCGAACGAGCTGCGCGACGCGCGCGACGTCGCCGAGCTCGCCAATGCCTCGAAGTCCCAGTTCCTCGCCAATATGAGCCACGAACTCCGCACGCCGCTCAACGCCATCATCGGCTTCTCGGAAGTGATGAACGGCGAACTCTTCGGGCCGATGGAGAACGAGCGCTACAAGGATTATGTCGGCGACATCCATAAATCCTCGAGCCACCTTCTCAGCCTCATCAACGACATTCTCGATCTCTCCAAGATCGAGGCGGACCGCTACGAGCTCTACGAGGAAGAGCTCGACGTCCTTGATGCCGTTGCAAGCTGCGAACGCATGATGCGTCACCGCGCCGACGAGGCGGGCGTCAACCTCACGGTGACGGTGGATGACGGATTGCCGCTTCTCATGGCCGACAAGCGCGCGCTTCGCCAGATCATGCTCAATCTCGTCTCGAATGCGGTGAAATTCACGCCGAAGGGCGGCAGCATCCGGCTTGCGGCCTTCCTCGAGCCCGATCAGCGCATGGCCTTCCGCGTCACGGATACCGGGGTCGGCATGGCGAAGAAGGATATTCCGATCGCGCTCGAGCCCTTCCGCCAGATCGGCAAGGACAGCAATATCTATTCGACCGAAGGCACGGGCCTCGGCCTGCCGCTCACGCGCGCGCTTGCCCGCATGCACGGGGCGACGCTCGTTATCGAGTCGGAACCCGGCGAGGGCACCACGATCACGGTCCGCATGCCGCATGACCGCGTACTGGCCCCTATGCAGCGCATCGCGAGCTAGCTGGCTGCTTCCCCCGCCCCGGAAAATTCTGACGAATTTTCCGACCCTCCCCGAGGGGAGCGTGGGCGGTTAGCCAGAATTCGAGCCGAGAAAATTCAATATCTCTCCGTAGTCAGTTTGGGGTTTCTGCAGCAGCATGCCTCTCATCCCACCCTCCCCTCGGGGAGGGTCGAAATTTGCGGCGCGTCAGCGTGGCAAATTTCGGGGCGGGGGCGCGAGGTAGACAAGCTCCCTCCCTGCTCACTTTGATGCTTCACAGGCGGCACAGGCCTTTATAGTGTCCCCTCGCAAATCCCGCGAAGGAGACTTCCCCATGGCCGATATCGCCGCCCGCCCGCGCCGCAGCGTTCTCTACATGCCGGGCTCGAATGCCCGCGCGCTTGAAAAGGCGAAGGAGATCCCGGCGGATGCGCTGATCCTCGACATGGAGGATGCGGTCGCGCCCGACGCCAAGGAGGAAGCGCGGACCCAGGTCACGGATGCGGTGAAAGGCGGCGGCTACGGCAAGCGCGAGATCGCGATCCGCGTGAACGGGCTCGACACGCCCTGGGGCAAGGACGACATCAAGGCGGCGGTCGCGGCGGGGCCCGACGCCATCCTCGTGCCGAAAATCAATTCCGCCGCCGATGTCGAGCGCGCCGAAGAGGCGCTGTCGGACGCCGGCGCGAGGGCAGGCCTGCAGCTCTGGTGCATGATCGAGACGCCGCTCGCGACCCTCAACATCCAGTCGATCGCGCAGAAGGCGCGCGAGCCCGGTTCCCGCATGTCCGTCTGGGTCATGGGCACCAACGACATCGCGAAGGAGCTGCGCGCCGCCCACACGCCGGACCGCATGCCGATGATGACCTCGCTCGGCCTCGCCCTCGTCGCGGCGCGCGCCTATGGCCTCGTCATCCTCGACGGCGTCTATAACGACATCAAGGACGAGAAGGGCTTCGAAGCGGTCTGCCGCCAGGGTGCCGAGATGGGGTTCGACGGCAAGACGCTGATCCATCCCTCCCAGGTCGGCCCCTGCAACACGATCTTCTCGCCGGACCCGGAGACGGTTGCCTTCGCGCGCAAGACCATCGAGGCCTTCGAACAGCCGGAGAACAAGGGCAAGGGCGTCCTCAAGGTCGACGGCCGCATGGTCGAAATCCTGCACGCCGACATCGCGCGGCGCACCGTCGCGATAGCGGATGCCATCGCCGAGCTTGAACGGGCGGGATAACGGGAGGCCGGCGATGAGCGGCAAACATCTCGGAACGGGCATCGCCTGCGGTGTCGCCATCGGCGTCGGCATCGGTGCCGCAATGGACAATATCGGCATGGGCATCGCCATCGGGATCGCCATTGGCGTTGCGCTCGGCAGTGCACTTGATGGAAGCGGCGACGGAAAAGACAGGACCGGCGAATGACCAAGACGAATGAAGGCAACTACTTCGAAGACTTCAAGGTCGGGCAGGTGCTGCATCACGCAACGCCGCGCACCGTCACCGAAGGCGATGTCGCGCTCTACCAGGCGCTGTTCGGCTCGCGCTTCGTGCTGCAATCCTCGGCGGAGGTTGCGCGCAAGGCAGGCTACGCCGCCGCGCCCGTCGACGATCTCCTCGCCTTCCACATCGTCTTCGGCAAGACGGTGCCGGACGTCTCGCTCAATGCCGTCGCCAATCTCGGCTATGCCGACTGCCGGTTCCTGAAGCCCGTCTTTCCCGGCGACACGCTGTCGACGGAATCGAAAGTGATCGGGCTGAAGGAAAATTCCAGCGGCGAGACGGGCGTCGTCCATGTCCGCTCCACCGGCCGCAACCAGAAGGGCGAGATCGTTCTCGATTATGTCCGCTGGGTGATGGTGAGGAAGCGCGACAAGGCGCATCCCGCGCCGGAAGAAGACGTGCCGCATCTCCCCGCCGTCGTCGGCGCGGCGCATCTCGTGGCGCCCGCCGGCACCTCCTTCAAGGCGTTCGACACCGTTGCTTCCGGCTCGTCCCATCTCTGGGATGATTATGAAAAGGGCGAACGCATCGACCATGTCGACGGCATCACCATCGAGGAAGCCGAACACATGATGGCGACGCGGCTCTATCAGAATACCGCGAAGGTTCATTTCAATCAGTATACGGAAGGCAAGGGCCGCTTCGGCCGCCGCCTGATCTATGGCGGGCATGTCATCTCGCTTGCCCGCGCGCTTTCCTTCAACGGGCTCGGCAATGCGATTCTGATTGCCGCCATCAATGGCGGCCGCCATGTCGCCCCCTGTTTCGGCGGCGACACGGTCTTTGCCTGGTCGGAAGTGCTGGACAAGGCGGAGGTGAAAGGCCGGGCCGATCTCGGCGCGCTGCGGCTCCGCACCATCGCGACGAAAGACCGCACCTGTGCCGATTTCCCGGGTCCGAAGGAAAAAGGCTACGAAGACGGCGTCATTCTCGACCTCGACTACTGGGTATTCATGCCGCGCCGCTGAGCGTCATCGGTTTTTCATTTCCGGTTTACCGGCGCCGCGCTAGTCTCCACGCGGATCGAGTCGGGGGAAGTCGCGATGCTCTCATCCAGAACAGACACGCATTTTGCGCCCGCGCAGGGCATGACGGGACGTTCGCCGGAAAGCGTCTCCTTCGAGGAAGCCTGGGAAGCCGCGCGCGGGAGCCGCGACGTGCCGCCCCGCAGCGCCATCGATCTGCGCCGCTTTGCGCCCTTCGCCCGCTGGTTCGCGATCATCGAGCCGGACCCCGAGGCCGTCGCGCTTCCCTTCCGGCTCACCGGCTCCGGTTTCCGCGAGTTCTTCGGCCATGACCTCACCGGCGTCGACTATCTGACGCTCACCGATCCCTCGATCCGCCAGCTTGCCTATGACTGCGTCATGGCCTGCCTGAAGGAGCCCTGCGGGCTCTGGCAGGCGACGCCTGCGACGACGGCCGAAGGCGGCTCGATCCTCTACGAATACACGATCCTGCCGATCGCCAAGGCGGGCGCCGCGGCCGACCACATCGTTATCTTCGTCAATTTCGAGGCAAAGCCGACGAACGACCTGCCCGGCCTTTCCCGCATCGAACGGTCGACGGTCTGGCACTGGCTCGATATCGGTTTCGGCGTGCCGCCGGCGCAAGTCGGCCAGGCGCCGCTCGGCTGACAGCATTTTTTTTACCGTCATGACCCGGCCCTCCTTTGTAATCAAGGTGGCGGGTCATCCACGTCTTTCTTTGTAGTCGTGGCCAAGACGTGGATGGCCCGCATGAAGCGGGCCATGACGATTCTTGTAGTTTGGAAGTGACAAACGGCTCCCGACTCTTAAACATCGCCCGGATAGATATAGGCGAGCGTCGCGAGGCAAATCGCGACGAGCTTTTCCTCTCCCGTCTCGCTCACACAGGAGACGCGCGTCTCGACCACGCATTGCCGCCGCCCGGCCTTCACCACCTCGCCGCGCGAGATGGCGCGGACACCCGTCGCGGGGCGCAGCAGGTTCAGCTTGTATTCGGAGGTGACGAGGCTCACCGCGCCGGCGGGCAGCATGGTCGAGGCGGCGCAACCGCTGGCATTGTCGGCGAGATAGCCGATCACGCCGCCATGGATATAGCCGTTGTTCTGGGTGAGGTCGGGCCGGTTCTCCACGATCAGCTCCGCCCGGCCCCGCTCCACATGGCCCACCTTCGCGCCCACCAGCATCGAAAAGGGCTGCTCCGTCAGCACGCGGCTCACCCGCCCGGCCGGGCTCTCGCCATGGGGCAGGTGACCCGGAATCGCTTGCGCACTCATGCGTGCACTCCTCGTTCGTGAACGTTGCGCGCATCATGCCCGCAGGTAGTTGCGAAGGCTTCGCAGCTACGCGCAAAGCACCTTGCGCGAACGCCGCTGCCCCCGCGTTTGCCGCCGTTTTTCGCTGCTCTCTTTCCTGCAAAGCACTTTGCGCGCGGCGCCGTTCCGGACGTCTCCATGACGGCGTCAGGGAATTTGCCTTGGGGGCCGACGCGCGATAAACAACGGACTGACACATGCAGGGCCCGTCCGGGTCCGCCGCTCTTCTTGATTGCCCGAACGGGGTTCTTCGGATGGCCGAACAGAGACAAGCCGCAGAGAGGCCGCTCTCTCCGCATCTCCAGATCTATCGCGTCACGATCACCATGGCGATGTCGATCCTGCATCGCATCGTCGGCGTCGCGCTTTATGCGGGCACGGCGCTCGTCGCCTGGTGGCTGATCGCGGCGGCGGCGGGACCGGAGGCTTATGCGCTCTTCCAGTCGGTCGCGGGCCACTGGTTTGGCCAGCTCGTTCTTTTCGGTTTCACCTGGGCCTTCCTCCACCATCTCTTCGGCGGCATCCGCTATCTCCTCTGGGACGAGATCGTCGCCACCTCGCCGAAAGCGGCCGACACCATCACCTGGATTGCGGTGATCTCGGCCCTTGCCGGCACCGTACTTGTCTGGGCAATCGTCTTCTCCATGCGGGGGGTGATCTGATGGCCGGATCGAAAAGGGATATGCGCACGCCGCTCGGCCGCGTCCTCGCGCATGGTTCGGCAAAGTCCGGCACCGGCGACCACATCCGCCAGCGCATCACCGCTGTCGCCATGGTCCCGCTCGGGCTCTTCTTCGTCGGCTTCATTGTCGCGCTCACCGGCGCCGACTATGAAACCGCCCGCGCCTGGCTCGGCAATCCGCTCGTCGCCATCGCCGCGCTGCTTCTCGTCGTCGCCGCGATCATGCATATGCGCATCGGCATGCAGATCGTGATCGAGGACTATGTGATCGGCGAGCGGCTTCGCAGCCTCGCCCTCATCGGAAACTTCTTCTTCTCCTACGCCGTCGGTCTCGCCTGCGTCTATGCAGTCGCGAAGATCGGCTTCGGTGCCTGACATTCCTCAAGTCTCGAGACTTCGCTCATGACGGCTGAATACGAGTTCCACGATCACACATTCGACGTCGTCGTCGTCGGCGCGGGCGGCGCGGGTCTTCGCGCCACGCTCGGCTGCGTCGAAAAGGGCCTGCGCACGGCGAACATCACCAAGGTGTTTCCGACCCGCAGCCACACCGTTGCGGCGCAGGGCGGCATCTCCGCCTCGCTCGGCAACATGGGCGTCGATGACTGGCGCTGGCACATGTACGACACGGTCAAGGGCTCCGACTGGCTCGGCGACCAGGACGCCATCGAATATCTCTGCCGCCAGGCGCCGGAAGCCGTCTACGAGCTCGAACATTTCGGCGTGCCCTTCTCGCGCACCGAAGAAGGCAAGATCTACCAGCGCCCCTTCGGCGGCATGACCACGAATTTCGGCGAAGGCATCGCGCAGCGCACCTGCGCCGCCGCCGACCGCACGGGCCACGCGATCCTGCACACGCTTTACGGCCAGTCGCTCCGCCACAAGGCCGAGTTCTACATCGAATATTTCGCCATCGACCTCATCATGGATGAAGACGGCGCCTGCCGCGGCGTCGTCGCGCTCGACATGGCGACCGGCGAGGTTCACCGCTTCCGCGCCTCGCTCGTCATCCTTGCGACGGGCGGCTATGGCCGCGCCTATTTCTCCGCCACTTCCGCGCATACCTGCACGGGCGACGGCAATGCGATGGTCTTGCGCGCCGGCCTGCCGCTGCAGGACATGGAGTTCGTGCAGTTCCACCCGACCGGCATTTACGGCGCGGGCTGCCTCATCACCGAGGGCGCGCGCGGCGAAGGCGGCTATCTCACCAATTCCGAAGGCGAGCGCTTCATGGAGCGCTATGCGCCATCCGCCAAGGACCTCGCGTCCCGCGACGTCGTCTCGCGCTCGATGACGGTCGAGATCCGCGAAGGCCGCGGCGTCGGCGCGGAGAAGGACCACATCTTCCTTCATCTCGATCATCTCGATCCGGCGATCCTTCACGAGCGCCTGCCGGGCATTTCCGAGAGCGCGCGCATCTTCGCCGGCGTCGACGTGACGAAGGAGCCGATCCCGGTGCTCCCGACCGTCCACTACAACATGGGCGGCATCCCGACCAACTTCCACGGCGAGGTGCTGACGCTGAAGAACGGCAACCCGGATACGGTCGTGCCGGGCCTCATGGCGATCGGCGAGGCGGCCTGCGTCTCCGTTCACGGCGCGAACCGTCTCGGCTCCAATTCGCTGATCGACCTCGTGGTCTTCGGCCGCGCGGCGGGCCTGCGCGCCGCCGAGCTCGTCGAGCCGGGCCAGCGCCAGCCGGAACTGCAGCCGGGCTCCGGCGAGATGGCGATCGAGCGTCTCGACAGGTTCCGCAACGCCAAGGGCTCGACGCCGACCGCCGAGCTCCGCCTCAAGATGCAGCGCGCCATGCAGGAAGACGTCGCCGTGTTCCGCACCGGCGAGACGCTCGTCTCCGGCCAGAAGCGCATCGCCGATGTCGTCTCCGGCATCCCGGATGTCCGCGTTTCCGACCGTTCGCTGATCTGGAATTCGGACCTCATCGAGACGCTCGAATTCGACAACCTCATCGTCCAGGCGGTCGCGACCGTCGAGGGCGCGGTCAACCGTCAGGAAAGCCGCGGCGCCCATGCCCGCGAGGATTTCCCGGACCGCGACGACCAGAACTGGATGAAGCACACGCTGTGCTGGGTGGACGAAAACGGCAAGCCCGCCATCGACTACCGCCCGGTCCACGCCTACACGCTTTCCAACGACATCGAATACATCAAGCCGAAGGCGCGCGTTTATTGAGCCGCGTAAGGGTCTAGATCATGGTCCAGTTCCGACTGCCGAAGAATTCCACGATGAGCGAGGGCAAGACCTTCAGGGCCGCGCCGGATGCGAAAAACGTCAAGCGCTTCCGCGTCTATCGCTGGTCGCCGGACGACGGGAAGAACCCGACCATCGACACCTATGAAGTCGATCTCGACAAGTGCGGGCCGATGGTTCTCGACGCGCTGATCAAGATTAAGAGTGAGCAGGATGCCTCGCTGACCTTCCGCCGTTCGTGCCGCGAAGGGATCTGCGGCTCCTGCTCGATGAACATGAACGGCAAGAACGGCCTCGCCTGCACGACGGCGATCGAGGATCTCAAGGGCGAGATTCGCATCACCCCGCTGCCGAGCATGGACGTGATCAAGGATCTCGTGCCCGACTTCACGCATTTCTATGCGCAATACGCCAGCATCCGTCCCTGGCTGCAGACCGTCTCGACCACGCCCAGCGGCAAGGAACGGCTGCAGTGGCAGGAACAGCGCGAGAAGCACGACGGGCGCTACGAGTGCATCCTGTGAGCCTGCTGCTGGACCGCCTGCCCCAGCTACTGGTGGAATTCGGACAAGTTCCTCGGCCCGGCGATCCTGCTGCAGGCCTATCGCTGGCTGGCCGACAGCCGCGACGAGATGACCGGTGAACGGCTCGACCAGCTGGAAGACCCCTTCCGCCTCTATCGCTGCCACACGATCATGAACTGCGCGAATGTCTGCCCCAAGGGCCTGAGCCCGGCCAAGGCAATCGCCGAAACCAAGAAAATGATCGCCGAACGCGCGATCAGATGGCGCTGCGTGACGCGGTGTTCGACCTG
>CAJXOU010000041.1 GCA_913057645.1 uncultured Rhodobiaceae bacterium | reverse complement strand
ATAGAAAAGCGTCGTAGAGAACGCGCTCAAAAGGAGCGCAACAAACGGATTCTTCTAGAAATAGCGCTCGAAAGAAAACTCGGCAGAAGCAGACATGGTACGGGCGCGGTGAGCAGCCAGGAGAACCAGCTCGAATCGGTTAGGGACCTTGTCGACGCAATCTTCAACGGTCACGCGGGCCATTGCTTGAAACTCCGGTATTGCAGGATCCTGATTTGGTCCTGTATGTAGGGGTTCGAACCTCAGAAAGCAAGCAGGAACAGGCTCTTACGCTGGAATCTGCGACGATTTTAGCCGGCGATCCGGCGAATTGCGGCACACTCTCCGGGCGGCAGGGCGGCGATCAGCCGTTCGACACTTTCCCCGGTCACCGGATGGCACCACTGCGGCGCAACGTCCCGAAGCGGCAGCAGAACGAAGCCGCGCCCGCTAATCCCCGGATGCGGAAGGGCAATTGGCGCACCCGCCTGGCCGCTGGCTTTCTCCGTACCCGGCAGCACCACGCCCCGAAAGTCCAGCAGATCGAGATCCAGCGGCCGTGGCGCCCACCGTTCGCGCCGAACCCTGCCGAACAGGGCCTCGATCCTGTGCAGGGTATTCAGGAGACTTTCGGGCGGCTCCGCCGACTCGATCACCGCGACAGAATTCACGTAATCTGGCTGTATATAGCTCGCCAGCGCCGGTGTCCGATAGAACGGCGCGCAGCGCACGACCCGCAGGCCGAAAGAAGGCATCGCCTGCAATGCAGATCTGAGCGTATCCGCCGGTCCGCCATGGACGGTCGACAGGTTGGCGCCAAGCGCCACGAATATTTCAAGCCGTCCGGACAAAAAACCTGCGCCTCCTCGTCACACTCTGTGTGCGCTTCCTGTGCAGCGGTAAAACAAATCCGTACATGAAACCTTGCGGAATGGTCGTTTCCAGTCGTAACTCTCTGGATCGGCGTCACATTGCTCCAGGTAATTGCGACTGAATTTTCTCATGATCGGTATCGTCTGTCGGAGTTCTCTGAATGATCTTTTATCCAAACGAACGAATTGCTCTTTTCATTGATGGTGCAAATCTCTACTCGGCTGCCCGCGGTCTTGGTTTCGATATCGACTACAAGCGTCTCCTCGATCACTTCCGCGGCAAGGGTACGCTGATCCGCGCCTTCTATTACACCGCCCTGCTCGAGGATCAGGAATATTCTCCGCTCCGTCCCCTGATCGACTGGCTGGACTACAACGGCTACGCCGTCGTCACCAAGCCTGCGAAGGAATTCACCGACGCAAACGGCCGCCGCCGGATCAAGGGCAACATGGACATCGAACTCGCCATCGACGCGCTCGAGATAGCGGACAAGCTCGACCACATGATCCTGTTCTCCGGCGACGGCGATTTTCGCCGCCTGGTCGATGCGGTCCAGCGCCGCGGCAAGCGGGTTACCGTCGTCTCCACCATGCGCAGCCAGCCACCCATGATCGCCGATGAGCTGCGCCGCCAGGCCGACCAGTATATCGACCTCGAAACCATGCGCGACACGATAGGCCGCAGCCATTCCGATCGCCCTGCACCGGCCGTGCGCAACGACGACGATTACGACTATGACGATGAAGACGAGGATGAACTCGACCGCCCGGCCCGCGCCTGAGCTGCGGCAGCAAGCGCCCATGTCCTTCCCCGCCGAAGCGCCACTCGACTGTCCGCTCTGTCCGCGCCTCGTCGCCTATCGCCGAGACAATGATGCAGCTCATCCGGAGTGGTTCAACGCACCCGTCCCGTCCTTCGGAGACGAGGGCGCGCGTCTCCTGATCGTCGGCCTCGCACCCGGCGTTCAGGGTGCAAACAGGACGGGGCGTCCCTTTACCGGCGACTTTGCGGGCGATCTCCTCTACGGCACGCTGACGGAATTCGGCTTTGCGAAGGGAACATACGGCGCCCGACCCGATGACGGACTGCAACTTGTCGGCGCGATGATCACGAACGCGGTCCGCTGCGTGCCACCGCAAAACAAGCCGACGCCTGCTGAAGCGAAAAACTGCCTTGGCTTTCTCGAAGCCCGTATCGCCGCCCTGCCGAAGCTGACGGCAATCCTCGCCCTCGGACGAATCGCGCACGACGCCGTTCTGAA
Organism: uncultured Rhodobiaceae bacterium; assembly: GCA_913057645.1. GTDB lineage: Bacteria > Pseudomonadota > Alphaproteobacteria > Parvibaculales > Parvibaculaceae > Parvibaculum. The sequence continues at coordinate 26,660 of CAJXOU010000041.1, read as the reverse complement.
TGCGCACCGCATGAAGAAGTCCGCTGCCCCCTTCGGCCACGGCGCAACCCATGAACTCGGCGGCGTGCGCCTCTTCGACAGCTATCACTGTTCACGCTACAACACGAACACGAGGCGCCTTACGCCTGAAATGTTCCAGTCGGTTTTTGGTGATATCCGGACATATCTGGACGAGTGAACCGGAGCGCTAGCTGTAGCGCTCCTCCTTCCAGGGATCGGCTTCGTTGTGATAGCCGTTCTGTTCCCAGAAGCCAGGCTTGTCCACATCGCTGAACTCGATCTTCTGGAGCCACTTCGCGCTCTTCCAGAAATACCACTGTGGCACCACGGCGCGCACCGGCCCGCCGTGCTCCCGCGTCAGCGGCTTGCCTTCCCAGCTATGGGCAACGATGACATCCGGTTCCTCGAAGACCTCGCGGCGGATATTGGTCGTGTAGCCGTCGTAAGAATGGAAGATCACATGACGTGCTTCGGCCGACGGTTGCACGAGATCCATGATCGTCCGCGCCGATACGCCGTCCCAGCGATTGTCGTAAAGGCTCCAGGTCGTCACGCAGTGAATATCGCTTTTGAAACGCGATTGCGGCAGCGCCATGAAATCGTCGAAGCTCCAGGTCACCTGATTGGCGACAAGCCCGTGCACGTGGAGTTTCCATTCCGCTTTCGGCACGTCGGGCTGAATACCGAGATCGAGCACCGGCCATTTCTTCACGAGGTTCTGTCCCGGAGGCAACCGGCGCGCATGGGCGCTATCGGTCCTGCCGGTGATATGGCGGCCCTCCGCCGCCGTCTTCTGCTTGGAGCGGATCAGCTTCTCCTTGATCCGGCCGATCAGCCCGCCGCTCTCACCGCTGTCTTCGCTCATGGGGTTACCCCTTTTCGCGCAGGAGCCGCGCCTTGTCGCGTTCCCAGCTCCGCTCCTTCAGCGTCTCGCGCTTGTCGGCGAGCTTCTTGCCCTGTGCGAGCCCGATCTCGACCTTCACGAGGCCCGTATCGGTGAAGTACATGCGCAGCGGCACGATCGTCATGCCCTCCCGCTGTACGGCAGCGGCAAGCTTGTCGATCTCACGCCGGTGAAGCAGGAGCTTCCTCGGCCGCCGGGTCTCGTGATTGAACTGGTTGGCCTGCAGATAAACCGGAATATAGGCGTTCACGAGCATGATCTCGCCCGCCTTGGTCGCCTGCGCATAGGCTTCGTTGAGGCTGCCCTGCCCCCCACGCAGCGATTTGACCTCGCTGCCCCTCAGTTCGATACCGGCCTCGAAAGTCTCTGAGATGCTGTAGTTGAAACGCGCCTTGCGGTTATCCGCGATGATCTTCCGGCCGTCTCCGGCCTTTTTCTTGGCGCCGCCGCTCCTGGAGGACATGGCTCCTCGAATTCCTTCCCGCTCCTCAGTTGAGGAGCCCTGCGCTCCGCATCGCGCCGCGAACCTTTTCCTCCGTCGCGCCGCTCGCCGGCACGAGCGGGAGCCGGAGCTCATTCTCGCAGAAGCCGAGCAGGTTCGCGGCATACTTCGCCGGCGCCGGATTGGGATCGAGAAACAATGCGTTGTGAAGCGGCATCAGCCGGTCCTGGATTTCCAGCGCCTTTGCGTAGTTGCCCGCGAGCGTTGCTTCCTGGAACTCGGCGCAGAGCGCGGGGGCGATGTTCGCCGTCACCGAAATGCAGCCGACGCCGCCATGCGCGTTGAACCCAAGCGCCGTCGCGTCCTCGCCCGACAGCTGACAGAACTCCGGTCCCATTTCCTGCCGCTGCAGACTGACCCGGGCGAGGTTCGCCGTCGCGTCCTTCACGCCGACGACATTCTTCAGTTCGAAGAGCCGGGTCATGGTCTCTAGCGTGATGTCGACGATGCACCGGCCCGGAATATTGTAGAGGATGATCGGAATGTCGACGGCATCGTTCACCGCCTTGAAGTGCCGGTAGATGCCTTCCTGCGATGGCTTGTTGTAATATCCAGTGACGCTCAGCACCGCATCCGCCCCGGCTTCCTTGGCAAAGGCGGTCAGTTCAATGGCCTCGACGGTGTTGTTGGAACCCGCGCCCGCGATCACAGGTACGCGGCCCCGCGCGGTTTCGATGCAGAGTTCCACAACACGCTTGTGCTCGTCATGCGAAAGCGTCGGCGACTCGCCCGTGGTTCCGCACGGAACCAGCCCGTGCGTCCCCTGCTCGATCTGCCACTCGACCAGTTTCACGAACGCAGCCTCATCCACCTTGCCGTTCCTGAACGGCGTTATGAGTGCGACGAACGATCCCTTGAACATGGCTTTTGGCTCCGTTGCCCCGGTTAACGTTGACGGGGTCTTTCCGGGGGGTCCCGAAGGCGCGCAACATAACCGTAAGTGTCATACCCGGCAAGAAAACTGCCCCCTTTACCGCGCCTGCCCTATTGCGGTGCACATAGGCGCATGGGTAGTCTCAATCCAATGGATCGAACGGCTGGCTTGAGGCCCTTGCCGCCGGACGGTCCTGTTGGGCGAAAGCCGGATCATGGACCTCCCATCGGGAATGGTCCTGGAGGATCCGGAAACCTCTGTTGTTCGGGTTTGCGCCGTGAAGGCTGTGTCCTTGGTGAAGTGTTCGCGTCTTGTGGCCGTTGCGGCGGCCGCATCCATAGCCGCTTGCGCGGCGGCTGGAGCCTCGACGCTTCCGCTACTGCGTCCCGGAGGTTTGCAGACGGCAAGCGCCACAGCAGTTGCCTCTACCCAACCCGCCTCTCCTGGCGCGTTTTCCGGGTTGGGCGCCACGGATATTGCCGCGCTGCGCAACGCCTTTGCGGAATCCGATCGCGGCAAATGGCAGAATGCCAGCGCTTTCCTGTCGACCGTCTCCGACCCCGTCGCCGTTAAGCTTGTGACCTGGTCCCGGCTCATCTCCGACGAGAGCACAGCGACCTTTGCCGAGATCGTCGCCTTCATGGAGCAGAATCCGGACTGGCCGCGCATGGCCATTCTGGCAGTTCGAGCGGAAAAGGCTCTTCTCTCCTACCCGATGGCGGACGAAGACATCATCGAGTGGTTCGGCGCCAATCCTCCAAAGACCGGCGAAGGCCGTATCCGCTACGGCAAGTCGCTGATCGAGCTTGGCCGGGCGGACGAAGGCGCCGAATGGATTCGCCGCGCCTGGATCGAAAACGATTTCACGTCCACGCGGCAGAGGGAAATCCTCGGCGCCTATGGCAAGTATCTCACCACCGAAGCGCAGCAGGCCCGCCTCGCCCGCCTGCTCTGGGAGCAGCGCACGAGCGACGCACGGACGACGGCCGCTCTCGTGGGGCAGGCAGAACGAGCGCTTGCCGATGCCCGCATCCAGCTCATCGCAGGATCGAACAAGGCATCCACCGCCCTGTCACAGGTTCCCGCCCCGCTGCGCGCCGATCCCGGCCTCCTCTACGACCAGGTTCGCTACGAACGGCGGCGCGGCAACGAACACACGGCCCTTCCTCTTCTTCTGACGGCGCCGACCGAGCCGACGGCGATGGTCCGCCCCGAAACATGGTGGGTCGAACGCAAGATTCTCGCCCGCAAGGCTCTGGCTGAAGGCATGTATATGCAGGCCTACCAGATCGCCGCCGGCAACGGACTGAGCGAGGGCGTTGATTTCGCCGAGGCAGAGTTCATGGCGGGCTGGGTGGCACTCCAGTACCTGAACAAGCCGGATCTCGCGATCGGCCATTTCCGGAAACTGAGCGCCGGTGTATCCACCCCGATCAGCAAGTCGCGGGCCGAATACTGGTCCGGGCGCGCCGCGTCGGCCAAGGGCGAGAAGGAGGAGGCGGCGAAATACTACTCGGCGGCCGCATCCTATCCGACGACCTTCTACGGTCAGCTTGCGACAGCAGCCCTGGCGAGCGGCGGCAAGCTTCAGCTTCCCGATGAGCCTGCGAAAACCGCCGACGGACAGAAGCGCTTCTCGAACAAGGAGCTCGTGCGCGCGGCGCGCATTCTCAAGGACATCGACCGCGAGCGCGAACTCTGGACGATCATGCTCCATCTCGCGGACATTACCGACGATCGCGCGGAGCTTGCGGCACTTTCCGACCTCGCACTCAGTTTCGGCGACCGGAAACTGTCGCTTCGCATCGCCAAGGCGGCATCGCTGCGCAACATCGTGCTCGCCGAGCACGCCTATCCGACGGCCGCCATGCCGAACTGGACGCACAAGGGACCGCCCGTCGAAAAGGCGCTCGTCTACGGTCTCTCGCGGCAGGAGAGCGAATTCGATCCCGATGCCCTGAGCCCGGCCGGCGCACGCGGTCTCATGCAGCTCATGCCCGGTACGGCGCGCATTGTCGCCCGGCAGATCGGCGTTCCCTATTCGCCCGGCCGCCTCACCGATCCCGACTACAACGCGACGCTCGGCGCCGCCCATCTCGGCGACCTCGTGGAGAACGAGTTCAGCGGCTCCTACATCATGAGCATCGCCGCCTACAACGCGGGCTCCTCTCGCGTACGCCAGTGGGTGACGAAATACGGCGATCCGCGCTCGACCGCCGTCGACCCCATCGACTGGATAGAGAACATCCCGTTCTCCGAAACCCGCAACTATGTGCAGCGCGTGATGGAGAACATGGAAGTCTATCGTGGACGGCTGAGCGGCCAGGCGGAAGAAGTCCGGATCGACGAGGACCTGCGCCGCTACGAGGGAGCGGCGCCGATCACGACACCTCCTCCAACGCCCACGCCCGGCAACATCCCCCTCGCGCCGCCATCGGCCGCCGCTCCGGTCGTCACACCGGCATCGGCGGCGCCCTCGCCCATGTCGCCTCCTGACGACGGCGTCATGGCGCCCGTTGTCGAGGCAGAGGACCGCTGAGAAGCAGGCCGCATGACCCTTGCCGCCTGTCCGAGGCTCGCTCATGATCGCCCTCCCGAAAACTCCGGAGCTTTCTCATGGCCGCGGCTCATCGTGAACTCTTCTACACAAGTCAGGATGGGCTGAAGCTCTACGCCCGCGACTACGGTGAACGTACGGCTCCCGGCACGCCGGTCATCTGCCTGCCCGGCCTCACCCGCAACTCGAAGGACTTCGAACCGCTGGCCGGGCATCTGTCCGCTCGCCACCGGGTACTCTGCCCCGACTTCCGCGGCCGCGGCCGTTCCGACTATTGCGATAACTGGACCGACTACACACCGGTCCACGAAATGATGGACACGCTCGACCTGATGGGCGCGGCCGGTATCGGCAGCGCCATCTTCATCGGAACATCGCGCGGCGGCCTCGTGACGATGGCGCTTGCGGCCTTCCGTCCCAACGTCATCAAGGCTGCCGTGTTGAACGACGTCGGCCCCGAGGTCGACAAGAAGGGCATCGAGCGGATCGCCGGCTATGTCGGCGTCATGGAAGTGCCCGCCACGTGGGACGAAGCTGCCGTCAAGCTGCGGGTCATGAACGAACGGGAGTTTCCGAACCTTTCGGGCGACCAATGGCGGACCTTTGCGCGCCGCACTTTCGCCGAGGAACACGGTGCTCCGAAGCTCGACTACGACCCGAAGATCGGCACCGCCATGCGCAAGGGGCTTGAAGCCTCGAAGGGAGAAATACCCACCATGTGGCCCCAGTTCGGCTCGCTCGCACAAATGCCGCTTCTCATCGTTCGCGGCGAGAATTCGGACCTCCTCAGCGCCGGCATCGTCGAGCGCATGCAAGCGGATCACCCCTCGGTCAAATCCGTGACCGCGAAGGATCGCGGTCACGCCCCCTTCCTCGACGAGCCGGAAGTGCTCGCAGCAATCGACGAATTCATCGCCGCCGAGGGGCTCTAGTTCTTCCTGAGCTTCAGCATCCGCGTCGCCCCTTTCTGGAACTCGAACGGAACGCTTACAAGTTCCGCCCTCACGCCTTCACCGCGAAGGATGCTCATCGCTCCCGGCAGATGGCTGGAGGGCAGTCCGTCGAGATTGACCAGCGGAAAGATGCGCACCTCGTCCGCCACTCGCAAAAGCTCGCGAAGCGCTGCGAGATGAAAGGCGAAATCGAGGTCGTCGCCATACAGAAACAGCAGATGCGACGACAGAGCGAGCCTGAATGCCCCATCCGCGAAAGGGAGCGCGGGCAGCGAAGCCGGGACATAGCGTCCCTCCGTCTTTCCCGTTTCCAGATCGCCGAGGAACAGCTCCAGCGCCTCCCGCCTCAACCGGTGCACCGCCTCTTCCGAGCCGTAGTAGGACCAGTTGAAGCGATAGCTCGCCCGGCGCATGCCAGTCCGCATGGCCTCCGCAGTCTCTTCGAAACGCCGCCTGATATCACTCTGAGCGAATTGGTAGATCGGGTCGCACGCGGTGACCGCGATCCCCATTTCCGCCGCCTCCGCCGCGAAGGACGAAGGCCCGCCACCCGCATCGAGCACGGGCGCCAACCCGGCCAGATCGTCGAGCGCAAAAAAGGCGGCGTATTCCCGTAAGCGGCGTCCCCAGGGCACGACGCCTCCGAGGTCGAATTCCCTTCCGGCCTTGAACTCGGACGCCATCATCATTCGCTCCTCCTTGCGAGCGGCCTGAAGGCCGCGCCCGCCGGAAGCGCTCTTCGATGAGGGATATCCGCAAACGAAAAGGCCGCCTCCTTGCGGGGCGGCCTTGTCCGGTTTGATCGTCAGACGACGGAACGGGCCACCCTTCAGATGGTCCACCAGTTACCGTTTGCAGAGCTTGCAGCGTTCGTCATCTTCCGATCCTCGTCGCCGGAACCGTTCCGGCGTGGGAAAATCTAGTCCCGGGCGCTCACTTTGCCAAGCGGTAATGCATCACGCCCCAGGCGAGATAGCCCTTGTCGGCACCATCCACCCAACGTTCCAATCCCTTGATCATGTTGTCGAGATAGGTCGTGCTCGAGCCCTTGGTCAGACGCTCATAGTTCGCCTTGAGCTCTTCGCCCACGCGCCAGTAGTGACGCCGAAGCTGGTGCGTCATTTCCTTCACGTCGAGCTTCTCGAAGCCGCGCTTCGTCAACTCCTTGTCGTAGAAGCCGAAGCTGCCCAGCGTCTCGAGATGGATGCGGTCGAGAATCGGCTGCAGCACGCCGTCAGGGCAGTCGTCGGACTGCATCGGGTCGGTGAAGATGAACTGTCCGCCCGGCTTCAACACGCGCTTCACTTCGTCCAGCACGCGTGGCCGGTTGCCGCTGTGCAGAATCGCATCCTGCGACCACACGATGTCGATGCTGTTATCCTCCGCCGGGATGGCTTCGAAGTCGCCATGCAGCACTTCGACCTTGTCGTCGAGTCCGGCCTTCTTGTTGAGCTCGCGGTTAAGCTTGTTCTGCGTCTCGCTGATATTCACACAGATCACCTTGCAGCCATAGGCTTTCGCAAGATGCCGCGCCGCACCGCCATATCCCGCGCCGATGTCGAGCACCGTGGTGTTCTCGCCCACGTCTTTCAGCATGGAGGCGAGCGTCTCGTCGTTCCGGTGGCTCGCCGGTACGATCGGCTCGTTGTCGTCCTTGTACATCCCGATATGGATGTCTTCGCCGCCCCAGATGGTGAAGTAGAACGAATCCGCGTCCGGGCTGTCGTAATAGGCTTCGGCCTGCGCGACCGCGTTCGATTTACTCGTCGCCATGATAGGTCTTCTCCGCAACGTGAACAAAGAAATCGGCTTCTTCTTCCTTGTAGGTTTCCTCGAAATCGCCGTAGGTGACGACCTTCTGAAACCCGATTTCATGCATCAACCGGCGCGTATAGTTCTTTCGCAGCGGGAACATGTTGAGGTGATAGACGCTGTCGTCGGGAAACGTGTAACGGAAACGTGCCAGCGAGTCGTCCACATGCTCCGGCTCCGCCGTCACCTGGTCACCACAATAGTAATACTTGTGCTTGGAGCTGAAGCCGCGATCCAGAATCGCATCGTAGTTGCGCTGGTCGAGGATCAAAATGCCGTCATGCTTCAGAGCGGCATAGAATTCCGCCAGTGCGCGTCGGCGATCGCGTTCGTCGAATAGATGCGTGAAGGAGTTTCCGAGACAGATGATCGCATCGAATTTCCCGTGCACGTCCTTGTTGAGCCAGCGCCAGTCCGCATGGACTGTCTGCATGACAAAGCCATGATCGCGCGCATTGGTGAACGCCTTGGACAGCATTTCCGCGCTGCCATCGACGCTGGTGACGTCGAAACCCGCCTTCAGCAGCTGCACCGAATTGAAGCCCGTGCCTGTCGCAACGTCGAGAATCTTGTGTTTTCCACGCTCCTTCAGGATATCGATAAAGAAGCGACCTTCGCTCTCCGCCCGGCTGTCCCAGTCGATCAGGTCATCCCACTTGTCCACGAAGGATTCGGTATATTCGTGCTGATAGTGATCCGTTTCGCGCACCGCGAGCGGATCGTCGCCGAATTCTTGTTCTTTTTTCTTGAGTTGTTCCATGATCGCGTTCCTTCAGGAAATGACGACGGCTTCGCAAGCGCGCACCTCGCCGCCAAAAGCACAAACGGCACCGGACAAATCGCCGCCGGCAACCTATGAAATCGGTTTCGAAAGCCCGCAAAAGGTAAGCCGCGCATTCGCGCGAAAACGGGCCGCATCCAATGTGCCGGCAGATCGCGCGACAAGGCAGCAAGGCTGCAGGATACGACTGTGGACAGCGCCGCATGCTTCCCGATGCAGCGCGTTGATGCCCTCACAGCGCAGGCAAGCTAACAAAGCATTCCGTTGCTAGCAACCGTGACACGCGAATTTCACGAAAACCCTTGTAACAAAAGCATTTTTCGACTTGGACGCGCAAAAAATTGGAACTTTGTCGGAATTGATGCGTTTACTCCTCTTCACCTACAATTCCGCCCACAGTTCCGCGGTCTTGGGGTACCGCAGTGCTGCGCACCTGCGGCAGGGAATCGGGATGATTGTCGCGAACCCACGAAATGAGTTTCTCGCGCACATCGCATCTCAGATCCCACGCTTCGGGTGACGTGCGTGCGCTGACAAGCGCGCGAACTTCAATGGTGCGATCCGTCGCATCCGTCACCTGAATCACGGACACTTTCCCGTCCCACAGTGGCATTTCCTTGACGATCTCCTGCAGATAGTTGCGCAACGCCCCCACAGGCAAGGTGTAGTCGGCATGCAGGAATACCGTGCCGATGATCGACGCAGTCTCCCGCGTCCAGTTCGTGAAGGGTTTTTGTATGAAATAGGACAACGGCACGATGAGACGTCGCCAATCCCAGATTCGGATCACGACATAGGTTCCGGTTATCTCTTCGATCCAGCCCCATTCTCCTTCGACAACGACCGCGTCGTCGATACGGATCGGTTGCGTAACCGCGATCTGGATACCCGCGATCAGATTTTCGAGCACCGGACGCGCCGCCAGCCCGAGCACGAGACCCGCCGCACCTGCCGATGCAAATATGCTGACGCCATATTGGCGAACAGACTCGAATGTCATAAGTCCAGCGCCAAGCGCCAGCAGCACGATCATCGTGTCGGCGACGCGACGTAGTATTCTGACCTGCGTTATCTGCTTTCGGGCATTCAGATTGTCTTCGACATCGATACGGAAACGGCTGAGATAGAGGTCGCTCGCAATATGCACAGCGGCAATCGCCGTCCAGCCTGCAATCGCGAAAACGCAAGCCCCCAGGACGGAGCTGAGGAGAGACCGCGCATCGCCACCAAGCGGCGCCGCCTGTGTGACGACGACACAGACAATGAAGATGACGATGACTCGGGTCAGTGCCCGGGTTCGCTGCAGCAGCGTCTGGACGTATATTGCCCGGTGTGAGAACGCCGCTGTCAGCAACCTGATCGCTATACCGTGCACGACAATGGCGACAACCGACGCAAGGACAAGCAACAGCGCGGTTGCCGTCCACGGCGGCATCCAGCCCCACAGCTCATGGAAAGGTGCAATTTTCTCGTCCGGCAAGATTGGGCCCTCATATCCGTACGCCGCAGCAATACAGATAGTCTAGGTCCCCTCTCCCCCGCGGCAAGCCTGCCGGGTTCTACTCGCTCGCCTGCAGCATTCGGCCGTTCAGCGGATGTGTCGGTCTGTTGTTACGTCCGATGATGGCGGCGAACCGGGAAAGCACCTCGGGTTCGGTTGTCACAGGCGACTTCAAGACGATCCAGCGCACGCCTTCACTGCACGGCGGTGTTGTCAGCGAACCGTCAAAGGTGATGTAGCCGGTTTCCGGGGGCAGGAAGTCCTCGGGATCGATCGCGCCCTGGATCTCCGTCGTTTCACCCGCAAGTTCCGGCACGGGCAGTGTGTCGATGGATCCCGCAGCACCGGCGCGGATCATCACGGCAACCACAGCCAGTTTCCCTTCGGCGTTGCGGTGAACGAAATGCGCCTCCAGCGGATAGTGCAATCCTTCAAAGGTCGTTTCGCTCGGCGTATGGAAGTGGAACTGGAGAAGGTCATACTCGCCATCGCCGAACGAAAGTTTGCTTCCGGGAGCAACGTTCACCTGCACCGTATGCCCGTTGTTGACCACACTCGCTTTGCCAGCCGTATATTCGAAGGAAATCGGCGTCGCCGCGGTGTCCATCTCTCCCGAGATGTCGACGGGCGATTGCTCCCGACCTGTGCCGCATGTCGCGAATTCGGATTTGATACCCGCCCACTGCTCCGGCCCCAGTTCGAGACCGTAGTCCCAGACATGGTTCTCTTCGCTCGCGGCGTACAGGCCGGTCGTCCCTGCCATGATCACGGCAAGGAGACAAACGGCGAAAGCCGTTCGCCTGGAAATTGGCGACTTCATTGAACACCCCATTGCCCGGTTTAGCCCGAGTCAGTTTAGCCGGACAATGTGAAGAATTGGAACAAACGAAATTCGTTCCGCAGCCGGATCATAGCGGATGGGAAATCAGACTGGTCTTGAAGAAGACCGTCTGGTCCGGTGTGAAGATCGTCGTGAACACGGGACAGATGACAGTAGGGTAACATCTGGCCCAGCACCGAATGCCGCCGCACGGGGCACCTCCGGCAAAGAGGTAGAGACAGCCTGGAAAACACATCATCTGGCCGAACCGGCTGAGGATTGATCGTCGCGCATTCTGGTTTCACGCAACTGTTCCATCACATCCTCCGCACGCTGGACACCGGCAACGCGGATATCGACACCCGCCGCGGCGAGACCGCGCGCCGTCCAGGTGTTGCAGGTATTCGCAAGACTGAATTCACCCGTCGCCGGATAGAACTTGCTGCGCGGGAGGAGGCCGGGCGCCGCGACTTCAGCACGCGTGGAACCGCCGCGATCGAAACTTTCATGCAGATATTCGATAAGCGTCGAAAAATTGTCCTGTTCAAACATCAGAACAACCTCCTCCCCCTGCCGGTATACCTCTCTCGGCCTTCCTTGAAGCGGCGTAACGTGAACGACGGCCGGGCCCGGAAAGGCCGCGCCGATCGCATCCAGCACACCCGCATCCGGCTTCGGGAAATACTCCGCGTCGCCCCAGCCGAATTCGAGATAACGCGCGTCGGAAAAATCCTCCGCCTCCGGAATCATTCCGTCGGGAATGTCCTCCACGGCAACGGCTATTCCGGTATGCCAGCCGTTGCTATGCACGAAAACCCGATAGGACCCTCCATCCGCCATCGTCGGGATGGACGGAATTAGAAGGACGGCGACGGCAAGTAAAGATAGAAATTTCATCGACCGATCCCCGTTTCGTTGGCACCGTGACGGCTAACCCCTGTCAGTCGGCTCGATCCTGAACGTCGGAATCGACCAGTTGTAGAAGATCGCAAGCAACCTTATCGCCAGCACCACAGCCATCGAAAGCCAGAGGCCGACGCCCGCTGCCGCGCCGAGCCCGTCGGCAAGAACGAACAGAGCTGCACCGCAAAGCGCCGCCAGGGCATAGACTTCTTTTCTGAGGATGATCGGCGTCCGGTTGGCAAGCACGTCGCGGATGATGCCGCCCACGATGCCGGTGACCACGCCCATGACGACGGCAACAAAGTCGGACATGCCCATCTCCAGCGCCTTGCGCGTTCCGAGTGCAACGAAGACGGCAAGCCCGATGGCATCCGCGATCGCGACCGGACGGCGCACCCGGTGCGCCCAGCCAGCCAGCGGAATTGTGGCAAGCGCGCAGGCCCCTGCCATCACGACATACCAGGGCGCCGCCATCCAGAAGACAGGCACATCGAGAAGCACATCGCGCACCGTCCCGCCGCCGACGGCCACGATGATGCCGAGGACCATGACGCCAAACCAGTCCATCTGCCGCTCGCCTGCGACGAGCGCGCCCGAAACCGCGAAGGCGGCGATGCCAACAAGCTGAAGTGCGATGAGAAAGCCGAGCGTATCCATGACCGGAACGCTATCCCTCCGGCGGCCGCAAGACCAGCGAGGCAGTGGCGGCAGGCCCTCGGGGAAATGGCGGAGAGGATGGGATTCGAACCCACGGTACAGCTTTACACTGTACAACGGTTTAGCAAACCGCCGCCTTCAGCCACTCGGCCACCTCTCCGGCTTTCCCGTGTATGCCCAAGATTGAAGGGCGCATCAAGGCCAATATCCGCCGGGTTCTCCTCAATTCAGGCGGGGACACCCCGCCTCCTCAGCCTTTGGGGCCCCCGCGGTAGCGGATTAGCCCCTCCTGCGCCACCGAGGCCACCAGTTTCCCCTCCCGCGTATAGATGCTGCCCCGGTTCAGACCACGCGCGCCCGAGGCGCTCGGGCTGTCCTGCGTATAGAGCAGCCATTCGTCGGACCGGAACGGCGCGTGAAACCACATGGCGTGGTCGAGGCTCGCCGACTGGAGCTTTCCCGACACCCAGCTCACCCCATGTGGGCGGATGCAGGTATCGAGCAGCGTCATGTCGGAGGCGTAGGCCAGGATGCACTGATGCAGCGCAATCTCGTCGCTCACACTCTTGCGCGCCCTGAACCAGACATGCTGCAGCGGCTCCATCGGCGCCGGGTCGATATAATCCTGCGGATTGACCGGACGGATTTCGATCGGCCGCGGTCGCGAGAAATGCTTCGCGATTTCCGGTGGCAGCTTCTCGGCGATGGCCTTGCGATGTTCGCGTTCGCTCGCGAGTTCCTCCGGCATCGGCACTTTCGGCATTTCCGCCTGATGCTCGAAGCCTGTCTCCGGAACCTGGAACGATGCCGCGAGGTTGAATATCTGCTTGCCGTGCTGGATCGCAACCACGCGCCGCGTCGTGAAGCTCTTGCCGTCGCGCGAGCGGTCCACCTCGTAGACGATCGGCACTTTCGGGTCGCCCGGCCGGATGAAATAGGCATGGAGCGAATGGCAGACTCGCTCCTCGACCGTCCGGTACGCTGCCACCAGCGCCTGCCCGATCACCTGTCCGCCGAACACGCGCTGCCAGCTCACATCGGGGCTGTGCCCGCGAAACAGGTTTTCCTCGATCCGCTCGAGATCGAGCAGGTCGATCAGATCTTCGACGGATTTCTTGTCGGCTTGGGGCGACGGCTCGGTCATGGCCTCTCCTGACAGCGGGAACGCGGGGCGCGACGACGGCGGTTTTCCGTCGGGTAAGGTGCGGAAAACGGGGCCCTCGCGGGTGGCGGGACCATAGAGCATTTTAAGGCCGAGTCGACGCTGCGGCACGCTCTCTGTATCGGGAAAAAAGCTGAAAGAACCCGCAGAGGGTCAGAAGCGCGACGTGCCGCCGACATCGGTCAGCGGCACCTGCGGCATGGCGTCAGGAAGGCGCAGAAATTCCTTTGAAATCCGGGCTTACTGGTGCGCGAGCCACTCGCGGGCCTGGCGCTGCGCCTCGGCGATCTCGGCCGGCGACATCTCCGCCGCGAGTTCCGCCCGGCAGCTCCGCGCCGCGTTGCTGCCCTTCATCGCCGCCAGATTGAACCACTTGTGTGCGGTCACGAGATCGACATCGACTCCCCGGCCCGTCGAATACATCAGGCCAAGATTATAGAGGGCGTCACACTTGCCGCCCTCGGCTGCCAGTTCGCTCTTTTCGAACGTATCGAGCTGCATGCGTGCCATGTGCTCTCTCCTCGGATAGCGGCTTCCGCCCCTTGTTGCCGTATCGACGGAGCATGTCCCTCCGTCCCCGCATGCAAATTTCTATGACCCCCCTGAAAAAATGGTTAACGGCGGCATCACCACGCTGCTCATGGTGAACCACCGTTGAAGAAAAGCCCTCGGGTGTTGCTTTTCAGACTTTCGGCACTGCCATGCCGCGCTCGACCGCCGGCCGCTTGCCGACGGCCTGGAGCCAGCGCTTCACATTCGTGCCCTCGCCGGCCACATCGGGTTTTGCCTGCTGGATCAGTTCGAAGGCAACAGCGAGCCACGGATAGGTCGCCATGTCGGCAATCGAATAATCGCCGCCCATGTAATCCGCCTCGCCGAGACGCGTGTCGAGCACCTTGATCAGACGCGCGGATTCGGTGATGTAGCGATCGATGGCATAGGGAATCTTCTCTGGCGCCGTGTTGAGGAAGTGGTTCGCCTGTCCGAGCATCGGCCCCACCCCGCCCATCTGCCACATCAACCATTCGAGCGTCTTCGCGCGCTGCTCGCCCCTGGGCCCGAGGAACTTGCCGGTCTTCTCTGCGAGATAGATCAGGATCGCACCGGACTCGAAAACGGAGACCGGGCTGCCATCCGTGTCGCGGTCGACGATCGCGGGAATGCGGTTGTTGGGACTGATCTTGAGGAACGAAGGTGCGAACTGTTCCTCCTTGCCGATGTTGACGGGATGCACTTCATAGTCGAGCCCCGCCTCTTCCAGCATGATCGAGACCTTACGGCCGTTCGGCGTCGTCCATGTGTAGAGATCGATCATCGCCTGTCGCCTTTCGCATGTGCGAGAAGCGAATGACTGGCACCGCCCCCGCGTGTTTACGGTCGAGGGCATATAGGAAGAGAAGACGCGCCGGGCCAGTCCCAAGGCGCGGGAGCTGACCGCAAGTCAGTATTCGACGGTCACTTCGACGTGATGATGCCGGTGCTGCGCGCAGACATACGGCATCAGGCTGTATTCACCCGGCGCGAGTTCGGTGCCGACCGCCTGCTGCGGCAGCAGGAAGTCGCCGACCGTGTCGCCCGATGCGTCTACGATGGAAAAGCCGTAAGTCCCGTCCATCACGCGCACCACCTTGCCGCCTTCCGGCAGTTTCAGCGTCCGGCCCCACTGTGTCTGCGTGCCGTACTTGTCCTTCATGATGAGGCTGCCCGTCGCCGTCACCGTTTCGGCGGCGGCCGGAGAGGCCGCAACGGCACCCAGCAGGGCAATGACGGCAATCGTCGTTGGCAACAGGCGCATGCGAGTCCTCCCATCATCGAAAGCAAACAGCGCCCCCGGTATCCCGGGAGCGCTGTGAGCTTAACATAAGAGAGCGAGCCGTTAAGCCCTGCGCTCCTATTGCGCGCGTTGTCCGAAAAGGATCTTGCGAGCCTTCTCAGCCTCTTTTGTCTTGTCACCGATGGTGCCCCGTCGCCATTCGCGACCGAGGGCAAATCCCTTCTGGACGGCCGGGCGGGCACCGACCCGCTCGAACCAGTCTTTCAGGAATGGGAAATCGTCAAGCCGCTGACCCTGGTTCTTGTAGGGTACGATCCAGCCCCAGCAGGCCATATCGGCGATCGAGTAGCGTCCGGCGAGATAGTCCCGGTCCTTGAGGCGCTTGTTCATCACGCCGTAGAGCCGGTTCACCTCGTCGGTATACCGCTTGATCGCATAGGGTAGTTTCTCCTTGGCGTACTGACGGAAGTGATGGGCTTGGCCCGCCATGGGGCCAAGCCCAGCCATCTGCCAGAACAGCCATTGGTCGACCTCAACTCTCGCGCGTTCGCTAGCGGGATAGAACTTTCCCGTTTTGCGCCCGAGATATTGAAGGATAGCCCCCGACTCGAAGATCGAAATCGGTTTCCCCCCTGGACCTTTCGGATCCACGATGGCAGGCATCCGGTTGTTCGGCGCGATCTTCAGAAAGGATCGCTTGAACTGGTCGCCAATCCCGATATTCACCGGCTTCACCGCGTAAGGCAGCTGACATTCCTCCAGCATGATCGAAACCTTCCAGCCATTGGGTGTCGGCCAGTAATAGAGCTCGATCGGGTTGGCATTGCCCCGCGAAGCCGCGGGACGCCGCCTTGCTGAAGAACGTTTCGCCGCCGCCTTCGCGGGTTTTGGCCGGCGTTTATCGTTCATTTCGGCTGCTTACGCCGCCTTCTTGCGCGCTGCAGGCTTACGCCGCGCAGCGGGCTTCTTCTTCGCAGCAGGCTTCCGCTTGGCGGGGGCCTTCTTTGCCGCCGTCTTGCGGGCGGCGGGCTTGCGGGCCGTCGTCTTTCTGGCCGTGGTCTTCCTGGCCGTCGTCTTCCGCGCAGCAGGCTTCTTCTTTGCTGCGGGCTTCCGCTTGGCAGGCGCCTTCTTTGCCGCCGTCTTGCGGGCGGCGGGCTTGCGGGCCGTCGTCTTCTTGGCCGCAGGCTTCTTCTTCGCCGCAGGCTTCCGCTTCGCGGGCGCCTTCTTGGCGACGGTCTTCTTGGCGGTTGCCTTCTTCGCAGCAGGCTTCTTCTTCGCAGCAGGCTTCTTCTTCGCAGCCGGCTTCCGCTTGGCCGGCGCCTTCTTGGCGACGGTCTTCTTGGCGGCGAGCTTCTTCACCGTCTTCTTCGCAGCCGGCTTCTTCTTGGCAGCCGGCTTCTTTTTCGCCGCAGGCTTTTTGGCCGCAGCGGCCTTCGGCTTAGCTTTGGTCTTCGTGGTAGCCATGTTTCTCTAGCTCCTGATGTGCCGTTTCGTTTGGCGACAATCCGTTTACTCGCAACGCACACATTGCTAGCGCCCTCGTACCCCTCAGGCGCACACCGCAATACTATGAGCGCGCAAAATGCGCTCGGCAACTCAATGCAACAGATTTATGCACGAGCGTCCGCGCCACTCTCCCGAGAAAGTGGTTACCAAACAGTTCACGATGGAGCCGGAAATTTTCGTCAGTCGTCGGATGATAGACCGAGTTTTCGCGCGAGGATTTCGTTGACGACTCGCGGATTAGCCTTGCCAGACGTGGATTTCATGACTTGACCGACAAACCAGCCCGCAAGTTGGGGCTTGACTTTCGTTTGCTCGACTTTATCGGGGTTGGCCGCGATGACGGCGTCGATTGCGGCCTCGATCTCCCCAAAATCCGTTACCTGCTGCAGGCCTTCTTCCTCGACGATTTTGGCCGGGTCGCGACCCGTTTTGTACATCGAATCAAAAACGTCCTTCGCGATTCGTCCTGAAATTGTTCCGTCGGAAATGAGATCGATAAGCTCTCCGAGCTGCTTTGAAGTGACCGGAGTCTCCTCGATCGAGTGTCCTTCGCGGTTGAGCGCACCGAACAGTTCACCCGTCACCCAGTTCGCCGCGAGCTTCGCATCGCGCCCCTTGGCAACCGCCTCGAAGTAGTCCGCGCGCGCGCCTTCGCCGATCAGAACCGTCGCATCGTAATGCGTGAGACCGTATTCGGAGATCAGGCGCGCCTTCTTGTCGTCGGGAAGTTCCGGCAGGGAGGAGGCGATCTCGTCCACCCAGGCTTGCGTGAATTCGAGCGGCAGAAGGTCGGGGTCCGGGAAATAGCGGTAGTCATGCGCCTCTTCCTTGGAGCGCATGGAACGCGTTTCGCCCGTCTTCGGGTCGAAAAGCCGCGTTTCCTGATCGATCTTGCCGCCCTCTTCCAGGATTTCGATCTGGCGGCGCGCCTCGTGCTCGATCGCAAGTCCGATGAACCGGATCGAGTTCACATTCTTGATCTCGCAGCGTGTGCCGAGCGGCGCGCCGACCTTGCGCACCGAAACGTTAACGTCCGCGCGCAACGACCCTTCTTCCATGTTGCCGTCGCAGGTGCCGAGATAACGCAGGATCGTCCGCAGCTTGTTCACATAGGCCTTCGCCTCGTCGGCGGAGCGCATATCCGGCTTTGAAACGATTTCCATCAGCGCAACGCCCGACCGGTTGAGGTCGACGAAGCTCATGGCGGGATGCTGGTCGTGCAGGCTCTTGCCCGCATCCTGTTCGAGATGCAGCCGTTCGACACCAACGATGACGGTGCGGTCATCTTTCATGTCGAGCACGATCTCGCCCTCGCCCACGATCGGGTGCTTGTACTGCGAGATCTGATAGCCCTGCGGCAGGTCCGGATAGAAATAGTTCTTCCGGTCGAACACGGAACGCAGGTTGATCTTCGCCTTGAGGCCGAGGCCCGTGCGGATCGCCTGCTCCACGCAGAACCGGTTGATGACCGGCAGCATGCCGGGCATCGCCGCGTCGACGAAGCTGACCTGGCTGTTCTGTTCGGCGCCGAACTTCGTCGAGGAACCCGAAAAGAGCTTCGCCTTCGACGTAATCTGTGCGTGAACCTCGAGCCCGAGAATGACCTCCCAGTCGCCGGTCTGGCCCTGGATCAGGTCTTCCGCGCGCGGCTCGCGCTTGCGCATCGAGGCTTCGAAATCGCTTACCATCGTCGTCATGCCCGCCACCACGCTTCCGGTTCCGCCGTAAACCCGGCCGCCTGCTCGATGGCATAGGCAGCCCTCAGCAGCGTCTCCTCGTCGAATGTCCGCCCGATGAGCTGCAGCCCGAGCGGCAGCCCCTCCGCCGAAAGCCCCGCCGGCACCGAAATGCCCGGCAGCCCGGCTAGGTTCACCGTCACGGTGAACACGTCGTTCAGATACATGGAGAGCGGATCGTCGCTCTTCGCGCCGATCGCGAAGGCCGCCGACGGCGCCGTCGGCGTCAGCAGCACGTCCACTTCCGAAAAGGCTTCCGCGAAGTCCCGCGCGATCAGCGTGCGCACCTTCTGCGCCTTCAGGTAATAGGCGTCGTAGTAGCCCGCCGACAGCACATAGGTCCCCATCAGCACGCGGCGGCGGACTTCGGCGCCGAAACCTTCTGCCCGCGTCTTCTCATACATTTCGGTGACGTCCCGCCCCTCGACGCGAAGCCCGTAGCGCACGCCGTCATAGCGCGCGAGGTTGGACGAGCATTCCGCCGGCGCAACGATGTAATAGGTCGGCAGCGCGTACTTCGTATGGGGAAGGCTCACCTCTTTCACGGTCGCACCCGCCGCCTTCAGCCACTCGATGCCGCGCGTCCAGAGATCGTCGATCTCCTTCGGCATGCCCTCCACCCGGTATTCCTTCGGAATGCCGACGCTCAAGCCCTTGATGCCCTGCCCCAGCGCCGCCTCGTAGTCCGGCACCGGCCGGTCGACGCTCGTCGTGTCCTTCTCGTCATGTCCCGCCATCGACCCGAGCAGGATTGCGGCGTCGCGCACGTCGCGCGCAATCGGGCCCGCCTGATCGAGCGACGAGGCGAAGGCGACGATCCCCCAGCGCGAGCAGCGCCCGTAAGTGGGTTTGAGGCCAACCGTTCCCGTGAAAGCCGCCGGCTGGCGGATCGAACCGCCGGTATCCGTCGCCGTCGCGCCGAGACAGAGCCTCGCCGCCACCGCCGCCGACGAGCCGCCGGAGGAGCCGCCGGGGACGAGCCTCGCGTCCGAGCCCTTCCGCCGCCACGGGTTCACCACCGGCCCGTAAAAGCTCGTCTCGTTCGAGGAGCCCATGGCGAACTCGTCATTGTTGAGCTTGCCGAGCATCACCGCGCCGTCGCGCCACAGGTTCGCCGTCACCGTCGACTCGTAGGGCGGCTCGAATCCCTCGAGAATGTGGCTGCCAGCCGTCGTCCGCACATCCTTCGTGCAGAACAGATCCTTGATGCCGAGCGGTATGCCTTCGAGCGCCCCGCCCTCGCCCTTCTGGAGCTTCGCGTCGGAGGCCTTCGCCATCTCCTCCGCCTTCTCCACCGTCGGCGTCACATAGGCGTTGAGCGCGCCGCCATCGGCCATCTCCTTGAGATAGGCGCCGGTCAACTCGCTTGAGGTGATTTCTTTCTTCTTCAGCGCGTCGCGGGCAGCAGCGAGCGTCAATTTCGTCAGGTCGCTCATGCTCACTCCACCACCTTCGGCACCACATAGAAGCCGTCTTCCGCGCCCGGCGCATTCCGCGTCACTTCGCGCTGGAGGTTCGTCCCCGTCACGACGTCCTCGCGCATCTTCATCGCCATCGCCACCGCGCTCGTCATCGGCTCCACATCCGTGGCATCCACCTCGCCGAGCTGTTCCACCCAGTCGAGAATGCCGTTGAGTTCCCGGGCCAGCGCCTCCAGCTCATCGTCCCGCACGGCAATCCGCGCAAGCCGGGCGATGTGCCGGACCGTTTTCTGATCGACCGACATGGGTCCGCCTTTGTTGGTGTTCGGAAAGGGGCCGCATCCGCCTGGAACCCGAAGGTCCCGGCTGCACGGCCCTTGCTCCTTGAATCGCGAGGGAACATAACAAGCCGGAGCCCTACGCTGCAACGGCGCGGGCACAATATATATGAGCCCCGGATTGCCCTTCCATTCCGCCCCTTCTATGGTCCGCCCAGCCGGACATTCCATAAAGGTAACAAGCACTTGAGCGCCAATGTGAAGCCTCTTGAAGAACTTGAAGCGGGGCTCGGGCGCAACGCGCGCCTGATGGGCGTCGATCTCGGCACCAAAACCATCGGCCTCGCCCTCTCCGACGTCTCGCGCAGCATCGCGAGCCCGCTGGAGACGATCAAGCGGACGAAGTTCACCGCCGATGCCGAGCGCATGATCGCGCTCGCGAAACAACACAATGCCGCCGCCCTCGTCTTCGGCCTGCCGCTCAACATGGATGGCACCGAGGGCCCGCGCTGCCAGTCGACCCGCGCCTTCGTCCGCAATCTGGAAAAGCTGACCGATCTTCCCGTCGTCTTCTGGGACGAGCGCATGTCCACCATGGCCGTGACCCGCACTCTGCTCGACGCCGACGCCAGCCGCGCGCGCCGCGCCGAACTCGTGGACAAGATGGCCGCCGCCTACATCCTGCAGGGCGCGCTCGACCGCCTGCGGAAACTCTGAGCAAAACAAGAAGAAGAAAATCCCATGCTCCCCATCCTGAATTCCCTCATCCCGGTCTTCCTCGTCATCGCGCTCGGTTTCATCATCAAGCGGATGGATTTTCCCGGCGAAGGGCTCTGGGTGCCGCTCGACCGCCTCACCTACTACATCTTCTTCCCCGCGCTCCTCCTTCACACGCTCGCGACCGCGAACCTCGCCGATTACGACATCTGGCCGATGGCCTCCGCTCTCGGCGCGGGCCTCTTTTCGATGGTCGCGATACTGATGCTGCTGAAGGCGGTGCTGCCGCTCACCGGCCCGCAATTCTCCTCCGTCTTCCAGGGCGCCGCGCGCTGGAACGGCTTCGTCGCGCTCGCCGCCATCGGCTCGCTCTTCGGCCCCGAAGGCGTGACGCTCGCCGCCGTATCCTTCGCCGTCCTCGTACCGACGGTGAACGTGCTCTCCGTGCTGATCCTGACGCGTTATGCGGGCGACGAACCGGCCGGCATGGTCGCCGTCCTCCGCCTGTTGTCGAAGAACCCGCTCATCCTCGCCTGTGCCGCGGGCGTTCTCCTGAACGTCACCGGCATCGGCCTTCCCGGCCCGCTCGCGCCCACCTTCGACATTCTCGGCGCCGCCGCCCTCACCATCGGCCTCATCGCGATCGGCGCAGGCCTGCAGCCCGCCCACGCCCTCGAAACCGGCTGGATCGTCGCGCTCACAAGCGGATTGAAACTTCTGGTGATGCCCGCGCTCATGGCGGGCTGGTGCATCGTCTTCGGCGTCACGGGTCTCCCTGCTGCCGTCGTACTGCTTTGCGGCGCGGTGCCCGGCGCAACCTCCTCCTACATCCTCGCCCGCCAGCTCGGCGGCGACGCAACGCTGATGGCAAGCCTCATCACCGGCTCCACCATCCTCGCGGCCATCACGATGCCGCTGATGTTGTGGTTGTTCGGATGACTACGCCACCCGCGCCCGTTCCGTGATCGCGGCAACATCTGCCCCTGCTGGCAGCGTCCCGTACAAATCGCCCCAGTCGCGCCCGAGCCGCGTCGCACAATAAGCATCCGACACCGCGCTCGGCGCGTGCTGCAGCAGCACCGACCCGGCCGCCACCTTCGCCATCTGCTCCACCACCTGCCTTGAGCGCGCCTCAAGCGATCCCATATCCGTGAACGCCTCCTTCAGCGCCTCGAGCGCGCCGTCATAGGCGGCACTTTCGCCCTTCGCCTTGTCGAACTCCGCGAACACGACCTCGAGCGCCTGCGGCTCCCGCGCCAGCGCGCGCAGCACGTCGAGGCACATCACGTTGCCCGAACCTTCCCAGATCGCATTCACCGGCATCTCGCGATAGATGCGCCCCGCGATCCCTTCCTCGACATAGCCGTTGCCGCCGAGGCACTCCATCGCTTCATAGGCGAGGTTCGGCGCGCGCTTGCACACCCAGTATTTCGCCACCGGCGTCATGATCCGCCGGAACGCCGCTTCCGCCTCGTCCTCATGCGCCCGGTCGAACGAACGCGCCACACGGAACGACAGCGCCGTCGCCGCTTCGGTCTCCACCGCCAGGTCCGCCAGCACATTCGCCATCAGCGGCTGGTCGATCAGCTTCTTCTGAAACACCGTGCGATACGAACAGTGATGCACGGCCTGGGACACCGCCTGCCGCATCATTCCCGCCGTCGCCACCGCGCAGTCGAGCCGCGTATAGGTCGCCATCTCGATGATGTTGCGAACGCCGCGCCCCTCCTCGCCGATCAGCCAGCCCGACGCCGCCTGGAACTCGACCTCGGACGAGGCATTCGACTTGTTCCCGACCTTCTCCTTCAATCGCTGAATGCGGATCGCGTTCGGCGCGCCGTCCGGCGTAAAGCGCGGCATCAGGAAGCATGAAATTCCAGCCGGGGCCTGCGCCAGCACCAGAAACGCATCGCACATCGGTGCCGAGAAGAACCACTTGTGTCCCGTGATGCGATATTCCGCGCCCGGCCCGCCGCCATTCACAGGCATCGCCGCCGTCGTATTGGCGCGCACATCGGTCCCGCCCTGCTTCTCGGTCATCCCCATGCCGAGCGTCACACCCGTCTTCTGTTCAGCCGGAATGAACCGCGCGTCATACTCACGAGAGAGAATCCGCGGCACCCACTCCTTCGCAAGCGACGGCTGAAACAGAAGCGCGGGCACCGCCGCGTTCGTCATCGTGATCGGGCAGCCATGTCCCGCTTCCGCCTGCGTCATCATGTAGGTGCCCGCCAGCCGTGCCACGACCGCGCCGGGCTTGGGGCTGGCATCCAGTCCCTCTTTCAGATGATCCCAGGGCGAGCCATGCAGCCCTTGTTTCACCGAAATCGCCATCAGCGCGTGATAGGACGGATGAAACTCCACCCGGTCCTCCCGGTGTCCGAACCGGTCGAAACTCTTCAGCACCGGCAGATAGGCATTCGCCTGCCGCCCGAGGTCCAGCACCTCCGCGCTCCCGACGATCTTGCCGAACGCCGTCAGCGAGGCCGCCGCGTCGCCCCCGCCTTCCCGCTCCACCGTCTCGGTCAGCGCCCTGTCGCCCGTGAACAGGTTCACATCCTCCAGCGGCGGCGGCTGGTTGAACACCTCATGCGTCGCGAAATCGGTCGGCGTTTCCACTTCTGCGGCCATGGCGGGAACCTCTTTTCCGGGAGCTTGGCCTTGAGGTTAACACCCGGCCCCTCGCCCGGCCAATTCCGCCTTGCCGCCCCCCTGAATCGGCCCTATACAATGCGGCTTTAATGACCAGCGCTGACAAACAGCCCGCACCGCTCTTCCCGCACCGGCATCTGCTGGGCATCGAAGGGCTTTCACCGTCTGACATCACCAGCCTTCTCGACCTCGCCGACACCTATGTCGAGCAGAACCGTCAGGTCGACAAGAAGGGCAATGTTCTGCGCGGCCGCACCCAGATCAATCTCTTCTTCGAGGCCTCGACGCGCACGCAAAGCTCCTTCGAGCTGGCCGGCAAGCGCCTCGGCGCCGACGTCATGAACATGTCGGTCAGTTCGTCCTCCGTGAAGAAGGGCGAGACCCTGATCGACACGGCGGTGACGCTGAATGCGATGCACCCCGACCTCATCATCATTCGTCACCAGAATTCGGGCGCGGTCGAGCTTCTCTCGCAGAAAGTCTCCTGCGCGGTCATCAATGCGGGCGACGGCGCGCATGAACATCCGACCCAGGCCCTTCTCGACGCGCTCACGATCCGCCGCCGCAAGGGCAGACTCGAAGGTCTCCGCGTCGCCATCTGCGGCGACATCCTCCACAGCCGCGTCGCCCGCTCGAACATCCTGCTGCTGAACGCGATGGGCGCGCGCGTCCGCGTCGTCGGTCCGCCGACCCTCATGCCCGTCGGCATCGAGCGTCTCGGCGTCGAAGTCTTCCACGACATGAAGAAGGGTCTCGAAGGCGTCGACATCGTGATGATGCTCCGCCTCCAGCTGGAGCGCATGGCGGGCTCCTACGTGCCGAGCCAGCGCGAATATTTCCATTTCTACGGCCTCGACTATTCGAAGCTCGCCCATGCGAAGCCGGACGCGCTCGTGATGCATCCCGGGCCGATGAATCGTGGCGTCGAGATCGACAGCGCCGTTGCCGACGACATCGACCGCAGCCTCATCCGCGAACAGGTCGAAATGGGTGTCGCCGTGCGCATGGCCGTCCTCGATGCGCTCTCGCGCAATCTGCCGAACGAATTGCCTCTCTCGGGAGGCCGTTCATGAGCCGCACCGCCTTCGTCAACGCGCGCCTGATCGACCCCGCCAGCGGGTATGACGAGAAGGGCAATCTGCTCGTCGAAGACGGCATGATCGCCGATCTCGGATCGCAACTCTTCAGCGACGGTCTGCCCGACGGCGTGGAAGTCGTCGATTGCGGCGGCAAGGTCCTCGCCCCTGGCCTCATCGATTGCCGTGTCTTCACCGGCGAGCCCGGCGCAGAGCATCGCGAAACCCTTGCGCTGTCGAGCAAGGCGGCAGCGGCGGGCGGCGTCACCACCATGATCGTCATGCCGAACACCGACCCGGTGATCGACGACGTGGCGTTGGTCGATTTCATCGAGCGGCGCGCCCGTGACACAGCAATCGTCAACGTCCACACCATGGCCGCCCTCACCAAGGGCCTTCACGGCGACCAGATGACCGAGATCGGCCTCCTGCGCGATGCCGGTGCCGTCGGCTTCACCGATGGCGTGAAGGCCGTCGCCAACGCGCAGCTCATGCGCCGCGTGCTCAGCTACGCCGCCCATGTCGGCGCTCTCGTCGTCCAGCATGCCGAGGAACCGGCGCTCGCGACCGGCGTCATGAACGAGAGCGAACTCGCCGGCCGCCTCGGCCTCGCGGGCACGCCCGCCATTTCCGAAACCATCATGATCGAGCGCGACCTCCGCTTGCTCGAACTCACCGGCGGGCGCTACCACGTCTCGCAGATTTCCTGCGAGGCCTCCGTCGATATCATCCGCCGCGCCAAGACGCGTGGCCTTCCCGTCACCTGCGGCGTCTCCGCGGCGCATCTCCAGTTGAACGAGAACGACGTCCAGTCCTATCGCACCTTCTTCAAGCTCTCGCCGCCGCTCCGCGCCGAGCAGGATCGCCTGGCCCTCGTCGCGGGCCTTGCCGACGGCACCATCGACGTCATCGTCTCCAGTCACGATCCGCAGGACCCGGAAGTGAAGCGCCGCCCCTTCGCCGAAGCGAATTTCGGTGCCATCGGCCTCGAAACGCTGCTGCCGGCCGGCCTCGCCCTCGTCCACAACGGCGATCTGCCGCTCGGCCGCCTGCTCGCCGCGCTTACCTGCATCCCCTCCGACCTTCTCGGCCTTGGCCGGGGCCGCCTCGTCACCGGCCTCCCCGCCGATCTCGTCCTGATCGATACGGAGGTGCCATGGCGCCTCGATCCCGCTAATCTGAAGTCCATCTCGAAGAACACGCCCTTCGAGGACCGGCTGTTCCAGGGCCGCGCGCTGCGCACCATGGTCGGCGGCCGCACGGTCTATGTTCACGGGGAAGACGCAGGCCGATAATCTGCGTAGTAGCTAACCCGCTGTTCTTTCTACCACCCTCCCCTTGAGGGAGGGTCAAACGGTCGAAGACCGTTTGGGGAGGGGTAAAAGAGGTCAACCAGCAGCAAGCTGTTTGATGAGGGGTAAGGGGAGGACGCCAATACAATGCCAGCCGAAATAGATTTCATCGCCGCCGCACCGCTGCTGCTCGTCGCACTCGCGCTCGGCTACCTGCTCGGCTCCATTCCTTTCGGCCTGCTCCTCACGCGCGCCGCCGGCCTCGGCGACATCCGCGCCATCGGCTCGGGCAACATCGGCGCGACCAACGCACTCAGGACCGGCAACCGCTGGGTCGCTATCGGCACGTTGATCGGCGACGCGGCGAAGGGCGCCGTCGCCGTCCTTGTCGCAGGTCTCCTCGCCGCGAAAACAGGCGGCAGCGTCGGTTGGATGGCGGGCCTTGCCGCGCTCGGCGCTTTCCTTGGCCACGTCTTTCCCGTCTGGCTCGGCTTCAAGGGTGGCAAGGGTGTCTCCACCTTCATCGGCATCCTGCTCGCGCTTCACTGGCCGGTCGGTCTTCTGTTCTGCGCGACTTGGGCAGTCGTCGCGCTCGTCTCCCGCTATTCCTCTCTCTCTGCGCTCGTCGCCGCGCTGTTGACGCCGGTCTATCTTGCCTGGCTCGACCAGTGGCAATTTGTCGGCCGCGGCGTCCTCCTCGTTCTTCTCATCTACTTCGCGCATCGCGAAAACATCTCGCGCCGCGTCTCCGGAACGGAGTCGCGCATCGGTCAGAAGAAGTC
>CAJXOU010000040.1 GCA_913057645.1 uncultured Rhodobiaceae bacterium | reverse complement strand
TATGCGAGCGCGGGAAGTGCGTCGGCAGCGTCAGATGGGTATAAGAGACATGCCTCGCTCACCCCGCCCCGAAAAATTCTCGCTCCGCTTGAATTTTTCGACCCTCCCACAGGGGGAGGGTGATCTCTGATGAGCCTGTGAATAAACGGAATGGACCCGCTACCCGACAAACCTCTCCAGCTTGTCGAGCGACCCCGTCCAGCCATGCGTATGGCCGGTCTTCGCCGCCTCGTCGTGAAGTTGCTCGTGGATCAGCGTCAGCAGTGTCCCGCCGCCCTCTTCCTTGAAGCGGACCGTCACCTGCGACACGCGCTCCGGCGTCGAAATCCAGCCCCAGGAAAAGACGAGCTTTTCGTGTCGCACCACTTCCTTGTAAACGCCGTTGACCTCGTGCCGGTCGCCGGTGTTCTCGATCATCACCACATGGAAATGCCCGCCGACGCGCACCTCGCAATCCGCTTCCGCCATGGTCACGTTCTCCGGCCCGAACCACTGCATGAGCTGCGCCGCGTCCGTCCACGCCTCGTAGACGCGGGCCGGCGGCGCCTTCAGCTTCCGCCGCAGCATCAGCGCGGGCTTCGCAGAGGGGGCGGCGTCTTCGGCGGGCTTCTTCTCGGCGGATGACATCGGGGCTCCGGGGTTACGGCAAAACTTAACTGATAGGTTAAGTGTGAAGCGGATTCCCGGCGTCGTCAAGAACCGGGCGCTTCCCTCCCATGTCGTCATGGCCCGATTCATTCGGGCCATCCACGACTTGCTTCCTCTCTTGACAGACAGGAACATATAAGGAACATTCAGCAACGGAACATTTGATGAACATTGGCTGGAGGGTACGACATGCGCGCGATTTTGAGCAGGGCGTCGGAAGGTGAAGCGGGCAACTGGCTGAAGGACGTGGCGGCGCTCTTTTCCGTCGGCGCCTTCCTCTATGTCGCCGCCACCTGGGTGACCATCGCCGAAGTCATGATCGGCTGAGGCGGGCAGGGACCAACTTCCCATCCTCCTCTTGGGGAGGGTCGAAATTTGCCCCGCAAATTTCGCGGCGGGGGCTGGGAGCCCGTTGGCATGAACTCTTGTCCACAGCTTTGATGCCGTTTCGGCATCGGCTGTCCGTGACTCCGGGAGCAGGGCACCCGACAATGCCCCATGGCCGACTCGATGCCCCAGTTCATCCATCTGCGTCTCCACTCCGCCTATTCGCTCCTTGAGGGCGCGATCCGGATCAAGGAGCTGCCGAAGCTCTGCCGCAAGGAAGGCATGCCGGCGGTCGCGCTCACCGACACCGCCAATCTCTTCGGCGCGCTCGAATTTTCCGAAGTCATGGCGGAGGCCGGTATCCAGCCGATCACCGGCTGCACGTTGCCCGTCCGTCTCGACGAGCCGGAGGAGCCCTCGCGCGGGCCGCTCCGCCGCGAGCCCGCGGGCTCCCTCGCCCTGCTGGTGAAGGACGAGCGCGGCTACGAAAACCTCATGAAGCTGTCGAGCCTTGCCTTCCTCGAGCCGGAGTCGGGCGAGGCGGCGCAGGTCCCGCTGGAGCGCGTCGAGCAATATGCGGAAGGCCTGATCTGCCTCACCGGGGGGCCGGAGGGCATCGTCAACAGGCTGATCGAGCAGGGCCAGAAGGACGCCGCCGAGGTTCTGCTTCTCCGCCTCCGCCGGATTTTCGGCGATCGCCTCTATGTCGAGCTCCAGCGCCACGACATGCCGCGCGAGCGTCAGGCCGAAGGCCCGCTTGTCGAGTTCGCCTACAAACATGAAATCCCGCTCGTCGCGACCAACGAACCCTTCTTCACCACCGAGGCCGAATACGAAGCGCATGACGCGCTCATCTGCATCGCCGAGGGCGCCTATGTCGTGCAGGCGGATCGCCGCCGCCTGACGCCCCAGCACCGCTTCAAGAGCCAGTCGGAAATGCTCGCGCTCTTCGCCGACCTGCCGGAAGCGACCGCCAACACCGTCGAGATCGCGCGCCGCTGCGCCTACCGGCCGCGCACGCGAAAACCGATCCTGCCGAAATTCGCCGCCGGCACCTCGGAGGCCGACGAGCTTCGCCGCCAGGCGGAAGAAGGGCTGACCGCCCGTCTTGCCGAACTCGAAACCGTCGCGCCCGAGGAAGAGTATCGCGAGCGTCTGCGCTTCGAGCTCGACGTCATCATCAAGATGGACTTCCCCGGTTACTTCCTCATCGTTGCCGACTTCATCCAGTGGGCGAAGCAGCAGGGCATCCCGGTCGGCCCCGGCCGCGGTTCCGGCGCGGGCTCGGTCGTCGCCTGGGCGCTCACCATCACCGACCTCGATCCGCTCCGCTTCGGCCTTCTCTTCGAGCGCTTCCTCAACCCCGAACGCGTGTCGATGCCCGACTTCGACATCGACTTCTGCCAGGAGCGCCGCGATGAGGTGATCCGCTATGTGCAGGAGCGCTACGGCGTCGACAAGGTCGCGCAGATCATCACCTTCGGAAAGCTGCAGGCCCGCGCTGTCCTGCGCGACGTCGGCCGCGTGCTGCAGATGCCCTACGGTCAGGTCGACCGGCTCTGCAAGCTCGTGCCGAACAATCCGGCGAACCCGGTGACGCTCGCGCAGGCGATCGACGGCGAGCCGCGTCTGCAGGAAGAGCAACGCAGTGACGAGACCGTCGCGCGCCTCCTCGAGATCGGCGGCCGTCTCGAAGGGCTCTACCGTCACGCCTCGACCCATGCGGCGGGCGTCGTGATCGGCGACCGACCGCTCGACGAACTGGTGCCGCTCTACCGCGATCCGCGCTCCGACATGCCCGTCACCCAGTTCAACATGAAATGGGTCGAGCCCGCGGGCCTCGTGAAGTTCGACTTTCTCGGCCTGAAAACGCTCACCGTCGTCCAGATGGCCGTGAACCTCCTGAAGCGGCGCGGCATCGAGGTCGATATCGACAAGCTGCCGCTCGACGATGCCGCGAGCTACGAAATGCTGACGCGCGGCGAAACGGTCGGCGTGTTCCAGCTTGAAAGTTCGGGCATGCGCGACCTCGTCCGTCAGGCGCGCCCCACCAACATCGAGGACATCATCGCCCTTGTCGCCCTCTACCGGCCGGGCCCGATGGAGAACATCCCGAAATATCTCGCCTGCAAGCATGGGCGCGAAGATCCCGAATTCCTGCACGAGACCATCGAACCCGTGGTCGAGGATACCTACGGCGTCATCATCTATCAGGAACAGGTGATGCAGATCGCGCAGGTCTTCGCGGGCTACTCGCTCGGCGAAGCCGACCTGCTCCGCCGCGCCATGGGCAAGAAGATCAAGTCCGAGATGGACGCGCAGCGCGAGCGTTTCGTCACCGGCGCGGTCGAGCGCGGCGTCGAGAAGAAGCAGGCCGAATTCGTCTTCGACCTCGTCGACAAGTTCGCGGGCTACGGCTTCAACAAGTCGCACTCCGCCTGTTACGCCGTCGTCGCCTATCAGACCGCCTGGCTCAAGGCCAACCATCCGGTCGAGTTCCTCGCCGCCTCGATGAGCTTCGACCTCAACAACACCGACAAGCTCGGCCTCTTCAAGCAGGAAGCCGAGCGCCTCGGCATCAAGGTCTCGCCACCCTGCATCAACCGCTCGGAGGCGCTGTTCGGCGTCGCCGAGGGCGAAGTCCTCTACGCGCTGTCCGCCATCAAGAATGTCGGCCGCCAGGCGATGGAGCATCTGGTCGAGTTGCGCAACGAGGGCGGTCCCTTCCGCGATCTCTTCGATTTCGCGCGCCGCATCAATCCACGCCTCATCAACAAGCGCACCTTCGAAAATCTCGCCCGCGCGGGCGCCTTCGATGCGCTGAACCCGAACCGCGCGCAGGTGCTCGCCTCCGCCGACCTCCTGCTCGGCACCGCAAATGTCGCCGCACAGGAGCGCGAGAGCCAGCAGGACAGCCTGTTCGGCGGCGACAGCGGCGTCGAGGCGGCGCAGCCCTCGCTTCCCGCCGTCGAGGCATGGACGCCGATGCAGCGCCTCACCGAGGAATTCAATGCCGTCGGCTTCTACCTCTCCGGCCACCCGCTCGATGACTACCGCGCCGAGCTGCAGCGCGCGGGCGTCGTCACCTATGCCGAACTCCTGAAGCGCACCAACAGCGCCGAGAAGATAGCGGGCACCGTCACCGCCCGTCAGGAGCGCAAGTCCAAGAAGGGCAACCCCTTCGCCTTTCTCGGCCTGTCGGACCCCACCGGCCAGTTCGAGCTTGTGGTCTTCTCCGAAGTCCTCAACAGCGCCCGCGACCTCATGCAGCCGGGCAACGCCGTCGTGGTCGGTGTGGAGATCGACCGCACCGGCGAGGAGGTGAAGCTCCGCGCCCAGTCCGTCCGCAGCGTCGACGACGCCATCAAGGACACCGGCGCGGGATTGAAGATTTTCGTGGACACGCCCGAGCCCCTTGAAGCGGTAAGAACCCGTCTCTCCGAAAAGGGCAAGGGTCTGGTATCGCTCGTGCTCATGGGCGAGGGCGGCCGGGAGGTTGAAATCAAGCTCAGGGAACGCTACAAGGTGACGCCGCAGATCCGCGGCGCCATCAAGGCGGTCCCCGGCGTGGTCGAAATCCGCGAGATATGACGTTCGTGTGACAGTTCGATGACGGTCGGGCCGTTTTATCCCCGTTTTCGGGATATCCCCGCTCAGCCGATCTCGAGTTCCGCCCAGATTGGGACGTGGTCGGACGGTTTTTCACGCCCCCTCACATTGCGGTCGATATCGCTCGCCGTCAGCCGGTCCGCCGCCTGCGGCGACAGCAGCAGATGGTCGATGCGGATGCCGTTATCCTTCTGCCACGCGCCGCCCTGGTAGTCCCAGAACGTGTAGCGATGCGCTTCCGTATGGCACGCGCGGAATGCATCCGTGAAGCCCAGATTCACGAGTTCGCGGAACTTCGCGCGCGTCTCCGGGCGGAACAGCGCATCATCCGCCCAGGCCTTCGGATCGTGAACATCGTCCGCTGTCGGAATAACGTTGAAGTCGCCTGCCAGGACGAGAGGTTCCTCGTACGCAAGGAGTTTTCCGGCATGGTCGATCAGCCGGTCCATCCAGTGCAGCTTGTAT
The DNA here is from genome assembly GCA_913057645.1 of uncultured Rhodobiaceae bacterium. Lineage (GTDB taxonomy): Bacteria > Pseudomonadota > Alphaproteobacteria > Parvibaculales > Parvibaculaceae > Parvibaculum. The sequence goes on along the minus strand of CAJXOU010000040.1, from coordinate 24,218 downwards.
TCGAACTTCTCGCTGTCCACCGGATTGCCGTTCGGCAGGTAGATCGAGGCGACGCGCAGCGCCTCGTCCTTCGCCGTCACGACCGCTTCGATGTAGCGCGACTGTTCGTCCCCGTCGCCGCCGGGCAGCCCGCGGCTCACATCCTCGAGCGGCAGCTTCGAGAGAAGGGCGACGCCGTTATAGGTCTTCTGACCATGCGTCGCGACGTTGTAGCCGAGATCCTCGATCTCGCCGCGCGGGAAGGCCTCGTCCACGCATTTCAGTTCCTGCAGGCAGACGACGTCCGGTGTCGCCTCCTTCAGCCAGTCGGTCAGGTTCGCAAGACGCGCCTTGATCGAATTGACGTTGAAGCTCGCGATTTTCATGACGCCCCTCTCAGCACTTCGCGGCCGTCCGGTCCGCCATCTCTTTCATGATCTTGCCGTCGTCCGGTATGCCGTATCCGAGATCGACGAATTCGATGCGTGACGCGGGCCTCAGGAACAGCGGTGTTTCGCTTTTCGATGCGAGCCCGCCGCGGCCGGCAGGCGTAACCGCGAGCACCATCATCGGACCCGTCTGACCTTCGCCTCGCAGCGGAAAACCCGCAACCTCGATTTCCGACGACAGGCCCCGTCCGTATTCTTCCATATGCACGGAAAGGAATCCGCACGGCCACGCATGAAAGGCTCTCACCCGCGCAACGGCGCGCGCCACCTGATCGGGCGCCGCAAAATCTCCGTACCGTTTTCCCGTGATGTCGATTCCTTGATGCGCCGCGAGGCCGGTGCCGACCAGCCGGAACACGATATCTTCCGCCACGACTTCCATGATGACGAGATGGGGCAGGAGCGGCGCAATTTCGGACGACAGCTTGAAAGCGCTTCGCAGGGGAACCTTTTCACCGTCGTTTCTTGTTTTTTTCCAGTATTGTTCGAGCTTTCCGGCCGTATCGGTCTCTGCGCCTGTCTCCATAGAGTTACGTCCGTACCCCCATACGTAGAATCACACAGTACCGGGAGGATACGCGGCTCGGCTCCAAGGTAAAATGCTAATTGTGCCAAAACGGCACAGTAAATTTGAATGTATCCGAAAAAATCGATCTCTTAGATCGAGAAAGACGTTCCGCAGCCGCAGGATGCCGTCGCGTTCGGGTTGTTGATCTTGAAGGCCGACCCGATCAGGTCGTCCACATAGTCGATCTCCGAGCCGGCAAGGTATTCGGCCGAAACGGCGTCGATCAGCACAGTGACGCCATCCCGCTCAAGCGCCAGATCGTCATCGTTCCTCTGATCGTCCAGTGTGAAACCATATTGAAAGCCGGAACATCCGCCGCCCTGCACGGCGACGCGCAGCATTGTGCCACTCTCCTCGCCCTCAAGGACGTGGGCCACCTGCTTCGCGGCCCGCGCCGTCAGGGTGATCGGCGTGCCGGTCGTCGGGGTTTCGGCTGTCACGGTCTCTGTCATGCTGCTTTCGGCTTCCAACACTCGGAAAATTAGCTTAGCAGATATGTAAGCGCGGATCGGCTGCTTTTCAAACGGCGTGTCCGCTAACCCCATAGAATTTCGAGGGTTTATCGTGCCGATCGCCAATCCCGCCGCCACCGCGCCCTTCGCGACGAAAGCGGAAGAGACGAGGGGCAGGCTGTTTGCGGAACCGGAAAGCGGGACCCGCACGGCCTTCCAGCGCGATCGGGACAGAATCATCCACGCCGGTGCCTTCAGACGGCTCAAATACAAGACGCAGGTCTTCGTCTATCACGAAGGCGACAACTACCGCACGCGCCTGACCCATTCGCTCGAAGTGGCGCAGATCGCCCGCTCCGTCGCCCGCGTTCTCGGTCTGGACGAAGACCTCGCCGAGGCTCTGGCGCTCGCGCACGATCTCGGCCACACACCGTTTGGCCATGCCGGCGAGACGGCGCTCGACGCGTGCATGACGGACTATGGCGGCTTCGACCACAATGCCCAGACGCTGCGGATCGTCACCAAGCTTGAGCGCCGCTATCCCGAGTTCGACGGTCTCAATCTCACCTGGGAAACGTTGGAAGGGCTGGTGAAGCACAACGGGCCCGTCATCGTGCCTGGCCGCAGCCTGAATGACCTGCCGCGCGCCATCGTGGAATATGCGGAAACGCAGGATCTCGAACTCGAAACCTTCGCGGGGCCGGAGGCGCAGGTCGCGGCCCTTGCCGACGATATTGCCTATAACAATCACGACATCGACGACGGTTTGCGCGCCCGTCTTTTCACCATCGACGATCTCATGGCGCTGCCGCTGGTCGGGGATGTCTTCCGGCGCGTGATGGACCGCTATCCCGGTCTCGAAACCACGCGCGTGATCCACGAGGCCGTGCGCGAGTTGATCGGCGAGATGATCGGCGATCTCCTTGAAGAGACGAGGCGGCGGCTCGCCGAGGCCAGGCCTGCTTCCGCCGCAGATATTCGCGCCATGAACCGCCCGCTTGTCGGCTTCACGGACGCAATGAACGAGCACAACGCTGCCCTCAAGGCCTTCCTCTTCGAGCGCATGTACCGCCACTACCGGGTCAACCGGTCGATGAGCAAGGCGCAACGCATCGTGCGCGATCTTTTTGGCCTGCTGCATCGCTCGCCCGAACAGCTTCCACCGGAATGGCAGCAGGGCTGCGATGGGCCGGAAGGGTTCAAGACGGCGCGGCGCGTTTGCGACTTCATCGCCGGAATGACTGACAAATTCGCCATCGAGGAGCATCAGCGCCTCTTCGATCTCCACGATCCGAGGTCCTGACCACCCTCAAGGTAAGGGCTGGAAACGTGGGAGGTGCGCGGCTAGAGTGCGCGCCCGGCGGGTCCAAAAGTGGCGGCAAGAATGAATATTTTTCGGTATTTCGAGGAAAAGGTGCAGGCGGCGCTTGAGGCCCTTGTGGCCGAGGGTGCGCTGCCGGCCGGCCTCGATTTCACCCGCGTTGCGGTGGAGCCGCCGCGCGACCCGAGCCACGGCGACCTCTCCACCAACGCCGCGATGGTGCTCGCGAAGCCTGCGGGCGCGAAGCCGCGCGACCTCGCGGAGCTCATCGCCGCCCGGCTCGCCACCGAAGAAGCGGTAACGGAAGTATCCGTCGCGGGGCCCGGCTTCATCAATCTTCGGCTCGATCCGTCCTTCTGGCGCTCGCGTGTGCCCGACATTCTCAGAGCCGGAGCGTCCTACGGCGCCGGCGATCTCGGCACCAATCAGGCCGTCAACGTCGAATATGTCTCGGCGAACCCCACCGGACCGATGCATGTCGGCCATGTCCGCGGAGCTGTCTTCGGCGATGCGCTTGCGAACCTGCTCGAAAAGGTCGGCTATCGCGTTTGCCGCGAATACTACATCAACGACGCGGGCGGGCAGATCGAAGTCCTCGCGCGGAGCGCCTTTCTGCGCTACCGCGAAGCACTCGGGCATGACATAGGCGCCATCCCCGAGGGGCTTTATCCTGGCGACTATCTGAAGCCGGTCGGTCAATCGCTCGCAGCGACCTACGACAAGGACCTCCTCGAAAAGGAGGAAGCGGAAGCGCTGGCGATCGCGCGGGAAGCTGCCGTCGAAGCGATGATGGAGCTCATCCGCGGCGACCTCGCCGTGCTCGGCATCACGCATGAGGTGTTTTTCTCCGAGCTTTCGCTCCACAAATCCGGCGCTGTCGAGAAGACCCTGGAGAGGCTCGAGGAAAAGGGGCTCATCTATATCGGCACGCTTGAGCCGCCCAAGGGCGAGGTGCCGGATGACTGGGAGGCTCGTCCGCAAACGCTTTTTCGCTCGACCGAGTTCGGCGACGATACCGATCGGGCCCTGAAGAAGTCCGACGGGAGCTGGACCTATTTCGCGCCGGACATCGCCTATCACCTCGACAAGTTCGAACGCGGCTATCGCACCATGATCGATGTCTGGGGCGCGGATCATTCCGGCTACATCAAACGCATGAAGGCGGCGATAGCGGGCGTCACGGGCGGCGAGGCCGAGTTCGACGTCAAGGTCTGCCAGATGGTCAGGCTTTTCCGGAACGGAGAGCCGGTCCGCATGTCGAAGCGGGCAGGGGACTTCGTGACGTTGCGCGATCTGGTGGACGAAGTCGGTAAGGATGTCGTGCGCTTCATGATGCTGACGCGCAAGAATGACGCGCCGCTTGATTTCGACTTCGCCAAGGTCATGGAGCAGTCGCGCGACAACCCGGTCTTTTATGTGCAGTACGCCCATGCGCGCATCCACTCGGTGCTGCGCAACGCGGCAGAGGGGGGCGGTTACAACCTGTCCGATGCGGCGCTCGCCAACGCGAACCTCTCGTGTCTCGCCGACGAGGCGGAACTCTCGCTGGTCCGTCTGATGGCGACCTTTCCCCGCCAGGTCGAGCAGGCTGCGCTTGCGCATGAGCCGCACCGCATCGCCTTCTATCTCGACGATCTGGCGGCGGCCTTCCATGCCCTCTGGAACAAGGGCAAGGACGACCCGTCGCTCCGGTTTATCCAGCAGGAAGACCGGGATGGTACCCTTGCAAGGCTCGCGCTGATTCGAGCTGCGGCATACGTTATTGCCGCCGGTTTGGGGACATTGGGGGTCGAACCGATCGAGGAGATGCGCTGATGTCGCATAAGGATGGCGGCTGGGACGACGAACCGGAATACGACATCGATCCCGATGTCGAGGATTACGAACGCTACGATGAGGAAGAGGAAGGCGGCGGTAACAAGCGCACGCTCATGCTTCTCAGCGTCGTCGCGCTTCTCGTCGTTTTCGCGGGCGTTGTCTTTCTGGCCTATCGGCAGGGTTCCCAGCAGGGCGTGAACGGCGCGCCGCCGATCCTCCGTGCGGATGGCGAGCCGACTAAGGAATTGCCCGAGAACCCGGGCGGCAAGAAATTCCCGCATCAGGATGCCGGCGTCTACGACCGGATCACGGGCGAGGGGCAGACCGGCTCCAGCGACGGCGAGCAGCTGCTGCCGCCGGCCGAGGAGCCGCTCGCGATCGACAACCCGGCTCCGACGCCGCAGGATCAGCAGGCGCTGGACCGTATGGCGCAGGCGATAGAAACCGCGCCCATCGAACCGGTGGAAGAAGCGCCCGCGGAACAGACGCCGTCCGCGCAGACACAACAGACACAGACGCCGCCCGCTGCCGAGGTTCCCCCTGTGCAGGGAGAAGCGGCCCCCGCCGAAACCGCGGCGCCGCCGTCTGGCGGGGCCTATGTCGTCCAGCTGGCCGCGCTGCGCGACGAAGCCTCGGCGCGTGCGACCTTCGAGCGTATGCAATCGAAATATCCCGATCTTCTCGGCGGCCTCAGCCTCGATATCCAGCGCGCCGACCTCGGCGACAAGGGCATCTATTATCGTGCCCGTGCGGGCTTCATGGATAAGGCGGCGGCAACAACCCTGTGCGAGCGGCTCGAAGCACAAGGTGCGGGCTGCATCGTGAGGGAAAGGTGAGCGTCCGCGCGGCCATCTATGGCTGCGCCGGAACCGGCATCACGGAAGGCGAGCGGCACTTCTTTCGGGAAGCAAAGCCCTGGGGCTTCATTCTCTTTGCCCGCAACATTGCCGATCCCGGGCAGGTCAGGCAGCTCGTCGAGGAACTGCGCGAGGCGGCGGGCCACGAAGCGGAAGTGCTGATCGATCAGGAAGGTGGCAGGGTCCAGCGCCTTACGCCGCCGAACTGGCGCGGTTTCCCGCCTGGACGGCGCTACGGCGAGCTTTACGAAGCCGATGTCGAGCAGGGGCTGCATGCGGCCCGCCTCGGTGCGAAGTTGATCGCAGCCGAATTGCGCCACCTCGGTATCACCGTCGATTGCCTGCCGGTACTCGATGTCCCCGTACCCGGCGCGCACGACGTGATCGGCGACCGCGCCTATGCGGACACGCCGGGGCCGATCGCGGCACTTGGCCTCGCCGCCGCCGAAGGACTGCTGTCGGGGGGCGTGCTGCCCGTCATCAAGCATATTCCGGGTCACGGCCGCGCCGGGGTCGACAGCCACAAGAGCCTGCCCGTTGTCGACACGCCGGCGGACGAACTCTCCCGGATCGACTTCGCGCCGTTTCATGCGCTTCGGCATATGCCGCTCGCCATGACCGCACACGTTGTCTACACCGCGCTCGATCGCGACCGTCCGGCCACCACCTCTCCGTCGATTATCGGCGGCGTCATTCGGGGAGAGATCGGGTTCGACGGCGTGCTGATGTCCGACGATCTTTCCATGGAGGCGCTGAAAGGCAGCCTGGGGGAAAGGGCGCGCCAGAGCCTGGACGCGGGCTGCGATCTCGTTCTCCACTGCAATGGCAAGATGGGAGAGATGGAGTCTGTGGCGGCCGAAGTACCGATTCTCTCCGGCAGGCCGCTTGAGAGGTCCGAAGCGGCCATATCGCAGCGCAAGACGGCCGCTGCCTCGCTCGATATGGATTCTGCCTGGCGGCAATTCTCCGGGCTTATTGCGACTTCGTGACAGATCGCTGGGGATAAGCCGAGAAACGGGGTACCCGCGCCGGGGGGTGCGGGGTATAAAGGCCAATCGTCCCCTGGCCGGCGGGAAACGGCTTGGGGATACGGGGAATTCAACATTTCGGGCCGAATGCAACAGGCAGTCATGACCGGGGCGCCTCCTCATAGCGACGCAGATGGTGGGTCGCAGCCCGACGAGGCTGCCGGCATCGATGGCGCTGCGCCTTTCGAGGAAGGTCCGCCCCGCGGTCCGTCGGAAGACGACGAAAACACGTTGATCGTCGATCTCGACGGCTTCGAGGGGCCGCTTGACGTTCTTCTGATGCTCGCGCGCAATCAGAAGGTCGATCTGACGAAGATTTCGATCCTGAAGCTTGCCGAGCAGTATCTCGACTTCATCACGCAGGCGCGCCGGATGGAGCTCGACCTTGCCGCCGACTATCTGGTGATGGCGTCCTGGCTCGCCTTCCTGAAATCGAAGCTGCTGCTGCCGCCGCCCGAGGAGGAGGAAGGTCCATCGGGCGCGGAGATGGCGGCCCGGCTCGCCTTCCAGCTTCAGCGGCTGGAGGCGATGCGAAAGGCGTCGCAGGACATTTTCGCGCGCCAGTGCCGCATGGGGATGCACGTCTTCCAGCGCGGCGCACCGGAGGGCATTCGCCTCATAAAGACAAGCGAGTATCAGGGAACGCTCTTCGAGCTTCTCAAGTCCTATTCGGACCAGCGGCTGAAGGGGCACGACACCAAGTGGGAACCGAAGCGTCTTCCCATCATGGCGATCGAAGCCGCCCGCCACCGGCTTGAGAAGATGATGGGCATGATGTTCGACTGGGGCCGCATCGATGGCTACCTGCCTCTCGAGGAGATGAGCCCTGCGCTCCGCCGCTCTGCGATTGCGAGCACTTTCAGTGCGGCGCTCGTTCTCGCCAAGGACGGGCTGATGGAAATCCGGCAATCCGGCGCGTTCAGCCCGGTTTTCGTGCGCCGCCGCGAACAGACACCCGACCAACAGCCGTCCGGCCCGGCCGGCGAGCCTGAGAAGACGGAAGAATGAACGACGAAACGACCTTGAGCGAAGCCGAAGTCGAAGACGGTAGAGAAATGGCAATGGACGAACCGGAACAGCCGGAAGAGGACGAGGAGGCCGCTGGCGGCCCCGAAAACGTCGTCCGTTTCCCAGGCAATGCGACGGAACACGCGCAGCTCATGCGCATGGTCGAGGCGCTGCTCTTTGCCGCCGCCGAGCCGCTCGATATCGACAGCATTGCGGGCCGCCTGCCCGAGGGCGCGGATGTCGGCGCGGTGATCGAGGATCTGCAGAAGGCCTATGAGGACAAGGGCGTCAATCTGGTCCGGATCGCCAACAAGTGGATGTTCCGGACGGCGGATGATCTTTCCTTCCTGATGGAGCGGGAGGCGGTGGAGCAGAAACGGCTCTCTCGCGCGGCGATGGAGACGCTCGCCATCATCGCTTATCACCAGCCCGCCACACGGGCTGAGATCGAGGAAATTCGCGGCGTTTCCGTCTCCAAGGGCACCATCGATGTTTTGATGGAAACCGGATGGGTGAGGCTGCGCGGCCGCAAGCGCACGCCCGGCCGGCCGGTCACTTACGGCACGACGGAAGAATTCCTCGTCCATTTCGGTCTCGAGAATATCGGTGACCTGCCGGGCGTCGACGAACTCAAGGCCGCCGGTCTGCTCGATGGCCGTTTGCCGCCGGGGTTCGATATTCCGAACCCGAACGAGGCGGGCGGCGAGGGCGATGGCGAGTTCGCGGACGAAGAGGAATATGGCGCCGACATCGACGACCATCTGGCGCAGGAGACGTCGGAAGACGACTGAGGCCATCTTCGCCTTGTTTATGAAGTGCAGGACGAAAACAAAGTGAAACCAGATGGTTGTGTATGAGCGTTAACCAAATCTCTGCGGAGATTTGGCCAATCCCCGGAAGGGATTGCTATCGCAATTTCCGCGCGGAACGCCCATATTGATTGAAGGTAGTGCTTCATTCAGAGCAAGGCGCGGGGGTTCCCGTTGCCTGTGGAGATAGAAATGCCGGGTTGGACCCAAATTCTCATTGTCCTCGTGCTGATCGTGCTGTTGTTCGGACGGGGCAAGATTTCCGACATGATGGGCGACGTCGCAAAGGGAATCCGCAGCTTCAAGAAGGGCCTCTCCGACGAGGACGAGAACCAGACCGCTCAGCCCGAACCCAAGACCATCGACGCCACCGTCTCGCATGACGAAAGCGCCGAGACGAAGAACAAGGCGTCTCACGGCTAGGATTTGATACGCCGCGCCGGAACCGGTTGACCGGGGGCGGCTGAGGCTTTGCGGGACCCCTCATGTTCGACATCGGATGGTCAGAGCTGCTCATTCTCGCGGCGATCGCCATCATCTTCGTCGGTCCGAAGGACCTGCCGCGGATGATGCGGACGATCGGGCAGTATGTCGGCAAGGTTCGGGCCATGGCCCGCGATTTCCAGAGCTCCTTCGAGGACCTCGCCCGGGAGACCGAGCTTGAGGAACTCCGCAAGGAAGTGTCTGACCTCAAGAACACAGCGACGGCGCCGCTCCGCTCTCTCAAGCAGGAAATGGACAAGCCGGTGAAAATCGGCGGCGGCGGCGCGGGTGCCGCGGCAGCCGCCGCTTCTGCGGCAAAGGCCGAGGAGGAGAAGGCGGAACCGCTCGACACCAGCGGCGTTTCGGACGGCATCGCGGACTCGATCCGCGAGGCGGAGGCCGTGGAGGCGTACGGCAAGGGCGATCCGGCGGCCGGCGATGACGCGGATGTGAAAACCAGGCGGGACGGCGAATGAGCGCGTCTTCCGCCGACCCCAATTCTCCCGGTTCCGACGACGAGATCGAGGCTTCCCGGGCGCCGCTTCTCGATCACCTGATCGAGCTTCGCACGCGCCTCATCAAGGTGATGCTCGCCTTCATCGTCGGTTTTGCGGTCTGTTTCTTCTTTTCGACCGACATCTTCAACCTGCTGGTCGATCCCTATAACCGGATCGTGACGGCGGAAGGCGGCGCGCATCTGATCTACACGGCGCCGCAGGAATTCTTCATCACCAAGCTCAAGCTCTCGATGTTCGGGGCGATCTTCCTCGCCTTTCCCATCATTGCGGCGCAGGTCTACATGTTCGTCGCGCCCGGCCTCTACAAGCATGAGCGCGGCGCCTTCATTCCTTATCTGATTGCCACCCCCGTGCTGTTTCTCACGGGCGCGGCACTCGTCTATTACGGCGCGCTCCCCATCGCCCTTAACTTCTTCATGAGCATGGAGCAGGCGGGTGGCGACGGCGCGGCGACCATCGAACTCCTGCCCAAGGTCAGCGAGTATCTGAACCTTGTGACCGCCTTTATTCTCGCCTTCGGCATCTGCTTCCAGTTGCCGGTGATCCTCACGCTGCTGGCGCGCGCCGGCATCGTGAACTCAGCTCAGTTGAAGCGTGGACGCCGGTATGCCGTTGTCATCATCTTTGCGGTTGCCGCCTTCCTCACGCCGCCCGATTTCTTCAGCCAGATTGCGCTCGGCGTGCCGACGCTGCTTCTCTACGAACTCTCCATTTTCAGCGTCCGCTGGATGGAAAAGAAGAAGGAAGAAGGCGAGCAGGAAGAGAGCGAGGCCTGATCGCGTTCCCGGACGGCCCTTGTCTGGACGCTTCCGGCCTTCCCGCGTATACAGTGCGCGACAAGCGGGCCGGGTTGCCGGAGGGCTGATTCGGCCCTTTGATCTTCCCGAATTCCGGAAAATCTCACTCCTTCTGAGGTGTCATGTTCGACATCAAGGCCATTCGCGACGACGCTCAGGGTTTCGATGCGGGCCTCGCGAAGCGCGGGCTCGAGCCGCAATCCGCGCGCCTCATCGAAATCGACGAGCGCCGCCGCAGGGTCATCACCTCGCTGCAGGAAATGCAGCAGCAGCGGAATGACACCTCGAAGCAGATCGGACAGGCGAAGGCGAAAAAGGACGACGAACTCGCCCAGAAGCTCATGGACGAGGTGTCTTCGCTCAAGGGCCGCATTCAGAAGGGCGAGGAAGAGGAGCGGGCGGTCGATGCAGAGCTTGAAGCAGCGCTCGCCGCGATCCCGAACATTCCCTTCGACGACGTGCCAGTCGGTCCCGACGAGAGCGCCAACGTCGTGCGCCATGAGCACGGGAAACCCCGCGATCTGAACTTCGAGGCGAAAGAGCATTTCGATCTCGGCGAGGCGCTCGGCCTGATGGATTTCGAGACCGCGGCGAAACTCTCCGGCTCGCGCTTCACGGTCCTCAAAGGCCCGCTCGCCCGGCTCGAACGCGCCATCGGTAATTTCATGGTCGACCTCCATACAACCGAGTTCGGCTATGAAGAAGTCATGCCACCGCTCATGGTTCGCGACGACGCCATGTTCGGCACGGCGCAACTGCCGAAATTCGCCGACGACCAGTTTGCGACCTTCAAGGGCCAGAGCCGGGACGATCAGGAAAAATACTGGCTGATCCCGACCGCGGAAGTACCGCTAACGAACCTTGTGCGCGAAAGCATTCTCTCGGAAGAAGAGCTGCCGAAGCGCTTCACCGCCTACACGGCCTGTTTCCGCGCTGAAGCCGGTGCGGCGGGCCGCGACACCCGCGGCATGATCCGCCAGCACCAGTTCTCCAAGGTCGAACTCGTCTCCATCACCGCGCCGGAAGCCGCGCGCGACGAGCATGAGCGCATGCTCTCCTGTGCCGAGGAGGTGCTGAAGCGTCTCGAACTGTCTTATCGGGTGATGACGCTGTCGACGGGCGACATGGGCTTCGCGGCCCGCAAGACCTACGACATCGAGGTCTGGCTGCCCGGGCAGAACGCTTATCGCGAGATTTCCTCCTGCTCCGTCTGTGGCGACTTCCAGGCCCGGCGCATGAACGCGCGCTACCGCCCGAAGGGGGAGAAGAACACGCGCTTCGTCCATACGCTCAACGGCTCCGGCCTGGCCGTCGGACGAACCCTTGTTGCCGTCATGGAGAACTACCAGCAGGCGGACGGCTCCATCGCCGTTCCCGCCGTGCTCCAGTCCTATATGGGCGGGCTGGAGGTCATCGCACCTCATGGCTAAAGCGTCAGGTAAATCCATGCGTATCCTGGTCACGAACGATGACGGCATTCATGCGCCCGGCCTGAAGGCGCTCGAAAAGATCGCCCGCAAGCTTTCGAGCGACGTCTGGGTCGTCGCGCCCGAGGAAGAGCAGAGCGGTTCCGCGCATTCGCTCTCGCTCGCGAACCCGCTCCGCATACGCAAGCTCACTGCCCGCAAATATGCGGTGCGAGGTACGCCGTCCGATTGCGTGCTGATGGCGGTCCGCCACGTCATGAAGGACAAGGAGCCGGATCTCGTGCTCTCCGGCGTCAATCGCGGCCAGAACATCGCCGACGACGTCACCTATTCCGGCACCATCGCCGCCGCGATGGAGGGTACGCAACTCGGTATCCCGTCGATCGCGCTCAGCCAGGCGTTCGGCTTTTCGGGACACGCGAACGTCAAGTGGGCGACCGCCGAGCATTTCGCGCCCGACATATTGAAGAAGCTCATCGCCGCTGGCTGGCCCGAGGAAGTCCTCATCAACATCAACTTCCCCGATGTCGTCCCCGCCTCCGTCACCGGAATCGAGGTGACGCGGCAGGGCAAACGCGATCAATCGCTGGTCCGCGTCGAGGAGCGCATCGACGCCCGCAACAACCCCTATTACTGGCTCGGTTTCGAGCGCATTCTGAGCAACCCGCCGCAGGGCACTGACCTCCGTGCGATCTACGAAGGCCGCATCTCCATCACGCCGCTCCACATGGACCTTACCCATGCGCGGACGTCGAAGGCGATTTCCGCGGCGCTCGGTTCTCTCGAGGGCCCGCTGAAGAAGCGCAAGAAGAGTTGAGCCGCACCCCGTGAACGAAGACCCGTCCATGGACGAAATCGAGCACGAAAAGATCGAACTCATCATGGGGCTGCGCAAGCAGGGCATCCGCGACAAGCGCGTGCTCTCCGCCGTCGAGCGCGTGCCGCGCGAAAAGTTCATCGCGGGGACCTTTCGCAAGCAGGCCTATGAGGATCACGCGCTCCCCATCGAGTGCGGCCAGACCATCAGCCAGCCCTATATCGTCGCCTACATGACCGAGCAGCTTCAGGTCGGCGAGCGCATGAAAGTCCTCGAAGTCGGTACCGGATCCGGCTATCAGGCTGCCGTTCTCGCGCGCCTCTGCCGCCGCGTCTATACGGTCGAGCGCTACCGCACGCTCCTCAATGATGCGCTGAAACGATTCGACGATCTGCGCATCCACAACATCACGGCCCGCGTTGGCGACGGCGCGAAGGGCTGGCCTGAACAGGCGCCTTTCGACCGAATCATCGTGACGGCGGCGGCTCCCGCTGTGCCGCAAACTCTCGTCGATCAGTTGAAGGAAGGCGGCTTGATGATTGTTCCTGTTGCCGTTTCCGGCAGCAGAGGGGAGCAGAAACTTGTACGGATCGAGCGGACGGGGGATGGTGTGAAGCGCGAGGAGCTTCTGCCTGTGCGTTTCGTCCCGCTCGTCGAGGGTGTTGCCAAGGAGTCCTGAGCGGCGAATTCTGACCCGGTTGTGGAGGCAGGCGAGGCCATATGGCGCGGCGCGATCAGATGCAGGCGATGGTGCGACGGGGGACGGCTCTCGCGTTGGCCCTTCTCGTTGCGGCCTGCGGTGGCGGCGGCGAGCGCCCGTGGTGGGACGAACCGCCGGGCCAGCGCTCGGGCGGCCGCACCCCGGTGCCCACTCTCTCCAGGCCGATCCAGACGGTTGCGCCCGGTGGCACCTATGTCGTCCGGCGTGGCGACACGGTCTACAGCATTGCCCGCGCCCATGATGTTCCGCTGCGTTCGGTTATCGATGCAAACGGTCTTCGCCCGCCTTACGAAATCGAGGTCGGTCAGAAGATCGCCATTCCGGCGGGCCGCTTCCATGTCGTGCAGCGCGGCGAGACGGTCTACAGCATCTCCCGGCAATACAGCGTCGACATGGCCTCGCTGACGAGCCTGAACCGCATTCCGGCGCCCTACACGATCAAGGTCGGTGAAAAGCTGCAGGTCCCGTCCCGTACGCCCGCGCGGGCACCTGAGCGCACAGCGTCGTCGCAAGCGCCTTCCGGCGCACGATTGCCGCTGGCGCGGCCGGTCGCGGGCGCCGTCGCCTCGGTGCCGTCGACTTCCTCGTCCACGGTGACGAAGGATCCGCTTCCCGCGCCGCCCGCCGCCGCTGGGGCCTTCCAATGGCCTGTGCAGGGCAAGGTCCTGTCGAGCTTCGGCCCCAAGGCGAACGGTCTCCACAATGACGGCGTCAACATTGCCGCCGACATGGGCGCACCCGTCCGGGCCGCGCAGAACGGCGTCGTCGCCTATTCCGGCAACGAGCTCAAGGGTTACGGCAACCTGCTTCTCGTCCGCCATGACAATGGCTGGATGACGGCCTATGCGCATAACAGCAAGCTGCTGGTGAGCCGTGGCGACACGGTGGTGCGCGGTCAGACGATTTCGCTCGCCGGCAATTCCGGCAGCGTGGTCACGCCTCAGGTCCACTTCGAAATCCGCAAGGGTGCGAAGGCGATAAACCCGTCAAGCGTCATCGGTATGTGACGTCGACAGGCGGGCTTTTCAGTCGAGGCTCTGCCCAAGGCGTCCGGCAAGGTCCTGGATGAATTGCCAGGCGACGCGGCCCGAGCGCCCGCCGCGCGTCGCTGCCCATTCGATGGCTTCCGCGTTCAGCGTCTCGTCATCGACCTTCAGCCCGTGATGCTTCGCATATCCGGCCACCATGTCGAGATAATCCGACTGGCTGCAATTGTGGAAACCGAGCCAGAGGCCGAAACGGTCGGACAGCGATACCTTTTCCTCCACGGCCTCCGAGGGGTTGATCGCCGTAGAGCGCTCGTTCTCCATCATGTCGCGCGGCATCAGATGGCGCCGGTTCGAGGTCGCGTAGAAGATGACGTTCCTGGGCCGCCCCTCGATGCCGCCCTCGAGCACGGCCTTGAGCGACTTGTAGCTCGTGTCGTCATGGTCGAAGGAGAGGTCGTCGCAGAAGATCACCGCGCGGCGCTCCTGCGCGCGAAGCTGCCCCATCAGGCGGGGCAGGCTCTCGATATCCTCGCGATGGATCTCGATCAGGATCAGGCTGTTCGGGGTTTCGGCGTTCACGGCCGCATGAACCGCCTTCACGAGCGAACTCTTGCCCATCCCGCGCGCGCCCCAGAGGAGGGCGTTGTTGGCCGGAAGGCCCCTGGCGAAGCGCCGTGTATTGTCGAGCAGAATGTCCCTCACCCGGTCCACGCCCTTGATGAGGGACATGTCCACGCGGGATACCTCGGCCACGGGATCCGCCCGCCCGGCTTCCGCGTTCCAGACGAAGGCGTCTGCGGCATCGAGCCCGCTGGTCGCCGCAGGCGGCGGCGAAAGCCGCTCCAGCGCTTCGGCGATGCGTTTCAGCAGGGGCTCTGTATCGGGCGTTGTGCTCATGACGGAAGACTGCGTGAGGAACGGAACGGCGCCGGGCGCGCGAGGACCCTAGCACCCCCGGCAAGGGCCGGAAATGCCTGTATATCCCAAAACTTAAGCGTCCTCACGACGGGTTCCGGCTTCGGTTTGCAAAAGCTCTGGCGGTCGGTATAGTCCCGCGCAATCGAGCGATTTGCGGCTCCTGCGTTCAGGTTTTGCCGCGTTTTGAAGGCAAGACAGGAGACCCAGATGGGTGGCGGCGGCGCTTCGGAATTTCTGATCCAGCTTTTCCCCTTCATCGCGCTTTTCGCGATCATGTATTTCCTGGTTCTTCGCCCGCAGCAGCGCCGCGTGAAGGAACATCGCGAGATGGTCACCAACGTGCGCCGGGGCGATGTCGTGGTGACGGCCGGCGGCCTCATCGGCAAGGTGACGAAGGTCGACGAGACCGAAATCACGGTCGAGATCGCAGACAACGTCCGCGTCCGGGTCGTGAAGAGCACGCTTGCCGAAGTGCGCTCGAAGTCGGAGCCGGTTCCGGCCAACGCAAACAGCCCCTCGTAAGCGCGACGACGGAATCTCCCGGGAGGGGAATAAGCCGAGATGCTCTACTTCGAACGCTGGAAGATCGTGCTGATCGTCATGCTGTGCCTGGCGGGCATTGTCTATTCGGCGCCGAACTTCGTACCCAAGTCCTCGCTTGAGGATGTACCCGGCTGGCTGCCGCACAAGCAGATCAATCTCGGCCTCGATCTTCGAGGCGGCTCCTACATGCTGCTCGGCCTCGACACCGGTTCTCTCGAAAAGACGCGGCTGCAGGATCTCGTGGGCGAAGTCCGCGATGCGCTCCGCGACGAGCGGATCCCCTATACAGGCCTGGGCATACAGGGTGGCAGCGTCGTCGTGAACGTGACGCGCGCGGAGGACGTCGAGAAAGCCGTCGATGCCGTCGAAGGCCTCGCGACCACGATTGCGGCGAACCAGTTCTCCGCGCTGCCCGAGAGCGATCTCGCGGTCACGGCCGATGGGCAGCGTATCAACGTCATGGTGACGGAAGCGGCGAAGCTCCAGCGGGTTCAGGCCGCCGTGGAACAGTCGATCGAGATCGTGCGCCGCCGTATCGACGAACTCGGCACCACCGAACCCGTCATCCAGAGGCAGGGCGCGGACCGCATCCTGGTTCAGGTGCCGGGCCTCGAAGACCCGCAGCAGTTGAAGGCGCTTCTCGGCAAGACCGCCAAGATGAACTTCCGCCTCGTCAGCAATGCGATGTCGGGACAGCAGGCGCTCGCCACGCGGACGGTTCCGGCCGGCACCGAGCTTCTCTACACGGCCGACGAGCCCAAGGTGCCGGTTCTGGTCGAGCGGCGCATCATGGTTGGCGGCGACCGTCTGGTGGACGCAACACCCGGCTTCGATCAGCGGACCGGCGAGCCGGTCGTGAATTTCCGCTTCGACAGCATCGGTGGCCGCCAGTTTGGTGAGGTCACGCGCGACAATGTCGGGCGGCCCTTTGCCATCGTGCTCGACAACGAGGTCATCAGCGCGCCCCGCATCAACGAGCCCATCATGGGCGGGCAGGGCCAGATCAGCGGCAGCTTCACCGTTCAGGATGCGACCAATCTGGCGATCCTTCTGCGCTCCGGTGCGCTTCCTGTGGACATCACCATTCTCGAGGAACGCACCGTCGGGCCGGGTCTCGGCGCGGACTCCATTCGCGCCGGCGAAATCGCCGCCATCATCGGCGCCGCAGCAGTCATTCTCTTCATGATCGCGAGTTACGGCTTCTTCGGTATCCTCGCCAACATCGCGCTCTTCCTGAACGTCATGATGATCTTCGCCGTGCTGTCCGTCCTGCAGGCGACGCTGACGCTGCCGGGCATCGCCGGCATCGTGCTCACCATCGGCATGGCGGTCGATGCCAATGTGCTCATTTACGAGCGCATCAGGGAAGAAGTCGCAGCCGGCAAGAGCCCGATCCCGGCCATCGAGGCGGGGTACAACAAGGCGTTGTCGTCCATTCTCGATGCGAACATCACCACGCTGATTTCCGCGGCCATCCTGTTCCAGATGGGCTCGGGCCCCGTGCGCGGCTTTGCGGTGACGCTCGCCATCGGCATCGTCACATCCGTCTTCACGGCCTTCACCGTGAACCGTCTCATGGTCTCGGTCTGGCTGCGCCGCCGCCGGCCAAAGACGATTACGCTTTAAAGGCCGGGAGAAAGACGATCATGAGGCATCTCAAGCTCATTCCCGACGACACGCATTTCCGCTTTGTGAAATGGCGTCACGTCGCCGTCGGGCTTTCGCTCGTCGTGGTCGTCGCTTCGGCGATCCTGATGTTCACGCGCGGCCTCAATTTCGGCATCGATTTCGAAGGCGGCATCGTCATCGAGATTTCGACGAACGGTCCCGCCGATATCGGCCAGCTTCGGACCGATCTCGGGGGTCTTGGCCTTGGCGAAGTTCAGATCCAGGAATTCGGGCAGGCCGACGACGTGCTGATTCGTGTCCAGTCGCCCAGCGACGAAGACGAAAAGGCATCGCAGCGCGTCGTAGATGCGATCAAGGGCAAGCTCGGCGACACCGTCGAATACCGTCGCGTCGAGGTCGTCGGCCCGCAGGTCAGCTCCGAACTCGTTCAGGACGGCATACTTGCCGTCGTCATCGCCGTCGCGCTGATGCTGATCTACATCTGGTTTCGCTTCGAATGGCAGTTCAGCCTCGGCTCCATCGTGGCGCTCGTTCACGACGTCATGGCGACCATCGGTCTCTTCTGCATCCTGCAGCTTGAATTCAATCTGCAGTCCATCGCGGCGATCCTGACCATCGTCGGCTATTCGATGAACGATACCGTGATCGTGTTCGACCGCGTGCGCGAGAACCTGCGCAAGTACAAGAAGATGGATCTCGGCGAACTGCTCGATCTGTCGATCAACCAGACGCTCTCGCGCACGGTCATGACGTCCGGCACTACGCTGCTCGCTCTCTTCGCGCTCTTCATCTTCGGCGGCGCCGTGCTCCGCGACTTCACCTTCGCCATGATCTTCGGCATTTTCATCGGCACCTATTCCTCGATCTTCATTGCCGCGCCGGTGCTTCTTGCCGTCGGCGTCACGCGCGACGCGGCATCGGGCGGTCTTGGCCACACGTCGAAAGATGCAAAGGAAAAGACGCCGGGCAAGGCGTGACGTCATGGCTTCCCGCCCGCGTTTCGACGGCCAGCCTTTCGTGGACGCATATGGCGAAGGCGGTTTCCGGCTTGCCGGACAGCGCTTCGAAGGCTCTGTGATCGTCGCGCCGCGCGGCCTCTTTCCCTGGATGGCAAAGTCGATCGAGGAAGTGACGCCGGCGTCTCTCGCGCCGCTTGTCGAGGCGGCGGGCGATTTCGATTTTCTGATCGTCGGATCGGGCGAGGCGACGGTGCGGCTTCCCGCAGCGGCGCTCAGGCGGCTTGAGTCGCAGACGATCTTTCCCGATGTCATGGCGACGGGTCCCGCCTGCCGGACCTACAATCTCATGCTCTCCGAAAACCGGCGGGTCGCTGCCGCTCTCATTGCCGTTGCCTGACGCCGGACTTGGCTTTTTGCCAAGAAACTCCTAGCTTTCTCGCGGACTTCGCGACACTGAGTCGCATGATGATGAGGCATGCCAACCCGGGCTAGGGGGCGCGTCTTGCCATCCCTACTGGCCGCTCAGGCGGCGATTGGCAATCAGAGGGGAGGACTCTTATGGCGGCAATTCTTACATCCCTGCGGAACACGGTGATCGCCGGGTTCGTGCTCGCGGCGGTTCTGCTGTTGATGTATCTCAACTGGGGCGGCTGGGATGGTGCATCCCTCGGTCACGCCTTCTGGGCATTCATCTTCCGCTGGCTGCATGTCATCAGCGGCGTGATGTGGATCGGTCTGCTCTGGTATTTCAACTTCGTGCAGATCCCGAACATGCCGAACATTCCGGACGACCAGAAGCCGGCCATCGGCAAGGTGATCGCGCCGGCCGCTCTGTGGTGGTTCCGCTGGGGCGCCATGGCGACCATCGTGACCGGTCTCATCCTCGCCGCGATGAACTTCTACATCGTCGAGGCGCTGACGCTTGGTGCGGTCGAAGGCTTCGCGGTTCCGAAGAACATCGCCATCGGTATCGGCATGTGGCTCGGCATCATCATGTGGTTCAACGTCTGGTTCGTGATCTGGCCGAACCAGAAGATCGCGCTCGGCATCGTCGACGCACCGGCCGAGCAGAAGCCGGCAGCCGCGCGCACCGCGATGCTCTTCTCGCGGACCAACACGCTGCTGTCGATCCCCATGCTCTTCGCCATGGTCTCGGCGCAGAATATCTACTGATCCCCTCGCACGGGGACTGCCGCGGGGTCGCCTTGAAGGCGGCCCCGTTTGCTTTAGGTCAAGGGAATGGCAAGCGAAGGCGCCAATGAAAGCGCGAGTGAAAGCATGGCGGCGAGCCTCGAAGAGGTCCGCACCCACGACCATGACCGCTTTCTGACACTGCTCTTTGTGCCGTCCTCCCGGCGTCCGGCGCTTGTCGCGCTCTACGCGTTCAATCTCGAAATCGCCCGCGTCGCCGAAACGGTCACCGAACCGATGATGGGCCATATCCGCCTGCAATGGTGGCGCGAAACGCTGGAAGGCTTGCCGAAAGGCGAAACGCGCGGCCATCCCGCCGCCGTCGCGCTCCATGAAGCAGACGCGTTTCCGCTCGCCGACCTGCAGGCCCTGATCGACGCACGCGAACGAGACCTTTCGGACGACGTCGTCGAGGATAGGGAGAAACTCGAGGCCTATGCGGAAGCAACCTCGTCTTCAATCATGCGCCTTGCGGCGCTGGCGCTCGGGGGAGAGGAGGGCGCGGCCCGCGCTGCCGAAGCGATCCGCCATGCGGGCATCGCCTATGCGCTCACGGGCCTCTTGCGCGCCGTGCCGCTTCACGCCTCGCAGGGCCGCCTGATGCTCCCCGCCGACATCCTGCTCGCCCGCAACGTCGATCCGCATGACGTACTGGCGGGGAAGGCGAATGACGAATTGCGCGCCGCCATCGCCGATGTTGCTTCCAGCGCCCGCGAACACCTCGCTGCCGCGCGGGAGGCGCGATACGACGCGGTGATCCTCCCGGCGCTGCTGCCTGTCTCGCTCTGCGACCGCTATCTCGACATCATGACGGCGCCCGGCATCGACCCGTTCAGGACGCCGGTCGAGGTCCCCGCCTTCCGGCGCCAGCTCCGGCTCTTCGGCCGGAACCTCGCAAGGAAAATCTGATTATTCCGCAGCTTCCGCGCGGGGGCTGAGCCAGCCTTCGAGGTCGCTGAGCGCGCGCGAGGTGTAGGCGCGCTTGCGGGCAGGGGCCTTCGCCTTGCCGCGCGGCCGCTTGCCGTTCTCGTCGCGCGGCACTTCCGGCTCGGGGAACAGCCCGAAATTCACATTCATCGGCTGGAAGGTCGAAGCGTCGGCGTCGCCCGTGATATGCGCAAGCAATGCGCCGAGCGCCGTCGTGCGCGGCGGCGGCGCGACCATGCGGCCCTGACGCTCGGCTGCGGCAAAGCGCCCGGCGAGCAGCCCCATCGCGCCGCTCTCGACATAGCCTTCGACGCCCGTGATCTGCCCCGCGAAACGCAGCCGCGTGTCGTTCTTCAGCCGCATGACGCCGTCGAGCAGCTTCGGGCTGTTGATGAAGGTGTTGCGGTGCAGCCCGCCGAGCCGTGCGAATTCCGCGCCTTCGAGCCCAGGTATCGTGCGGAAGATGCGCGTCTGTTCGCCATGCTTCAGCTTCGTCTGGAAGCCGACCATGTTGTAGAGCGTGCCGAGCTTGTTGTCCTGGCGAAGCTGCACGACGGCATGAGGCTTCACATCCGGTGCATGCGGATTGGTGAGGCCCACCGGTTTCATCGGCCCGAAGCGTAACGTTTCCGCCCCGCGTTCCGCCATCACCTCGATGGGAAGGCAGCCGTCGAAATAGGGCGTCGACTTTTCCCATTCCTTGAACTCGGTCTTGCCGCCGGTCATCAGCGCCTCGACGAAAGCTTCGTACTGCTCGCGTGTCATCGGGCAATTGATGTAGTCCTTGCCGGCGCCGGCCGGCCCCGTTGTGCCCGTGCTCTCCTTGTCGTAGCGCGACTGGAACCAGCACACCGACATGTCGATGCTGTCGCGATGGACAATGGGCGCAATCGCGTCGAAAAAGGCAAGCTCGTCCGCGCCGGTCACGTCGCTGATCGCCTTGCCGAGCGCATCGGAGGTAAGCGGCCCCGTCGCGACGATCACATTGTCCCATTCCGCGGGCGGCAGCCCCGCGATCTCGCCGCGCTCAACGGTGACAAGCGGATGCGCGCTCAGCTTCGCCGTCACATGGTCTGAAAAGATGTCCCGGTCGACGGCAAGCGCGCCGCCCGCGGGCACGCGCGCAATCGCCGCCGCCTCCATCATGATCGAGCCCGCGCGCCGCATCTCCTCATGCAGCAGCCCGACCGCATTCAGCTCCGCGTCATCCGAGCGAAACGAATTGGAGCAGACGAGTTCGGCAAACCCGTCCGTGTGATGCGCGTCCGTCTTCACGATGGGTCGCATCTCATGCAGCACAACGGGCACGCCCGCCTGCGCAAGCTGCCATGTGGCTTCCGAACCGGCCATGCCGGCGCCGATCACGTGAACGGGTGCGATTTCCTTCGTCATGGACGAGGAGATATCACTCCCGCCACCTCAGTTCCATACCTTCGGCTTCCGCCCGGCCCACGGCAGTTCCTTCTCGAGCTGCGCCGCCAGCCGGAACAGCGTCGCCTCGTCGGCATAGCGCGCCGTCAGCATCATGCCGATGGGAAGCCCGCTTTCGGATTGCCACAGCGGCAGCGACAGCGAGGGCTGACCGGTAAAGTTGAAGGGCGGGGTATAGGGAAAGACCTGTCCCTGCCGCTTGTTCAGCTCGCGCGGCTCCTGGTCCGGCCCGAGAAAGCCGATTTCCGGCGGCAGTTTTCCCATGACCGGGCAGAGATAGACGTCCACATCCTCGAAGACCGAAAGCACCTGCCGGTTCATCAGCCGAAGCTGCTGCCAGCCCCACATGGCCTGCGCCCCCGTCAGACGGCTGCCGTTCTTGAAGCCCGCCCATGTCAGCGGCTCCAGTTCGTCCTGCTCCGGCTCGCGGCCCATCGCCTCGATCCGCCGCATCATGCCCGCCGCGAAGTTCGAGCCGGAAACCGCGCCCTGCGCCCGGTAGAGCGCCCGGTAATCGATGCCGAGCCCGCGGGGCGTCACCTCGTGGCCGAGTTTGCCGAGAACCTCCGCCGTCTTCTCGAGTGCCGCCTGGATTTCCGGGTCGATGGGCTTGCCGCCCGGCGTTTCGCTCGACCATGCGATCTTCAGCTTGCCGGGGCTCTTCGTGATCTCTTCCATGTAGGGCCGCTCCTTCGGCGGCGGCGCGTAGGGCGAGGCGGGTTCGGGATAGCCCGTCGCGTCCAGCATCGCCGCGCTGTCGCGCACCGTCCGGCTCACCACATGGTCGACGCTGAAGCCGATGGCCCGGTCGAAATCGTCCGGACCCTGAGGGTTCCGGTCGCGCGTCACCTTCATGCCGACAAGGCCGCAGCAGGCGGCGGGAATGCGGATTGAGCCAAGCCCGTCCGAGGCATGTGCCAGCGGCAATATGCCCGCGCCGACGGCGGAAGCCGCGCCGCCCGACGAGCCGCCGGAAATGCGGTTCGGGTCCCAGGGGTTGCGGCACGGCCCGAGCAGCCGCGATTCCGTCGTCCCCGTGATGCCGTATTCCGGTGTGTTCGTCTTGCCGAAGAGTACGGTCCCTGCCGCGCGGAAGCGGCTTACCAGCGTGCTGTCGTGATCGTCCACGATGTTCGCCACGAATTTGCTGCCACTCGTCCGCGGCCAGCCCTTCACTTCGGTGCCGAGATCCTTGATGAGAAACGGCACGCCCTTGAAGGGGCCATCCGGCAGCTTTCCCTTCGCCGCTTCGCGTGCTTCATCGTAAGCCGTATGGACGATCGCGTTCAGCGTCCCGTTGTGACGCTCGGCGCGCTCTATCGCGGCATCGACGAGTTCGAGAGGCGTCACTTCGCCCTTCTTCACGAGTTCCCCGAGCCCGAGGCCGTCGTGATCCGCATATTCGGCAAAGCTCATCTCATTCCTCCCGGTTTGTTTATCGGTTCGTGCGGCATCAGTTCCAGACCTGTGGATGGCGGTCCTTCCACGGCATCGCTTCCTCCAGTTGCGCCGCCAGCCGGAACAGCGTCGCCTCGTCGCCGAAGCGCGCTGAAAACATCATGCCGATGGGAAGTCCCTCGGCGGACATCGCGAGCGGCAACGAAATCGCGGGCTGCCCCGTCAGGTTCTGGATCGGCGTGAACGGCACGTAATCGACGGCCGGCGCGAAGGCGACGAGCGGATCGGGTTCATTCACGTTGATGAGCCCGAGCGGGATCGGCGGCGCGGCAAGCGTCGGCGTCAGCCACGCATCGTAATTCTGCATGAACCCCGCGACCCGGCGCGCCAGTCCCTGCGCTTCCTTCACCAGCATCAGGTATTGTGCGGAACTCACCTGTTTGCCGACCTCGTAGAGCCCGAGCGTCAGCGGCTCCAGTTCGCCCTGCTGTGGTGCGCGTCCGATGCGCGCGGCCTCGCCCTCGATTTCGGAGGCGAGCCAGGCCGCCCACATCGGCAGGAAGATGTTGCCCGGCTCGTCGGCATTCAGCGGCGGCGCGGCTTCCACCACCTCATGCCCGAGATCGGCGAGCATCTTTGCCGTCGCCTCCACACCCTTGACGCAATCGGCATGCAGCGGCGTGCCCGCTGGGTTCGTTTTCGAAAAGGCGATGCGCAGCTTCCCCGGCTTCCGTTTGGTCTCATCGAGGAACGGCCGCTCCACGGGCGGCGCGACATAGGGATCGCCCGGCTCGTTGCCATGAATGCAGTCGAGCATCGCCGCACTGTCGCGCACTGTCCGCGTCACCACATGCTCATGGCAGAGCCCGTTCAGTACGTCGCCGTAATCCGGTCCGAGCGAGGTCCGCGCCCGCGTTGGCTTGAGGCCCACCAGCCCGCAGCTCGACGCCGGAATGCGGATCGAGCCGCCGCTGTCGTTCGCGTGCGCCAGCGGAACGATGCCCGCCGCCACCGCCGCCCCCGCCCCGCCGGACGAGCCGCCCGTCGAACGCGCCACGTCTGTCCCTTACACACATCTGACCCTCCCGACGATCCTACGCCTGCTCACCTCTGGCTTCTCCTCTGCCCACCACCCCCTCTACTCCCCTCCATCCCCCTCTCACACTTCACCACTCCGCGCC
>CAJXOU010000039.1 GCA_913057645.1 uncultured Rhodobiaceae bacterium | reverse complement strand
AAGCCGCCCGCCGCGTTCTCACCGTTCACGACCACAAAATCGAGTTCCAGCTCGCGGCGGAGCGACGGAAGCTCGGCAACGAGCGCATCCCGCCCGCTCCGTCCGACGATGTCGCCCATGAACAGAAGTCTCATGTTCACCTTCCGGGCGCGCCGCCAAACGGCCGCGCACCTGTCTCCGTCACGACCCAGTCGAGCCGCTCGTCGAATTTGTCCTCGGGAAGGTCTTGGGCTTCCTGTGCAGAAAAGGCAACCCCGACGGCGAGAACGCCCTGCCCCTCGGCTCGGAGCGCAGCAAGCGTGCGGTCATAGTAGCCGCCGCCATAGCCGAGCCGCCGTCCCTCGGCGTCGAAAGCGAGCAACGGCACAACGACAATATCCGGACGGCAATCCGCCGCATCGGGCAAAGGTTCCCGGGTTCCGTGCAGCCCGCCGATCAGCGGATCGCCCGGCCGCCAGCATTTGAAGGCAAGCGGCCGGTTCCGGACGGCGACGCGCGGCAAGGCGCAGGAATAGCCCGCGACGGAGAGGCGGGAGAGAAGCTCGGAGGGATCGGCCTCGCTTCCGAACGAGACGTAACCCGCAATACAATCTGCAGGCTCAAGTGGAATTGCGGAGAGGAAATGATCGGCGATCCGGGATGGCCCCTCGACCCTCAGAGCCGAATGGACAGCATCCCGGCGTTCGCGGGCAACGGCGCGTGCCTTGCTCTTTACGTCGGCGCTCATGACACGCCGTATGTGTCTGCATAAAGGAGTGGGACCGCCACGGCCGTCGGAACTTCGTTCCTCGGAGACCTACTAACGTAGGTGGGCGCCGTTTGAAGGAGACCACGGTCTCCCTCAGGGACAGCTCCCTTGAGGAGCGTAAGGCCCCGAGAGTATGTGTTCCTAACGTGCCGGGCAGTACCCGATCCTATTCTATCTGCCCCTGCGCCCACCCGGGTCAAGGCCTGTGCAGAGGAAAGCTCGCAGGCGACGCTCACGCAGCCTCGATCCGGCGGGCAAGCTCCTCGATACGGCGCGCGGCATCGTCCAGGACATCGGCCACGGAATCCTCCGCCTCGCGCGTCCTCTCCACGGCAGAGGCCCGGGAACCGCTGAGGTTCTCGATTTCCTGCTCCAGCATCTTCGTCTTTTGCAGAGCGTCGGAAAGCTCATCCGCCACCATAAGGCCCGCCATCAGCAACAGACGGGCATCGCCAACCTGCCCCACCTCCTGCGCGAGCCCCATGACCTGCTTGTTGATGTAGCCGGCGAGTTCCCTCACATGATCTTCCTCACCGTCACCGCAGGCGACGGTGTAGGAGCGGTCGTTGATCGATACCTTGACCTGTCCCATTGTTTTCCTTCCGGACCGGAACGTCCTCAGCCCTCTGCAAGCACTTCCCTGATACCCTCGATGGCATCGGCAAGCGTCTCCGAGGCGCGCTCATTGAGTTCATTGAGCCGCCGCGCCTCGGATTTGATCTGATCGAGCTCTTCCGCCAGTTCCGCCCGATCTTCCTTCAGCGTTTCGACTTCCTCCTGCAGGCGCTTCGCGGCCTGCGCCCGCAAGACCTGCCGGTTGATCGTCGCTTCCAGCTTGTCCACGGCGCTTGAAAAGCGGTCCATTGCCGAATCGAGTTTGCTCATTCTTTTTCCGGGGCTTGTCTATCCCGGCCAAACCCGGCCGGCGGCACTTGTTTGCCAAGATAGGCGGCAGCGGGAAATAAGGTCAACGCCGCCGCCCGCGGGCCTTCTCCAGCGCCCCTCCTGCAGCCCTGCAAATCGGCAATCGGGGATGCGCGGAATCGGCATAAAGACGCCCATTCCGGCATTGACTCCCGGGGGTCCCGTGGTCATTGTGGCGCCGCTCTCGGGAGGGCCCGATTTGAGCCATAGCGCGGGTTTCGCCCCCGGCGCGGAAGACCCCGCGATCTCCTGCCCGCTCAGCGCCCGCCTGGGCTAAAGAGTGACACATGACGCCAACTGAAAAATCCGCCGTCGCCGAGAAGGCACAAACCGCCTCAGGCGCTTCTCACGACACGATGGCAAACGCGATCCGGGCCCTCGCCATGGACGCGGTGCAGAAGGCAGGCTCCGGCCATCCCGGCATGCCGATGGGCACCGCCGACATCGCCACCGTCCTTTTCACGAAGTTCCTCAAGATCGACCCGCGCCAGCCCCACTGGCCGGACCGCGACCGCTTCGTGCTCTCGGCGGGTCATGGCTCCATGCTTCTCTATGCCGTGAACTATCTGCTTGGCTATGAAGACATGACAATCGAACAGATCCGGAACTTCCGGCAGCTCGGTTCGATCACGGCAGGCCACCCGGAATACGGTCACGCCGAAGGCGTGGAGACGACGACGGGACCGCTCGGTCAGGGTATTTCGACGGCGGTCGGCATGGCGCTCGCCGAGCGTCTGATGGCTGCCCGCTTCGGTAATGAGATAGTCGATCACTTCACCTATGTGATCGCCTCCGACGGCGACCTGATGGAAGGCATCAGCCACGAGGCGATCAGCCTTGCGGGCCACCTGAAGCTCTCGAAACTCATCGTCCTTTACGACGACAACGAAATCACCATCGACGGTGCGCTTTCTCTCTCGGAATCGGGCGACGCATTGAAGCGATTCGAGGCGGCGGGCTGGAACGCCAGCCGGATCGACGGCCACAATCCGGAAGAGATCGCCGCGGCCATCGAGCAGGCGCAGAAATCCGACAAACCGAGTCTCATCGCCTGCCGCACGGTCATCGGCTACGGCTCGCCCAACAAGCAGGGCAAGTCTTCCTCGCATGGCTCGCCGCTCGGCCAGGAAGAGATCGCGCTCGCTCGCGAAACCATACACTGGAAAGCGGAACCCTTCGTCGTGCCGAGCGAAACGCTCGACGCCTGGCGGATCGCCGGGTTGCGCAACGCCAAGACACGCAAGGCCTGGGAGGAGCGCATGACCGCCCTTCTCGCAGACGAGCGCAGCGAATTCGAACGCCGAATCGCTGGCGACCTGCCCGCAGACCTCGGCAAGGCCATCGCTGCCTTCAAGGAGAAGCTCGTTGCCGAAAAGCCGAAATGGGCAACACGCAAGTCGTCGGAAGAAGTGCTCAACGTCATCAACGCGGCGTTGCCCGAGACGATTGGCGGCTCGGCGGACCTGACAGGCTCGAACAATACGCGCTCGAAGGAACAGAAGGCGGTCACGGCTGAGGATTTCTCGGGTTCCTTCATCCACTACGGCGTGCGCGAGCACGGCATGGCCGCGGCGATGAACGGTATAGCGCTTCATAAAGGGCTCATCCCCTATTCCGGCACATTCCTCGTCTTCACCGACTACTGCCGCCCCGCCATCCGCCTCTCGGCGCTGATGGGCCTGCGCGTGATCTACGTGATGACGCATGACTCGATCGGTCTCGGCGAAGACGGGCCGACGCACCAGCCGGTCGAACACCTTGCGAGCCTTCGCGCCATGCCGAACCTCAATGTGTTCCGCCCGGCCGACGCCGTCGAAACACTCGAATGCTGGCAGCTTGCTCTCGAAACGAAGGAAACACCCTCGATCCTCGCTTTGTCGCGCCAGAACCTTGCGGCCGTCCGCACAGAGAATTCGGACAGGAATCTCTGCGCCCGCGGCGCCTACGAGCTGTCTCCGGCTTCGGCAAAAGCAAAGGTGTCGCTGCTCGCGACCGGCTCCGAAGTCGAAATCGCGCTCGCCGCACAGAAACTGCTCGAAAAGGACGGCGTGCCCGCCCGCGTCGTCTCCATGCCCTGCCTCGACATCTTCGACAAGCAGTCGCGTGAATTCCAGCGCGAGATGCTGGGCGAAGACACGGTGAAGATCGCGATTGAGGCGGGCGCCCGCTACGGCTGGGACCGCTATGTCGGCCCCGACGGCGATTTTGTCGGCATGGAAGGTTTCGGCGCATCCGCTCCGGCGCCGGAACTCTACAAGCATTTCAACATTACCCCCGAGGCGGCAGTGGCCGCAGCGAAGGCACGCCTCGCGGACAAGTCCTAACCCAAGGCTCAGGAGAAAAGAGAAATGGCAGTGCGCGTTGCGATTAACGGATTCGGTCGGATCGGACGCCTTGTCCTCCGTGCTATCGCGGAATCCGGCCGCAAGGATATCGAAGTCGTCGCAATCAACGATCTCGGTTCGGTGGACGCAAACGCGCTCCTGCTGAAATACGACAGCGTGCACGGCCCCTTCCCGGGCAAGATCAAGACGACGAAATCGTCGATGGATCTCGGCCGCGGGCCGATCAAGGTGCTCGCCGAGCGCGATCCCGCGAAGCTTCCCTGGAAGGATCTCGGCGTCGACATCGCGCTCGAATGCACGGGTCTCTTCACCGCGCGCGAAAAGGCGGCCGCCCACATCACGGCGGGCGCGAAAAAGGTGCTGATTTCCGCGCCCGGCGAGAATGCGGACCTCACTGTCGTCTACGGCGTGAACCACAAGGAACTCAAGAAAAGCCACAAGGTCGTCTCGAACGCCTCCTGCACCACGAACTGCCTCGCGCCGGTCGCGCAGGTGCTGCACAAGGCCTGCGGCATCGAGCAGGGCTACATGACGACGATCCACGCCTACACGGGCGACCAGAACACGGTGGACACGCTCCACAAGGACCCGCGCCGTGCCCGTGCCGCCGGTGTCTCCATGATCCCGACCTCGACCGGCGCCGCGAAGGCCGTCGGCCTGGTGCTGCCGGAACTGAAGGGAAAGCTCGACGGTACGTCGATCCGCGTGCCGACCCCGAACGTCTCGGTGATTGACCTCGTCTTCACGGCAAAGAAGAAGGTGACGGCGGAAGAAGTGAACGCCGCGATCGTCGCGGCGGCGAAGGGCCCGCTCAAGGGCATCCTCGCCACCACGAACGAGCCGAACGTTTCCATCGACTTCAATCACAACCCCGCCTCCTCCACTTTCGATCTCACGCAGACGCAGGTGATCGAAGGCAAGCTCGTGCGCGTGCTCTCCTGGTACGACAACGAGTGGGGCTTCTCGAACCGCATGGGCGACACGGCCGTCGCAATGGGCAAGCTGCTCTGATCGGAGTCCATACCGTCAATGGCCGACTACAAGACGCTTGACGATCTCTTTGCCGCTGTCAGCCTTGACGGCCTCAGGGTTCTCGT
Source organism: uncultured Rhodobiaceae bacterium (assembly GCA_913057645.1). Taxonomy (GTDB): domain Bacteria; phylum Pseudomonadota; class Alphaproteobacteria; order Parvibaculales; family Parvibaculaceae; genus Parvibaculum. The sequence goes on along the minus strand of CAJXOU010000039.1, from coordinate 24,190 downwards.
CCGGGCAGATCTGAATGTACCCATGCAGGACGGCAAGGTTTCGGACGCGACGCGCATCGAGCGCGTCGCGCCGACCCTGACGGAACTGGCGGGTCATGGCGCGAAAGTGATCGTGCTGTCGCATTTCGGGCGCCCAAAGGGCGCACCGGAAGAGAAATATTCGTTGAAACCCGTCGCCGAGGCCCTTGGCGCGCATGTCGGCGTCGCCGTCTCCTTTGCGGAAGATTGCGTCGGCGACAAGGCAGCGAACGCCGCCGAAGCAATGAAACCGGGCACCATTCTCGTGCTTGAGAACACCCGCTTCCATGCAGGCGAGGAAAACAACGACCCTGCTTTCGCAGAAGCGCTTGCAGGGATCGGCAACGTCTACATCAACGATGCCTTCTCCTGCGCGCACCGCGCCCATGCCTCGACCGAAGGCATCACCCATTTCCTGCCCTCCTATGCGGGCCGGGCAATGGAGGCGGAACTCAGCGCGCTCGATGCGGCACTCGGCAACCCGAAACGTCCGGTCGTCGCCATTGTCGGCGGCGCGAAGGTCTCGACCAAGATCGCCCTGCTCGGCAATCTCGTGAAAAAGGTCGACGCCCTGGTCATCGGCGGTGGCATGGCTAATACTTTCCTTGCCGCACAGGGCAACAAGGTCGGGAAATCTCTCTGTGAGCCCGATCTTTTCGATACGGCGCGCCACATTATGGCCAACGCCCGCGCCGCAAAATGCGATATCGTCCTGCCGGTTGATGTCGTGATCGCGAGTGAATTGAAGGCGGGCGCTGCGACCGAAACGGTCAGCGCAAACGCCGTGCCCGATGACAAGATGATCCTCGATGTCGGCGCCGACACGCTCGCCCATCTCGCGGGCAGGTTCGAAACGGCGAGCACCGTCGTCTGGAACGGACCGCTTGGCGCATTCGAGATTCCGCCTTTCGACCGGGGCACGACGGAAGCGGCCCGGCTCGTCGCCATGCGCTCGAAGCAGGGCGAACTTGTCTCCGTTGCGGGCGGCGGCGACACGGTGGCCGCCTTGAACGAAGCCGGTGTGGCCGACGACTTTACTTACGTATCCGCCGCGGGCGGGGCCTTCCTCGAATGGATGGAAGGTGTTGAATTGCCGGGCGTGGCGGCACTGAGCCGCGATTAGCCGAAGCGGACGCCCGGCCTGGGACCGAGAGGGAATGACAAATGACTGAAACGCTTGAATCGATTGCACAGGCCATGGTGGCGCCGGGCAAGGGCATTCTGGCGGCCGACGAAAGCTCCGGCACGATCAAGAAGCGCTTCGACGCGATCAAGGTGGAATCCACCGAAGAGAACCGCCGCGACTATCGCGAGCTGCTGTTCCGCACCGAAGAGGCGATGAAGAACCACATCTCCGGTGTGATCCTCTATGACGAAACGATCCGCCAGAAGGCGAAGGATGGAACACCCCTCGTCGACCTGATCAAGAAGGCCGGCTCCATTCCGGGCATCAAGGTCGATGCCGGCGCGAAGCCGATGCCGGGTTTCCCTGGCGAAACCGTGACGGAAGGCCTCGACGGCCTGCGGGAGCGTCTCGCCGAATATTACGATCTCGGCGCCCGCTTCGCGAAATGGCGTGCGGTGATCGACATCGCGAGCGGCATTCCGACGACAGCCTGCATCGAGGCGAACGCCGAAGCGCTCGCCCGCTATGCCGCCCTCTGCCAGGAAGCGAAGATCGTTCCGATCGTCGAACCCGAAGTGCTGATGGACGGCGACCACACGGCGGATCGCTGCTTCGAAGTGACGGAAGCGACGCTCCGCGCCGTCTTCAACCGCCTCGCGCTTCACAATGTGAACCTCGAAGGCACCATCCTGAAGCCGAACATGATCGTCTCCGGCAAGAAGTGCCCGAAGCAGGCGGGCGTCGAGGAAGTCGCGGAAAAGACCATCGCTTGCTTCAAGCGCGTGGTCCCCGCCGCGATCCCCGGCATCGTTTTCCTGTCGGGCGGCCAGTCCGACGAGGACGCGACGGCGCATCTGAACGCCATGAACGCCATCGGCGGCTTCCCCTGGAAGATGTCCTTCTCCTACGGCCGCGCCCTTCAGGCCGCACCGCAGAAGGCATGGGCCGGCAAGCCGGAAAACGTACCCGCCGCGCAGCAGGCATTCCTCCATCGGGCGAAGATGAACGGCCTCGCCGCGCTCGGCGACTGGGAGAGCAAGCTCGAAAAAGCCGCCTGAACGACGGCCAGTATAGCCGAAACGCCCCGTTCTCCTTGAGCGGGGCGTTTTGCGTTTGGAGAGCCACAAGCTAAAACAGCGCCATGCCAGAGCAAGCCTGTCGCCTCTATCTCATTACCCCGCCACGCTTCGAACCGCGCGCGTTCGCCGACACGCTGAAGGCCGCGCTGGACGCAGGCGATGTCGCCTGTCTGCAGCTTCGCCTGAAAGGCGAGAACGAGGCGCCACCGCAAGCCGACGCCATCCGCCGGGCAACCGAAATTCTGATGCCATTGGCGCAGGCCCGCGACGTCGCTTTCCTCATCAATGACCGCCCGGACCTCGCGGCGGAACTCGGCGCGGACGGTGTTCACGTCGGTCAGACAGACATGAAGTACGCAGAGGCCCGAAAGCTCGTCGGGCCGGACCGGATCGTCGGTGTCACCTGCCATGACTCGCGCCACCTCGCCATGGAAGCGGGTGAAGCGGGCGCCGACTACGTCGCCTTCGGCGCCTTTTATAAAACCGACACAAAAACTCCTATAAGTAGCGCCAGCCCGGAACTCCTCTCCTGGTGGTCGGAACTCTTCGAACTGCCTTGCGTTGCGATCGGGGGCATTACCGCTGACAATGCTGCACCGCTCGTCCGTGCCGGGGCCGATTTCCTCGCCGTCTCGTCGGGAGTATGGGCCCATCCGGATGGGCCCGCGGCAGCCGTTCGCGCGATGAACAGGATCATGATCGAGGAAGGCACGGCCCGATGAGATGTTTGTTTCTGGCGATAGCAGTCCTCGCCTCCGCCATGCTCGCTTCGGCAGGCTCCGCCAACGCCCAAGGCGGGCAAGCGGCCAGCGAAAGCGACGGCAATCCGATGGCGCCGGCGCTGGAAGCCTATGGTCAGGGCCGCTTCAGCGACGCCCTGCTGGTCGCAACGCCGCTCGCCGAAAAAGGCAACGTGTCGGCCCAGCTCATGCTGGGCTCGATCTACAACAATGGCGAAGGCGTAAAGCCAGATCCGGACGAAGCGGCGCGGTGGTTCGGCAAGGCCGCCGCCCAGGGCGACGCCAGCGCGCAATATGCGCTCGGGATGCTGCTCGAATATGGCAGCGTGGAAGGGTCCTCGCCCGAAGCCGCACGACGGCAGTTCGAAGCGGCAGCCAGGCAAGGTCATCTTGCCGCGCAGACGGAACTCGGGATGATGTTCACCTCGGGCCGCGGCGGACCGAAGGATCTGGCTCAGGCGGCTGAATGGTTCGAAAAGGCAGCCGGAAAAGGCAGCTCGAACGCTCAGTACTATCTCGGAACTTTCTACGCCGCCGGCAAAGGCAAACCGCGGGACTATGGCGAGGCGGCCCGCTATTTCGCCATGGCGGCGGATAGCGGCCAGCCTCAGGCAAGCTACCAGCTCGGCCTCATGCTTCAGGACGGCGTTGGCATCGGGAAGGATACGACAGACGCCGCAAGGCGCTTCAAGGACGCGGCCGAAAGGGGCGTACCGGGAGCGCAAACAGCGCTCGGCTTCGCCTACCTCGGTGGCGACGGCGTGGACAAGAACGATACGATGGCCGCGAAGTGGTTTACCGAGGCTGCCGTTCGGGGAGACCCGATGGCCCAGGACCGCCTTGCCCGCCTCTACTTTCTCGGCCAGGGGGTTACCCGCGACGTGGCGGCAGCGCTCCTCTGGCTGACCCTCGCCGAACGCGGCGGCATCGAGGACGACACGTTGAAGAACGCGATGGAGCCGGAAATCACGCCGGAAATCCGGTCCAAGGTCGTCAGCGAGCTCGAAAAGTGGGAAGCGGCCAACCCTCCGGCCTCCCAGGGCAACTGATCGGCCTGAGCCTCAGCCCGGCCGGGGGTCGAAATACCCTGTGCATGAACGCCGCATGATGTTATCAGAGCGCCGGTTCCGGCCCTTGCGCCCGACGACCGCCCGATCCCATTTTTCAAGAACTTGAGCGTCCCATGAAGATCAACGGCAACGAAATCCGCCCCGGCAACGTCATCGAGCATGAAGGCGGCCTTTGGGCCGCTGTGAAGGTGCAGCACGTGAAACCCGGCAAGGGCGGCGCCTTTGCCCAGGTGGAACTGAAGAACCTCGTCGACAACCGCAAGCTCAACGAGCGTTTCCGTTCTGCCGAGACCGTGGAGCGCGTGCGCCTCGAACAGAAGGACTACCAGTATCTCTACGAGAATGACGGGATGCTGACCTTCATGGACAACGAGACCTACGAACAGATCGAACTCGCAAGGGACTGGGTGGGCGACCGCGCCGCCTTCCTTCAGGACGGCATGAAGGTCACCGTCGAAAGCCACGAGGGCAAGGCCCTCGGCATTTCGCTGCCCGATCAGGTGACGCTGGAAATCACCGAGACGGAACCGACGGTGAAGGGTCAGACGGCGGCGAGCTCCTACAAGCCCGCCCTTCTTGAGAACGGCGTGCGCGTGATGGTACCGCCCTTCATCACGACCGGGGAAAAGATCGTCGTCGACACGAACGAAGTCACCTATCTCCGCCGCGCCGACTGACGCGGATAAAGAAGCCGATGTCCCGCCACACACCGTCCATGAGCGTTATGGTCGCCGCCGCCCGCAAGGCGGCGCGAGGGCTGCAACGCGATTTCGGTGAAGTCGAAAACCTGCAGGTATCGCTGAAAGGTCCCGCAAACTTCGTTACCGCCGCCGACAGGAAGGCGGAGAAGACGATTTTCGAGGAACTGTCGAAAGCTCGCCCCGGCTACGGTTTTCTCATGGAGGAAGCCGGCGTCGTCGAAGGTGCCGACAAATCCCATCGCTGGATCATCGACCCGCTCGACGGCACGACGAACTTCCTGCACGGCATCCCGATGTTCTCGATCTCGATCGCACTCGAGCGGGAAGGACAGCTTGTTGCGGGGCTCGTCTACAACCCGATTTCGGATGAGATGTTCATCGGGGAAAAGGGTCAGGGTGCGTTTCTGAACGACCGGCGCATTCGCGTATCGGCGCGCCGCGAGCTGCCGCAAGCCGTGGTTGCGACAGGCATTCCCCATATCGGCAGGCCGGACCATCCGCGCTTCATGACGGAACTCGGGGCGGTGATGAATGAAGTGGCGGGCGTGCGGCGCATGGGTTCCGCGGCACTCGACCTCGCCTATGTCGCGGCGGGACGCTTCGACGCCTACTGGGAAGCGAACCTTTCCGCGTGGGACATCGCCGCCGGAATCGTCCTCGTGCGCGAGGCGGGCGGCTTTGTCGCCGACCTCGCCGGCCGCGACGACATGATCGGAACCGGCGGCATCGTCGCAGGCAACGACATGCTCTCCCGCAAGCTCGGCGATCTCCTGAAAAAGGCCCATAAGCCGGCCTGACCGGCCAATCTCGTTGATGCTCGCGCACACACCGTGCCCGGCATCGCTGTGCCATGCATGTTCGGGTGATAGGCTCGGTGCAGAGGCCAACAACGATCCGAAAAACATGAACGGCCCTGCAGAAAACCGGTCTGTCGCCATGCTGCCGAAGGTCCTGGGAAATCTCGTTCTCGCGGCCGCGCTGTTCCTGATGCCTGCGGCGCATGCCGACCCTCTATCCCCGGTCGGCGACACGCTCGAAGAGGTAACCGGCACCGTCGGCAAAACGGTATCCGGAGCGGGCGACACCGTACGAAAGACGACCGGGACCGTCGGAAACACCGTGACCGGGGCCGCTGGCGCCGTGACGGATAGCCCGATCGCTACAACGCCCGGCAATCTTGGCCGCGACATCTCGCAGCCGATGGGCATTCTCGGTGGCCCTGTGCAACGGCAGTCCACGGACACTCAGCAGTCCTACCCAGCGGGAACGGCGAGAACGGAAGATTCCGGCGAGTACCGGCCTTACGACGTCTACCGCAACGACCTGCCCGACACGCTCGGGCGTGGCACGCTGGCGCGCATCTATTTCGAACCCGGAGAGGCGACGCTCAACGGCACGGCGAGGAACCGCATCGCGGGCTTTGCGCAGAATTTCTCGCAGCGCATCGGCAACGTCGAAATCCGCGGCTTCGCCGACCGCTCGTCCGGAGACGACGCGCAGGCAAGCGACCTCGCCCTGCGGCGCGCAAATGCGGTGCAGCAGGCATTGCTCGAACACGGCATCGGCTCCGGCCGCGTCCGGGCAAGCGGCATGGGAAACGTCACTGGGGACGATGCCGCCGAAGATCGCGTCGATATCCTGTTTGACGGCTACTGAGCTGCCGGCACGCCTCCGAGCCCCAATTCCGCCAGATTCCGCTCCTAAACGCGATGTCCGCAAGACCTGTTCCCGAGCGGCGAACGGTCCTAGACTGACGGTCAACAAAGCCCGCTCCAGCCCGCCACGGATACCCTAATGACCGGCAGACACTGGAAAGACCTTCGCGCCTGTCTCGGAGCGCCCTTGCTGGTTGTGCTCTTCGCGATCGGAATGAGCGGCCATATCTCTGCCGCCGAAGCACCGCTCAACCCGCCGGAACCGGCTCTTCTGCGAATAGAATTCAGCGAAAACGAGTCGGCGCTCGGACAGACGGCGCGCGAAAACATCGAGGCTTTCTCATCGGATTTTGCGAGGAAAAGCGGCAGGCTCGAACTTCGCGCCTATGCCGGCCCGCCCCACGACACATCGTCGACGGCGAGACGGCTTGCCCTCCGCCGCGCGCTTTCCGTTCGCCGCGAGCTCATCGACCACGGCATCGTCGCGGAGAGAATTCAGGTTCGCGCCCTTGGGGGGACCTCGGATAGCGGCCCGCAGGATCGCGTCGATATCGGGCTATTTGGCGGCTGAGTTCCGCATACACGAGAGGGGCAGAAAGACATGGCAAAAGACCGCAGGGAGGGCATCGGGCTGTCGCAACCCCGCCCGTACCTCACGCGCATGGTGCTGTTCATCATTCTCGTGTGCTTCGTTGCCGCCATTCTCTATCCACAGATCGAAACCGCCTTTCTCGCCAATCCGGGATTGAACGGTCTGATCCTCGGCGTTCTCGTGATCGGCATCCTTTATGCCCTCAGGCAGGTTGTGTCGATCGGCCCTGAAGTGCGCTGGGTAAACGACTTCCGCCGCGCCGATCCCGGCCTCGCCCTTCCGCCGCCGCCGCGCCTGCTCGCGCCGATGGCGACCATGCTCGGCGAGCGCAAGGGCCGCATGCAGCTCAATGCCATGTCGATGCGCTCGATCCTCGACTCGCTCGGCTCCCGCCTCGACGAACAGCGCGAAATCTCGCGCTACGTTATTGGCCTTCTGATCTTTCTGGGCCTGCTCGGCACCTTCTGGGGCCTGCTCACCACCGTGACCTCCGTCGCGGGCACCATTCAGGGGCTCAATGTCGAAGCGGCGGATCCGGCGGATGTCCTCACCAATCTGAAGGCGGGGCTCGACGGACCGCTGCGCGGCATGGGCACGGCGTTTTCCTCCTCGCTTTTCGGCCTCGCCGGATCGCTCGTCCTCGGCTTCCTCGATCTGCAGGCCGGACAGGCGCAGAACCGCTTCTACAACGAACTCGAGGAATGGCTCTCGACGGTGACAAACCTCGCGGGCGACATCGACCCCGCCGCCCCCGGCATGCTCGGTGAAACGGCGAAACGGCTTCGCAACATCGAACAGGCGCTGACCTCCGGCGGCGAGCCGTCGCATTCCTCGCTGATGGCACTGGCTGGCCAGATCACGGCGCTCACCGAGCAGATGCGGAACGAGCAACAGCTCATCCGGCAGCTCGCGGAAAACCAGCAAGGCCTGAAGCCGGTGCTGGAAGACCTCGCCCGCCGCCTCGACACCCGGAACTGACCGCATGGCGCATGTGGGAAGACGCATAAGAGGCCGCGCGCCGACGGGGGATTACTGGCCGGGTTTCGTCGACGCGATGTCGAGCCTGCTGCTTGTCCTGATCTTCCTGCTCACGATCTTCATGATCACGCAGTTCTTTCTCAATCAGCTTGTTAGCAGCAAGGATTCCGCGCTTGAAAACCTGCGGAGCCAGATTGCCGAGCTGGTGAGCCAGCTCGCGCTGGAACGGCGGGAAAAGGCCGACCTGCAGGCGACGATCATGTCGCTGCAGGACTCGCTTGCCGCCGCGAGCGCCGAGCAGGAACGCCTCGCCGCGCTGGCCGATCAGGGCGCTGGCGCGGGTTCGCGCATCGCCGAACTTGAAAGCGCGCTTTCCGACGAGAAGAAGGTCTCGAACGAGGCGCTCGCCCAGGTCGAACTGCTGAACCAGCAGATATCCGCGCTGCGCCGTCAGCTCGCGACGCTCGAAGCAGCGCTTGAGGCCGCCGAGCAGAAAGACCGCGAACAGCAGGTTCAGATCGCCGATCTCGGCCGCAGGCTGAATGCGGCCCTCGCCCAGAAGGTGCAGGAACTCGCGAAGTACCGCTCGGAATTCTTCGGGCGCCTGCGCGCCATTCTCGGCGACCGGCAGGACATCGAGATTGTCGGCGATCGCTTTGCCATGCAGTCGGAAATCTTCTTCGAGTCGGGCTCGGCGGACATCAATCCGGAGGGCGAGCAGCAGCTCGACAAGATCGCAACCGCAATCCGCGAGATCGCGGCGGAAATTCCGGACGATATCCCCTGGGTACTCCGCGTCGACGGCCATACGGACGCGAACCCGATCTCGACGCCGCAATTCCCCTCGAACTGGTATCTCTCGAGCGCCCGCGCCATCGCGGTCGTGAACTACCTGACGAGCAGAGGCGTGCCGGAATCGAGGCTGGTCGCGGCGGGCTTCGGTCAATTCCACCCGCTGGCGGACGGCTCGAGCCCTGCAGACAACAGGCGGAACCGCCGCATCGAGTTCAAGCTGACGGAACGCTGACCTAGTAGGACTTCAGTTCCGTCGACTGCGAACAGACGAGAACTTCCGGCTGGAACACCTGGCCGAGCAGCATCTTGTCGCCATACCCGGCTGCGACACTTATCCCCGATATCTCTTCGCCAAGATTGAGATAGATCGTTCCCGCCTTCTTTTCCTGCGGGTCGATCCGCACAACCTGGCTGGGCGAGAGCTCGGCCGGATCGGAGGCGTGCGACAGGAACGCGATGACATTGGGATGCGCACCCATCAGCAGCGTGCCGTCCGGTTGCACATCGATGTTGTCGATTCCGGTGCCGAGGCGGACATTGTCGCGGCCCGTCAGCGCACCCGTCTCCTTGTCGCGGTCGTAGATGTAAAGGCTCATGCCGAGCGCGGAGGCGACATAGACGGTCTCTCCGTCGGGGCTGACGTTGATGCCGTTCGCATAGAGGATGGTGTCTGCCGCCTCTTCGGCCTTCTCGCCGTCGAAATAGACGACCGTGGAGTTCCGGAGCAGCAGGAAGTCGGTCACGGTATTGGTAAGGCCACTCCTGCTGCCATGATCGTTGGTGGCATAGAAGCTCTCCGGCCCGACACCGACGACATCGTTCAGCGAAATGAAGGCGTCCGACGTGACGCTCCGCGCATGGGAGAGCGAACCGTCCTCTGCAATGTCGAATATCTCGACCGTTTCCGGGCCGGCCGCCGGGTGGCTGACCGCGAAAAGGCGGCGCGCGCCGTCGGCACCGACATGGAGGCTGATGCCATGCGGGCGGAAATCCTGCGGCTCGGGAGCGGTGACGGGACGAAGTGCCCAGTCGGCCTGCGGCGCATTGAGATCGATCGCGTAGATGCCACCCCGAACGGCGTCTGTCCCCGGCTCGGCGCTCATGACGGCCCGGCGGTCATAGGCGGAGACATAGGCAACCCCGCGCTCGTGATCGATTGCGATGTCTTCCGGTCCCGGCGCCGCCGGAATCGCGCGGCAGTCCGCCGCGATCTCCTGCCGGATTCCCGTGAAATATCCCGCCGCCGAAAGGAAGCGCCAGGTGAGGACGCTCGCGATCACGACAAGCGCAAGCGCGACATAGCCGACAATCGGCAGAATTCTTCCGGACATTCGTTTCCCCCTTGTCAGATGCCGGTGGCCGCGCTGCGCCCGCCCGTATCGGCCGGCCAGTCGCGGCCGGCGGCGAATTGCAGCCTGGCGAGCCGGGTATAAAGGCCGCCCTGCTTGATCAGTTCCTCATGCGTGCCGGACGCGACCAGTCGCCCCTCCTCCATCACCACGATGCGGTCCGCCTTGAGAACGGTCGCAAGCCGGTGCGCAATGACGAGCGTCGTGCGGTCCTGCATCAGGCCTTCAAGCGCCTGCTGCACCAGCGTTTCGCTTTCGGCATCGAGCGCGCTGGTCGCTTCATCGAGCAGCAGCACCGGCGCGTCGCGCAGGATTGCCCTCGCGATGGCAATGCGCTGACGCTGGCCGCCCGAAAGCGTTACGCCGCGCTCGCCTACATGGGTCTCGTAGCCTTGCGGCAGATGCGTGATGAAATCGTCGATCCGCGCCGCGCGGGCAGCAGCCCGAATATCTTCGTCGCTTGCGCCGGGCCGCCCGTAGCGAATGTTTTCCGCAACCGTCGCGCCGAACACCACCGTCTCCTGCGGCACGACCGCGAGCCGCGCGCGCACCTCCCGCGGGTCTGCATCGCGGACATCGACCCCGTCGAGCGTCACGCTGCCGGACTGCGGATCGTAGAAACGAAGGAGCAGCTGGAACACCGTGCTCTTGCCCGCCCCCGACGGTCCGACCAGCGCCACGGTCTCGCCGCGCCGGACGGAAAGCGAAAACCCGTTGAGCGCCGAAACACCCGGTCGCGAGGGATAGGCGAAATTCACATTGTCGAAGGCAAGTTCGCCGCGCGGCGCGGGCAAGGGTGTCGGAACGGGCGGCGCCGCGACCTGGGGCTCGATGTCGAGAAGTTCCATCAGGCGCTCGGTGGCACCGGCCGCCATCTGCATGTCGCCCCAGATTTCCGACAGGGCGGCAATCGCGGAGGCGGCAAAGACCGCATAGAGAATGAACTCGAGCAACTCGCCGCCGCTCATCGTATCGGCGAGGACCGCGTTGGCCCCGACCCAGAGCACACCCACCACGCTCGACATGCCGAAGAAGAAGACCAGTGCAGTCAGGATTGCACGCGCCGTGATGCGCGAACGCGATGTTTCGAAGGCATGCTCGACATGTTCGCCGAACCGGGCCCGGTCGATATCCTCATGCGTGAAGGCTTGCACGATCTGGATGGCGTTGAGGCTCTCCGTGCCGAACGCGCTCGTATCCGCGAGCCTGTCCTGCGCCGAACGCGAGAGCCGCCGCACCCAGCGCCCGAAGACGATGAGCGGCAGCAGGATCGCCGGGATTGCGAGGAGAACGAGACCGGAAAGATAGGGGCTCGTCGCCGCCATCATCGCGGCAGCGCCGAAAAACAGAAAGACGTTGCGCAGCGCTATCGAGGCGGACGATCCGACAACCGTCTTGATGAGGGTCGTGTCCGCGGTGAGGCGCGACAGCACTTCGCCCGTGCGCGTGAGTTCGAAAAAGGCCGGGGAGAGGCTCAGCACATGGGCATAGACGGCCTTGCGGAGGTCGGCGACCACGCGCTCGCCGAGCCAGCTCACAAAAAAGAACCGCGCCGCGCTCGCCATGCCCAGCATCAGCGCAACAGCGACAAGCGCCAGGAAATACTGGTCGATGAAGGCCGCGTTTTCGCGGTTGAAGCCGTTGTCGATCAGGCGGCGGCTCGCCATCGGAATGGCGAGCGTGGCAAGCGTCGCCGCAACGAGCGCGACAAAGGCAAGCGCGACCATGACGCGGTAGCGGCCGAGAAACGGGACCAGACGCAGCAATGGCCCCACGCCGCGCGCCGGTTTGCGGCGCTGCGCTTCTTCCTCAATGGCCTCGACGACCGGATTCGATGTTTCGCTCATGCACCTTTGCCAGTCCGGCGTTCCCGGAGCAGCCAGCCTACCCCTTATCCGGCGCCCGGGGATATTTCGGCGCCGGGCTGGTATAGCAACCGGAGCCTGTCCGGGGCAATGGAAGGCGCCCGGGCGGCCTGCGGCATCTCCGCACAAAGTCCCCGAAAACCGACCTTGCAACGGCATCCGCCCTTCGCTATAAGCCCCCATTCCGGCAGCGCGGGCGAATTTCGAAAGATCGCTCCTGCGCGCCAAATCCGACACAAGGAACCGCTCCCGGTTCCACTTCAGGAAGGCGCAAGCCATGAAGAAAGAGATCCATCCGGACTACCATTTCATCACCGTCCAGATGAACGATGGTTCGACGTTCCAGACCCGCTCGACCTATGGCGCGGAAGGCGAAACGCTCGTCCTCGACATCGATCCGACGACGCATCCGGCCTGGACCGGCGGCGGCCAGCAGCTTCTCGACCGTGGCGGTCGCGTGAGCCGGTTCAACAAGAAATACGGCTTTACCAGCGGCTGACCTCGAGCACCTCGAGACAAACGAAAAGCCCCGCTCACGCGGGGCTTTTTTGTTCTCGAAGACCTGAGGATCTTATTCGGGACGGTGCTTGCGGCGGCCGAATTCGCGGCGCGGGAAATCGAGGGAAAGGCTTTCGCGGAAGAAATCCTCGACCCGGGCGAACTGCTCCGCGAGCGGGTGGTTGCGGGCCGGCGCAGGCGCGGTGACGCGCAGCCGGGCATCCAGACGCTCGACCCGCGCATAAAGCCGCTCGGAGCGCTCGATAAGCTCCTGCAGACGGGCGGGCAACGCCTCGGCACCGTCGAAACGCGGCTGGCGGGCGATTTCCTTGGTTGCGAGGCGGTACTTCTCGGAATTGGCCTCCTCGACCGTCATTTCGCCCTCGTGAACCGCCTTGCGGACGAGAAGCCAGGAGGCGACCTGCATCAGCCGGGTCGTCAGGCGCATGCTCTCGCCCGCATAGGCGAGCGAGGTTTCGCGCGGCAGCGACCGCGCCGCCTCGCGTCCGGGACCGTCCAGATAGGCGGAGGTCTCCTCGACGAGGCGCATGCCTTCACTGTAGGTGCGCTGAAAAAGGCCCGATGCCATGAAGTCGGAGAGCGAAACGCATTCCGCGCCGGCAAATCCGATCTCGTTATTGTCCGTCGTTCCGTAAACGCCCATCCCGTTACCCCAGTCCCGTCCTTCGATTACGCCAGCGGCAGGACACATGGCCCATACCGGTACACTCGGGACTTGAGGGATCAATATCCGTGCCAGCGGAAGCGGCAGGAGCGGAAAACGGGCCTCAGAACAAAAAAGAGCCGCGGGAAAGCCCGCGGCTCAGTTCTAACAGGGAGGCGTCAAACAGAGTGGATAGGAGCCACTCAGAAATCCAGAAGACTGGATTACGCAAGGTCACCCTAGCGCCCTCATTCCTAACAGGAAGTTAATCTTGTGGCAATTTGACGCGGCCCCGCTGTGCAAACCGGGACGGCACCGCTGCGGCCGATTGTCCGAAAACTGTATATTCTCCAAGGGATTAACCCTCAGCGTCTATTTTTTGAACAGTGCCTCGGCGGCCGACAGCGATCCCTGCTTCCGCTCGAGCTGGTTCCGTATCCGGACAATTTCGGCTTCCAGAGCGGTGATTCGCTCTTTCAGCTCCTCGATGCCGAGGAGCTCCAGATCTTCCCTGGCAAGGGCCGCGAGCGCTTCGCCGCGCCGCTTGCGGGGCTCCAGATCGTCGCTGTCCATCGCGTCTCTCCTCTTCCGTCCCTTGCGCCCCGCAACCGCATGGTTGCCAGTTTGGGGAGGTCCGGCTAGACCTGCAACCCGCTCCATGCCGCCAGATATCGCAGAGGTGCCCCCTTGCCAGACCTGCCCGCGACCATGACCGCGATCGCCATCCGCGAGCCCGGAGGCCCGGAGGTGCTGGAGCCCCGCGAAATCGCGACGCCGGAACCGGGCCACGGCGAGATCCTCATCAAGGTCGCGGCGGCGGGCGTCAACCGGCCTGACACCATCCAGCGGATGGGGCTCTATCCGCCGCCGCCCGGCTCCCCGGAAACGCCGGGGCTCGAGGTCGCCGGCGACGTCGTGAGCACCGGACCGGGCGTGACGCTCTGGAAAACGGGCGACAAGGTCTGCGCGCTCGTGGGCGGCGGCGGTTACGCCGAATACTGCCTCGCGCACGAAGCCCATGCGCTTCCCGTTCCCAAAGGCCTTTCGATGACGGAGGCGGCGGCGCTGCCCGAAACCTTTTTCACGGTATGGACGAATGTCTTCGAGCGCGGCGCACTGAAGGCGGGCGAGACCTTCCTCGTGCACGGCGGATCGAGCGGCATCGGCACGACCGCGATCCAGCTTGCGAATATTTTCGGTGCGAAAGTGATCGCGACGGCGGGCTCCGCGGAAAAATGCGCGGCTTGCGAAAAGCTCGGTGCGCATGCGGCGATCAACTACCGCGAACAGGATTTCGTCGAGGAAGTGAAGAAGCTGACGGACGGACGCGGCGCCGACGTCATTCTCGACATGGTCGGCGGCGACTACATCGCGCGCAACATTCAGGCCTGCGCGGCGGACGGACGGATCGTCTCCATCGCCTTCCTGAACGGTTCCACCGCAGAAGTGAACTTCATGCCGGTGATGCTGAAACGGCTGACGCTGACGGGTTCGACGCTGCGCCCACGCAGCATCGAGGAGAAGGCAGCACTTGCCGCCGCCCTCAAGGCGAAAGTATGGCCGCTTCTCGACGGGGGCCGCGTAAAGCCGCTCGTGGACACGGTTTTCCCGCTCGCGGATGCCTCGAAGGCGCACGCGCTTATGGAAAAGAGCAGCCATATCGGCAAGATCGTCCTGACCCTCTGACGGCGCCCGCCGAAAACAAATCCCGCTCCCTGCGGAACCTTTCTTCCTCCTGCGCATAGTTATGGGCAGAGGAAGGCGACCATGCGCGGGACATGTTCCGCACAGGGAATTCTTTCCGGGTCGCGTACCGAAACAGGAACAGGGAAAAAATCATGTCGACCACACGTCGCAGTTTCATGGGTCTTGCCGTTGCCGCCGCCGCGATGGGCTCCATCGCGACCACCGGTGTCGCACAGGCCGAAAACACGGCAGAGGATCTCAACCAGCAGGCCGCAATGGCGCTTGAGAACCTCTACGAGACCAACGCCGTCGCGAAGGACATTTCCGAGCAGGCCGAAGCGGTTCTCGTCTTTCCGAACATCGTGAAGGCCGGCCTCGTTTTCGGCGGCGCCTATGGCGAAGGCGTGCTGAAGGAAGACGGCGCGGTCACCGACTACTACAACTCCGTGACGGGCTCCTGGGGCCTGCAGGCGGGCGCGCAGTCCTACGGCTATGCGGTGTTCCTGATGAACGACGAAGCCGTCGATTATCTGAAGGAATCCCACGGCTGGGAGATCGGCGTCGGCCCGACGGTGGTCGTGGTTGACGAAGGCGCGGCCAAGAACCTTTCGACCTCGACGCTGAAGGAAGATGCCTATGCCTTCATCTTCGACCAGCAGGGCCTGATGGCCGGCGTGAGCATCGAGGGCACGAAGATCACCGAGATCGATCGCTGAACATCCTCGCGGGATGTTACGGGAAGGGCCGGAATCCCAAGGGATTCCGGCCTTTTTCATGAGGACTTCACAATTTGCGGACCGGACATCATTCCGCTTTCATTGCCCGCTTTTTCGCCCTATATAACGGCCATATCCACTCATTGATGGACAGAAACGGTTTATCCGGGAGGCCCCGGATGGATCAGAGGAATTTGATATGGCACAGCCCCTTATGCCCAAGGCGACAGCCGTCTGGCTCGTCGAGAACACCGCGCTCACTTTCGAACAAGTGGCGGATTTCTGCGGCCTTCACGTGCTCGAAGTGAAGGGCATCGCCGATGGCGACGTGGCCCAGGGGATCAAGGGCATGGACCCGGTCGCCTCCGGCCAACTGACCCGCGCCGAGATCGAGCGCTGCCAGCAGGACGCCGACCTGCGCCTGCAAGTCTCTGAAAGCAAATACAAACTGCCGCCGATCGCGCCGCGCAAGGGGCCCCGCTACACGCCCGTTTCGCGCCGCCAGGACCGCCCGGACGCCATCGCCTGGCTCTTGCGCAACCACCCGGAACTGACCGATGCGCAGGTCTCCAAGCTCGTCGGCACGACCAAGCCGACGATCCAGTCGGTCCGCGACCGGAGCCACTGGAACTCGCAGAACATCAAGCCGGTGGACCCCGTAACCCTCGGTCTCTGCACGCAAATCGAGCTCGACGCGGCGGTCCAGAAGGCCGCGCGCAAGGCCGAGCGCGAACGCAAGAAGGCGGCGAAGGCGGACGGCACGTCGGAGACGCTGCTGCCCGCGAGCGAGACCACGGCGCCCGAACCCGCGCACGCGACCATCGCGGAGCCGGAAAAGGCAGAGGAAGAAAAGAAATCCTACGACGCCGACAGCGTCTTCGCGAAGCTGAAGGACGTGAAGATCGAGGAGGAAAGCGGGGATTAATCCCGGCTTTCGGACGCCGACTGTCACAATTCAAGAGGCGCGGGAAACCGCGCCTTTTTTGTTTGCCGCGCGGACTGTCATCGAACTGTCACACGAACGTCACAAAAGGCGGATTCAGTTCGTCTGTGTACGGATGGTGTGGCGGGAGGAAATGATTTATCCCCGGTTTTGAGACCGTCTTTTTCCAGCATTCAGAAATACCGTCATGACCCGCTTCATGCGGGTCATCCCCGTCTTTCTTTCACACCGCAAAGACGTGGATGGCCCGGACAAGCCGGGCCATGACGATGAAATCAGAATGGGGAGGATAAGGCAGCGGGAATAAAATAATTCGCCCTCACGCGTCCTTTTTCTTGTCCCCGTCCTTTTTCTTCACGAGGGGAAGCGCGGTGTAGTTGAGCGAGAGGCGGCCGCCGTCTGCGTAGACGGTCTGGCCGGTCATGTAGCTCGCGCCGTCGGAGGCGAGGAAGACGGCGAGCGAGGCGATCTCTTCGGGCTGGCCGACGCGGCCGAGCGGCGTGCGCGACAGGATCGCCTGCGCGGCTCTCGGATCGCTGACGGTGCCGGCCATCGCGGTCTGGATCGTGCCCGGCCCGATCGCGTTGACGCGGATGCCGTAAGGCGCGAGCGCGAGCGCCATCGCCTCGGTGAGCTGCTTGATGCCGCCCTTCGACGCGGAATAGGCGATCTGGCCGGGGATCGCGACGACGGCGTTGATCGACGACATGTTGATGATCGTGCCGGGCGCGCCGCCTTCCTCGATCTGCGCCACCATGCGCTGCGCGACCGCCTGGCCGACAAGGAAATTGCCCTTGAGGTTGATGCGGATGACGCGGTCGAATTCCTCTTCCTCGAGGGTGAGAAAATCGCCGCCCTTCGAGACGACGCCCGCATTGTTGACGAGGATGTCGACGCGGTCATAGGCGTCCGTCGCGGCGCAGACGAGATTGCGCACATCGAGACGCTCGCCGACATCGCAATAGCGGAAGAGCGCCTCACCGCCGCCCGCGACGATATCGGCGGCCGCCTTCTCGCCTTCCTCTTCGGCGACATCGGCCAGCACGACCTTCGCGCCCTCCTTCGCATAGGCATGCGCGATGGCGCGGCCGATGCCGTTCGCCGCGCCGGTCACGATCGCCACCTTGCCGCTGAGTTGGGAACCGGATGCCATGGGGTACTCCTTATCGCCGGAAGCGGGCGTTATAGCACCGGATGCGCCGCGATGGGAGGGCGGCGGGGGCTTAGGTGCGTGTAGCTTGGCGACGAAGCTATCTGGGGAGGCAGCACACAAAAACCAGTGTCATCCCGGCGAAAGCCGGGATCCATCTGACTTTCGTATTTTTGTCATCCGCCCATGGGCCCCGGCTTTCGCCGGGGTGACACTTTATGTTTGGGCGAGCGCCTCGACCAGCAGCGACGAGGAGGAAACACCTCCCTGCCGCTACTTCACCAGCCCCGCATCGCCGAGCACGGCCTTGATTTCCTCGAGGATGGCGGGGTCGTCGATGGTCGCCGGGGGCGCCCATTCCTCGCCGTCGGCGATCTTGCGCATGGTGCCGCGGAGCACCTTGCCGGAACGTGTCTTCGGCAGACGCTGAACGACCATCGCCTTCTTGAAGGAGGCGACGGGACCGATCCGCTCACGGATCATCTGCACGGCCTCCTGCTCGATCTCGGAAGCGGAGCGCACGACGCCCGCATTGAGGACGAGGAAGCCGACGGGCACCTGGCCTTTCATGGCGTCGGCTATGCCGATGACGGCGCATTCGGTGACGTCCGGGTGTTCGGCGAGCACTTCCTCCATGCCGCCTGTCGAGAGGCGATGGCCGGCGACATTGATGATGTCGTCGGTGCGGCTCATCACATAGAGATAGCCGTCCTCGTCGAGGAAGCCCGCATCGGCGGTCTTGTAGTAGCCGGGAAACTCCGTGAGATAGCTCTCGCGGAAGCCCGCCTCGTTTTCCCACAATGTCGGCAGGCAGCCGGGCGGCAGCGGCAGCTTGACGACGATGGCGCCGGTGGTGTTGGGGGCGACCTGGCGGCAGGCCTCGTCGACGACATGGATCTCGTAGCCGGGCAGCGGCACGGAGGGCGAACCGTATTTGACCGGCAGCCGCTCGATCCCCATCGGGTTCGAGACCATCGGCCAGCCGCTTTCGGTCTGCCACCAGTGGTCGATCACCGGGCGGCCGGAAAGCGCCTTCTCCGCCCACTGGATCGTGTCGGGGTCCGCGCGCTCGCCCGCGAGATAGAGCACCTCGAATTTCGAGAGGTCGTATTTCGAGATCAGCTCGGCCTTCGGGTCTTCCTTGCGGATGGCGCGGAAGGCCGTGGGCGCGGTGAAGAGCGCCTTCACGCCATGCTCCGCGATGATGCGCCAGAAGGTGCCGGCGTCCGGCGTGCCGACGGGCTTGCCCTCGAAGAGGATGGTGGTGCAGCCGTGAAAGAGCGGCGCATAGACGATGTAGGAATGGCCGACGACCCAGCCGACATCCGACGCCGCCCAGAAGGTGTCGCCGGGGTCGATGTCATAGACGTTTTTCATCGACCATTTGAGCGCGACCATGTGGCCGCCATTGTCGCGGACGACACCCTTGGGCTTGCCGGTGGTGCCGGACGTGTAGAGCACATAGAGCGGATCGGTCGCGGCGACGGGGACGCAGTCGGGCTTCGCGCCCGCCGCTTCCGCCTTGTCCATCTCTTCCTTCCAGTCGAAATCGCGGCCTTCAATGAGCGGCGCCTTCTCCATCTCGCGCTGGAAGAGAATGCAACCGGAAACCTTGTGCGCGCTCATCTCGATCGCCTTGTCGAGCAGCGGCTTGTAGGCGATGACGCGGCCGGGCTCGAGGCCGCACGACGCCGAGACGATGAGCTTCGGCTTCGCGTCGTCGATGCGCGTCGCGAGCTCCTTCGCCGCGAAGCCGCCGAAGACGACGGAATGGATCGCGCCCAATCGCGCGCAGGCGAGCATGGCGACGGCGGCCTGCGGCACCATCGGCATGTAGATGAGGACGCGGTCGCCTTTCTTGATGCCGTGGGATTGCAGCACGCCCGCGAAGGTCGCGACCTTGTCGAGCAGTTCGGCATAGGTGAATTTCTTGACGCGGCCGAGCATGGCGCTGTCATAGATGAGCGCGGTGCGCTCGCCGTTCCCCGCTTTCACATGGCGGTCGAGCGCGTTCCAGCAGCTGTTGGTCTCTGCGCCGACGAACCAGCGGGAAAGCCCGTTCTCGACTTCGAGGGTTTTCGTCGCGGGCCTGAACCAGTCGATTTCCTTCGCCGCCTCCGCCCAGAAGCCTTCCGGGTCCTTCTTCCAGGCGTCGTAGGTATCCTTGTAGCGTCCCATGCTGCCGCTCCCCGTCATTTTCGTTGTTGGGAGGGTTTTAGCACGGGGCGGGCGGCTCAGGGAGTCGGGGGGAGCGGATGACATCTGAGTGACGCGCGGCCGACACCGGCGGATGTAGAGATAGACGCCCGACACCCCAATGAGGGGAACAAGGGCGAAAATGATGTTCGGAAACAACCGCACCATTCTTTCGAATGTGTCTGTTGCAAGAGGGTCCCGCCTGGCGATGAAATCAGCGATCAGGAAAAAGGCGAGCACCTCACCACAGAAAACGAGAAATGCCCAGACGGCGAAGATCACATTCGCGACGTTGAGAAAGGGTGGCAGGGGCCGCGTTCCCAGACCGTAACGCCAGAGAAAGGCGCCATTGCAGAGTGCCATTCCAGCCCCCGCCGCCTTGAACACTGCCGAGACGCCCCAGATCCAATAGACGCCGACAGGCATGTCCGGCGTTTCGGCCAATCCGGCGATGTGGAGCAGTACGCCGACGAAAGCGGCGGTCATGAGAGCGGCAACGCAGAAGCTCGCTATCGCCAGTTTTCGGGACATCCCCATTCCTCCGTTAATCCACATCATGCGGTCGCGAATGCGCGTTGACGGCGAAGCAGCGCGACATAGACGCCGGTAATACCGGCGACCGGTATGCATGAGGTCAGCACTATGAAGAAAGCTAGCGGTCCCGCAGGACCGGCACCGAACATCCACAGATAGAAGAGCGCTGCCGGCAGATAGAGGAGAAGGAAGAACCGTTCCACAGATGAAGCGCCCACGACATGGGCGCGCCGCGTCTTTGCCGGAAGAAGGCCACACCATTGCAGCTCGCCGCGAGAGCACCGGCAACACTGAGGATCGTCAGAAACAGGATCAGCCAGAGATCGGCGAACGATGCCAGCAGGTTCCGCCCGGGATCGAAGTTCAGCGCATGGACGAAGGCCGTGACACCTTCCATGACACCGAGCATCATCAGCATCGCCATCAGCAGGCTTATGTTGACCCCCCACCTCATTGCCGCTCCCGATACCTCACCATTCGAGGATACCTCCTTTCCAGCGCCACCTGTGCCGGGCAAGGAGCATGAAGTAACCGGAGAAGATGACGGCAATCGGGATGAAGATGACGACCGTGAAGAAGGCCGGGTCCACGGACAGGCCAACGGTACAACACCGCCACACCTCCCAGGCAGCAATGAGCCCCGCCAGGTGAACGGCCAGGAACAGGCCATTCGTCACGTGAAAGACGACGGGAAGCGGTACCCCTTCCTTTCGCTTTTGCCAGCAAAGGATTCCGTTGCACAGCGCCGCCGCCGCGCCGGTCGCGGCGTAGGCCGTCAGCAGGGTGATCCCGGTCAGGGCTCCGCGGCTTTCGACCGTTCCGCCATAAGCAGCAAACAGAACGGGAACCTCCATCGCCAGCCCAAGGCCCATT
This sequence comes from uncultured Rhodobiaceae bacterium, assembly GCA_913057645.1. Lineage (GTDB taxonomy): Bacteria > Pseudomonadota > Alphaproteobacteria > Parvibaculales > Parvibaculaceae > Parvibaculum. The sequence goes on along the minus strand of CAJXOU010000039.1, from coordinate 2,962 downwards.
GCCGCAGCAAGCACCAAACTCAACGCACCCATGATCTTGAGTACATGATCGGCGGTCTTTCGCCCTTCTCCCTCAACGTCGATGTCGCCTCGCTTCTCCGCGAGCAGAGAAAGCACGGCCGCTCCCTCTTCGATGCGCTCGAAGACGAACCATCCGAAACGCGGACTCCGGAAGCCGGCGACCCTCGGAGAATGGATGAACGGGTACGGGCCAAAGATGATCGTTGTACGGCCCGACCAGTGCCTCCACGCCCTGATCCAGCTTATGCGGTCGAACGGACGTTCGCGCACCCATCGCCACCACAGACCGGACATGATCAGCAGGCGCCGGTCGGTGACTGCATAAATCGTTTTCTTCTGAAGCCTGTCGTCGAGAAGGAACCGCCCAATCAGCGCGTAGAACCCAAACCCAAACGCAACGGGCATAACGACCAGCATCAGAGGCAATGCGCCGAATGCAATCCTTTCCGGGTGACGAAGAAGAGCGTCGGCCGACAGAACGCCGACCGGCAGCAGCACGCTGCACCACAGGAGCGTAATGGGAACCATGAACAGCTCATGCACGCGCAGAACAAGGCCAGCCTGCGGCTGTCCGCTCCAGAGCAGCGTCTCGCCGGGCTCGAGGTGAGTGTGAAGCTCGCGGTCGAGCCGTTCCTTCCGCTTCTCATCCGCCGTCATCATGTCCCCCCGCTTCTTTTTCCCACAGGTGTCGTCCCGGCGGAAGCCGGGAGTCATCCGACACGCGTGTTTTGACGCGGCCGCCCAACTCACAAATGTTATCTCGGCGAAAGCCGGGCCGACCGCGCGTCACCGGCGTGAAAATCACCCTCCCCCTGTGGGAGGGTCGAAATTCGTGAGCGACAGCGAAGCGAATTTCGGGGAGGGGTAAGCGGCGAAGTTCGGATGGCGAGTTCGATGCCGATGGCGGAGCACCCCTCCCCAAACGTGCTTCGCACGTTTGACCCTCCCACAGGGGGAGGGTGATCTAGATGGCCAGGGTCGGGATGACAGTTTTGTTTTGGTGAGCACCTAAACCGTTCTCGCAATGACGGGAAAGGGTGGTGGCGCAGCCGCCTTGCCGCTCTCGCGCGTGCTGGGTAACGTGGGAGCCGCTCCCTTCCCTTCTGCTGCCCGCGAGGCTTCCCATGACGGCGAACCCCTATGAGACCGATCTCGACAAGAACCCGGCGAACCATCAGCCGCTGTCGCCGCTGAGTTTTCTCAAGCGCTCGGCGGAGGTCTATCCGGAGAAGCTGGCGGTGGTGCATGGGAGCATCCGCACCAATTACGCCGAGTTCTATGCGCGCTGCCGGAAGCTCGCCTCGGCGCTGTCGGAGCGTGGCATCGGACTCGGCGACACGGTGTCGGTGATCGCGCCGAACATTCCGGCCATGCTGGAGCTGCATTACGCCGTGCCGATGATCGGCGCGGTGCTGAACACGATGAACACCCGCCTCGACGGCGCGATCATCGGCTTCATGCTGGACCATGGCGAGGCGAAGGCGCTGTTCGTCGACCGCGAGTTTTCCGCGCTCGGCAAGGAGGCGCTTCGACACGCGAAGGTGACACCCTTCGTGATCGACATCGACGATCCGGAATATGACGGGCAAGGCGACCGGATCGGCGAGGCGGAGTACGAGGAGTTTCTTGCCAAGGGCGACGCGCATTTCGACTGGCAGTTGCCCGCCGACGAATGGCAGGCGATTTCGCTGAACTACACATCAGGCACGACCGGCAACCCGAAAGGCGTCGTCTTCCATCATCGCGGCGCCTATCTGCTGGCGATGGGGAACATCGTGACGGCGGGGATGACGGACAAGTCGGTCTATCTCTGGACCGTGCCGATGTTCCATTGCAACGGCTGGTGCTTCACATGGTCGATGAGCGTCATCGCGGGCACGCATGTGTGCCTGCGCCGCGTCACCGCCGCGAACATCTTCAGCGCCATCGCCGAACATGGCGTGACGCATATGGCGGGGGCGCCGACCGTGATGGGCTTCCTCATCAACGCGACGGCGGAAGAAAAGAAGCCGCTGCCGAACATTGTGCATTATTTCGCGGCCGCCGCGCCGCCGCCCGCCGCGACGATCCGCAAGCTGGAAGCCGAAGGTTTCAACGTGATCCATGTCTATGGCCTCACCGAAACCTACGGGCCGGCGGTCGTGAACGCCTGGCACGACGAATGGGACGCGCTGGAACTGGACGCACGCGCGCAGGTGAAGGCGCGGCAGGGCGTCAACTATGCCGTGCTCGAAGGGATTTCCGTGCGCGATCCGGAGACGATGGAGGAAGTGCCGCGCGACGGCGAGACCATGGGCGAGGTGATGTTCCGCGGCAATGTCGTGATGAAGGGGTACCTGAAGAACCCGAAGGCGAGCGCGGAGTGCTTCGAGGGCGGCTGGTTCCATTCCGGCGACCTCGGCGTCTGGCATCCCGACAATTACATCCAGCTGAAGGACCGCTCGAAGGACATCATCATTTCCGGCGGCGAGAACATCTCGTCGCTCGAGGTCGAGGACGTGCTCTACAAGCATCCCGACATCATCGAGGCGGCGGTGGTGGCAAGGCCCGACGAGAAATGGGGCGAGACGCCATGCGCCTTTGTCACCCTGAAGAAGGGCGCCAAGGCGACGGAAGCCGAGTTGATCGCTTTCTGCCGGGAGAACATGGCGCATTACAAGGCGCCGAAAACGGTGGTGTTCGGCGAGTTGCCGAAGACCTCGACCGGCAAGATCCAGAAATTCGTGCTGCGGGATCAGGCGAAGGCGCTTTGATCCCTATGCGGGGGGAGCCTAGAGCAGCGACTCGATGAACACGCCTTTGACGCTGTCCTTGAACCGGGTCGATACGTTCTTCTGCACCTGCGCCTTGAAGGCAAGAACGTCGGACGAGGTTGGCCGGCCCTTCTCGAACAGCTTCAGGCAGAGCGGATAGACGATCCCGTAAAGCTGCGTCTTTGAGGC
>CAJXOU010000038.1 GCA_913057645.1 uncultured Rhodobiaceae bacterium | reverse complement strand
GACGACGGGCTCTGGCATGTCATCTTCGCAAGCCGCCATATCGCAGAGATCGACCTGCGAAATGGCTCGTCAAAAACTGTCACCCATGTCTCCGAACACCTGTAACCCTTGTCTCCGGTCCATACACTCCCCGAGGGGAGAGGGAGAAGCGCCGCTGCACATTTTCCCCGCTTACGCCTTCAGGGCCTGGTCGAGGTCGGCGATGATGTCGTCGGCGTCCTCGATGCCGACGGAGAGGCGGACGACGTCGGGGCCGGCGCCGGCGGATTTCTTCTGGTCGTCCGTGAGCTGACGATGGGTTGTGGAAGCCGGGTGGATGATGAGGCTGCGCGTGTCGCCGACATTGGCGAGGTGGCTGAGGAGTTCCACCGAGCTCACGAGCTTCACGCCGGCGTCATAGCCGTCCTTCAGGCCGAAGGTGAAGACCGCGCCCGCGCCCTTCGGCGCATACTTCTTCATCAGCGCGTTCGACTTGTCGCCGTCGAGGCCGGCATAGGACACCCATGAGACCCTGGCGTGGCCCTTCAGGAATTTCGCGACCTTGAGCGCGTTGTCGCAATGGCGCTGCATGCGGAGCGGCAGGGTCTCGATGCCGGTCAGGATCATGAAGGCGTTGAAGGGCGAGATGGCGGGGCCGAGGTCGCGGAGCCCCAGCACGCGGCAGGCGATGGCGAAGGCGATGGGGCCGAAGGTCTCGTGGATCTTGAGGCCGTTATAGGAAGCACAGGGCTCGGAAAGCGTCGGGTACTTGCCGTCCTTCGACCAGTCGAACCTGCCGCCATCGACGATGAGGCCGCCCATCGAGTTGCCGTGGCCGCCGAGGAACTTGGTCGCCGAATGGACGACGAGGTCGGCGCCATGCGCGAGCGGCTGGCAGAGATAGGGCGAGGCGAGCGTGTTGTCGACGATGAGCGGCACGCCCGCGTCATGCGCGACCTTGGCGATGGCCGCGATGTCGGTGACGAGGCCGCCGGGGTTCGCGATGCTTTCGATGAAGACGGCTTTGGTCTTCGGGCCGATGGCCGCCTTGATGGCGGCGGGGTCGGTCGCGTCCGCCCAGTCGACTTCCCAGCCGAACTTCTTGAAGGAATGGCCGAACTGGTTGATGGAGCCGCCGTAAAGCTGTTTCGCGGCGACGAAGCGGTCGCCGGGCGAGAGCATGGTGTGGAAGACGATCATCTGCGCGGCATGGCCCGACGCGACGGCAAGCGCCGCCGTGCCGCCTTCGAGCGCGGCGACGCGCTCTTCGAGGACGGCGGTCGTCGGGTTGGTGATGCGGGTGTAGATGTTGCCGAAGGCCTGGAGGTCGAAGAGCGAGGCGGCGTGATCGACATCGTCGAAGACGAAGGAGGTCGTCTGGTAGATGGGGGTTGCGCGGGCGCCGGTCGTCGGGTCGGGCTGCGCGCCGGCGTGAATGGCGAGGGTGTCGAATTTGCGGTCGGTCATTTTTGCCTCTCTGGTTTCTTTCTTGTCACCCCGGCGAAAGCCGGGGTCCATGTGCCTGTCGGCGGTTCAGGATTTCAGCCTGTTGATCGTTGGGTGCCTCGCCGCTCATGGTTCCCGGCTTTCGCCGGGATGACACTGAATGTTGAGTGGCGGCGGTGGGTTTAAGGAAAGTGCTACATCCCCAGTTTCGGCATTTCGATTTTCGGGCAGCGGTTCATGACGACGCGGAGGCCCGCGGCGCGGGCGCGGGCGGCGGCTTCCTCGTGGACGACGCCGAGCTGCATCCAGACGGATTTCGCGCCGATGGCGACGGCTTCGTCCGCGACGGGGCCCGCCGCTTCGGAATTGCGGAAGACGTCGACCATGTCGATCTTTTCGGGAATGTCGCTGAGCGAGGCGTAGACCTTTTCGCCGTTCAGTTCCTTGCCCGCGAGGCCGGGGTTCACCGGAATGACGCGGTAGCCCTTGCCCTGCAGGAAACGCATGACCTCGTGGCTGTCGCGGGCGGGGTTCGCGCTCGCGCCGACAAGGGCGATCGTTTTCGTGTTCTTCAGGATGTGCTCGATGTCGCCGGGTTCGACTTCACTCATTACCTGTCTTCCCATTTCGGATCGCGCTTTTCGATGAAGGCGCCGATGCCTTCTTCCGCGTCGCGGGCGAGCATGTTCTTCACCATGACTTCGCTGGCGTAGTCGTAGGCCTCGGCCAGCGGTTTTTCGAGCTGCTCGTAAAACGCCTTCTTGCCGATGGAGACGGTGAGGGCCGATTTTGCCGCGATCGTATCCGCAAAATGCGCGACGGCGCCGTCGAGTTCCGCTTGCGGCACGACGCGGTTCACAAGGCCGAATTCGGCGGCGCGGACGGCGGAGATCATCTCGCCGGTCAGGAGCATTTCCATTGCGTGCTTGCGCGTCACGTTGCGCGAGAGGGCGACCATGGGCGTCGAGCAGAAGAGGCCGATATTGACGCCGGGCGTCGCGAATTTCGCTTCCTCGGCGGCGACGGCAAGATCGCAGCTCGCGACGAGCTGGCAGCCCGCCGCCGTCGCGATGCCGTGGACGCGGGCGATGACGGGTTTCGGGCAATTCACGATTGCCTGCATGAGCGTGCTGCAGAGCTTCATCGTGTTCTCGAAGAAGGCGCGGCCGCGATCGCCGCCGGAGCGGGCGGCGGTGAGCTCCTTCAGGTCGTGGCCGGCGCAGAAGGCGGGGCCGCTGGCGGCGAGGATGACCGCGCGGACGGAAGCGTCGGCGGCGACGGCGTTCAGTTCGGCGGTGAGCGCGCGCATCAGCTCTTCGGAGAGGCTGTTGCGCTGTTTCGGGCGATTGAGCGTGAGGGTGGCGACGCCGTTCGCGTCCTCGCGGAGGAGGATGGCTTCGGCGGGGGCCGCTTTTTCGGCGGGCTGGCTCATGGGTCGTCTCCCTTGTCTGATCGAAATGCCAGGCGGACATTTCTTCATGCGACCCTACAGGTGCTGTCCGCAAGAACGACACTTCTCAAATCGTCCAATCGACCAGTACGAAATTTCCGTCTTTCCTATCCGCTTCTTTGCCTTTCCTACGGGAAACCCGCAATGAGGACATTTCACAAATAGCGTGTAGAGACCGGCGCAAATGCAAATTACCGCCGCAGCCAAATTCACGACAGTATTTCCGTTGAGGTTGTGAATGACAAAGAGTGCGCTTCCCATCCATATCAGGGTTGCGCCCCACATCCTCAATTTTGCCATGCCGGTCCTTGAACTGGATTTGTTGATACCGCTGGTGGGGCCCTTGGGAAGCATAGCGGGCGAGAGGGGAGGAGTCAGGTGGGGCTTATTTCATGCCCTTTCTCACTTTAGTGTCATTCCGGCGAAAGCCGGAATCCATGGGCGGAACATTGAAGGACGGTGTTTGCCGACAGGCCCATGGACCCCGGCTTTCGCCGGGGTGACACTATTCTTTTATCCGGTAAAGCACGTGGCGCTTGAGGCGGTGGCCGTCGGGGAGGCTCGGATGGTCGAAGTCGCCGGCTTCGTCATGCGTCATGCCGAGGCGCTGCATGACGGCTTGCGACTTGAGATTGGTGGTTGTGGTGAAGGAGACGATCTCGGGGAGGCCGAGCGCGCCGAAGCCATGCGCCAGGGCCGCGCGGGCGGCTTCGGTCGCATAGCCCTTGCCCCAATGCGCCGTGGCGAGGCGCCAGCCGATCTCGACGATGATGGCGGGCGGCGCCGGCACGAAGGGCGCCTCGAAGGTGACGGGGCGAATGCCCGCGAAGCCGATGAAGGGGGCGACGCCGGGCACTTCCAGTGCCCAGAAGCCGTAGCCCATGATGTCCAGATCGGATTTCAGGATCGAGGCGACATTATCGGAGGCGGCCCGGTCGAGGGTGGAGGGGAAATGCTCCATCACGGCGGGGTCGGCCGACATGGCGGCGAAGGGCTCGAAGTCGGCCTGCGTCCACGGACGCAGGATCAGCCGTTCGGTTTTCAGCGTCGTCATGATGGCCCCCTCTGCCGGTAGAGGGGCGTTTTAGCGCGAGGCCGGCGTTTTGTCGCGGCGCGGCTTTGGGGTAAAAGCGGCGAAGAGTAGTGGGAGGGGCGTATGGCCGATCTGAAGCCGGTGATGAGCGTGGCGGAGCTGGAAGCGTTCATGGAGCGCGAGTTTCCGCAGATGCGGATGGGGGCGGATACGACGACGATCGAGGCCGTGGGGCCCGGAACGGCGGTGCTGAGGCTCGGCTTTGCCGAGCGGAATTTGCGGCCGGGGGGCACGATTTCGGGGCCGGCGATGATGGCGCTTGCCGATTACGCGATGTATGCGGCGGTGCTGGCGCATATCGGGCCGGTGGGGCTTGCGGTGACCACGAGCTTCCACATGGACTTCATGCGTCGGCCGGCGCAGGCGGACATCCTGGCGGAGGCGCGGCTGATGAAGCTCGGCCGGGTGCTGGCGGTGGGGGCGATCGAGCTGACCCAGGCGGGCGCGAGCGGGCCCGTGGCGCACGGGACCTGCACCTATTCGATACCGCCTTCTGGCCCGCCCGCGGGCGGCCCGGCGGGGGGCGGCGAGACGGCGGCGGCGGCGCCAGCGAAGCCCACCAGACGAAAATGGGGTAACTGGTTACCTCACAGATAAAACGCTGCGATCAAAGCGTTTTTCGAGGCCGTGTCCGGTTCAATGCTGTTGACAGAGGGCGCGGGAGGTCCTAGAAGCAGCGCCGAACCGGGGCCGCATCGAGCGGCCCTCTTTGATTTGCAGATGCCCGGGATTTTCGCCATGAAGACCTATTCCGCGAAAGCCTCCGAAATCGAGAAGAAGTGGATCGTGATCGACGCCGAAGGCGTCGTCGTGGGCCGCCTTGCGTCGCATGTCGCGAATATTCTGCGCGGCAAGCACAAGGTGACCTACACGCCCCACATGGATTGCGGAGACCACGTGATCGTCGTGAACGCCGGCAAGGTCGCGTTCACCGGCAAGAAGTACGACGACAAGCGCTACTACCGCCACACGGGCCATCCCGGCGGCATCAAGGAAACGAGCCCGAAGCGGATCCTCGAAGGCCGCTTCCCGGAGCGCGTGCTTGAACTCGCCGTGAAGCGCATGATCCCGCGCGGGCCGCTTGGCCGCCAGCAGATGACGCATCTCCATATCTATGGCGGCGCGGAGCATCCGCATGAGGCGCAGCAGCCCGTGAAGGTCGACTTCGCCGCCTTGAACCGCAAGAACGTCAGGATCGCATAATCATGTCCGAAACAACCACGCTCGAAGACCTGAAGGGCGCGATGGAAGGCACGGGCGCAACCGCCCCGGAGCCGTACGCGAATGCGTCTCCGACCGAGCCGAAGCTTGACAAGTTCGGCCGCGCCTATGCGACCGGCAAGCGCAAGAACGCCGTCGCGCGCGTCTGGATCAAGCCGGGCTCCGGCCGGATCAAGATCAACGGCCGCGACCTCGAAGTCTATTTCGCGCGGCCCGTGCTGCGCATGATCCTGAACCAGCCGCTGGTCGTGACCGCGCGCGAGAAGCAGTTCGACATCACCGCGACGGTGGTGGGCGGCGGCCTTTCGGGCCAGGCGGGCGCGATCCGTCACGGGTTGTCGCGGGCGCTGACCTATTTCGAGCCGGGGCTTCGTCCTGCGCTCAAGAAGGAAGGCTTCCTCACGCGCGACAGCCGCGTGGTCGAGCGCAAGAAGTACGGCAAGGCGAAGGCCCGCCGCAGCTTCCAGTTCTCGAAGCGCTGATCCCTTTCAGGGTTCACGAAAAGGCGCTTCGTGGAAACGAGGCGCCTTTTTTGTTTTTGGCTTCCCCCCACCCGAGAAATCCGCGTCGCGGATTTCTCGACCTCCCCGCAAGGGGGAGGTGGGACAGAAGGAGCAGAAGGACATGACCACGAAGGTTTTCATCGACGGCGAAGTGGGCACGACGGGGTTGCAGATCCGCTCGCGGCTGAACGGGCGGGACGATCTCGACTTCATTTCGCTGGGCGAGGAGAAGCGCAAGGATGCGGGCGCGCGGAAGGAAGCCTTGAACGAGGCGGACATCGTGATCCTGTGCCTGCCGGACGATGCGGCGAAGGAAGCGGTGTCGCTGATCGCGAACGGACGCACGCGGGTGATCGATGCGTCGACGGCGCACCGGGTGGCCGATGGCTGGGTCTACGGGTTTCCGGAGATGAGCGCCGATCAGCGTCAGGTGATTTCGGGCGCGACACGGGTCACCAATCCGGGCTGCTATCCGACGGGCGCGATCGCGCTGGTAAAGCCGCTCACCGATGCGGGGCTGGTGCCGGCCGGCTGGCCGCTCACCGTGAACGCGGTCAGCGGTTATTCGGGCGGCGGCAAGCAGATGATCGCCGAGTTCGAGGATGCGGACGCGCCGGGGCACACGAAGGAAAACTACCGCGCCTATGCGCTGTCGCTCGCGCACAAGCATGTGCCGGAAATGCAGAAGAACATGGGGCTCCAGAACCCGCCGCTCTTCACGCCGAATGTCGGGCGCTATGCGCAGGGCATGATCGTGGAAGTGCCGCTGCAGCTCTGGGCGCTGCCGGGCGAGGTCTCGGTGACCGACCTGCACGAGACGCTGGCGGCATTCTATGACGGGCAGCGCTTCGTTTCGGTTGCGCCTTACGAGGAGATCGCGGCGACGACGAAGCTCGATCCGGAGCAATTGAACGGCACCAACAAGATGAAGCTTTTCGTGTTCGGCAACCCGGCGACGAAGCAGGCGCGGCTGATGGCGCTGCTCGACAATCTCGGCAAGGGCGCGTCGGGGCAGGCGGTGCAGTGCCTCAACATCATGACCGGGGCCGACGAGGCGCTGGGCGTGAACCTGTAAGGGGTCTTGCTCAAACCACGGGTGTCACCCCGGCGGAAGCCGGGGTCCATGTACCTGTCGGCAGATGCCGGTATTTGACGTTCCGCCCATGGATCCCGGCTTTCGCCGGGATGACACTTCTATTTTATTTTTTCTCCGTATTCTGATTATCAAGTCACGTCAAACCTTCAGCAGGATAACGCCTGCCGCGACGACGCAGGCGGCGGCGACGGCGCGGGGGCCGAGGCCTTCCTTCAGGATGAGGCCGGAGATGAGGGCGGCGAAGACGACGCTGGTTTCGCGAAGCGCGGCGACGGGGCCCAAGGGCGCGAGCGTCATGGCCCAGATCACGAGCCAGTAGGCGATGACGGACATGACGCCGCCGGCGAAGCCGTAGGCCATCGCGCGCTGCGGTTTCAGGAAGGCGCGGCCGCGCCGCCAGAGCACCAGCAGGAAGAAGATCAGCCCGTCGCCCGCGAAGAGCCAGATGACATAGATGTGCGGGCTTTCGGCGAAGCGGCCGCCGAGGCCGTCGTTCAGCGTGTAGGCGGCGATGAAGAGCGAGGTGCCGAAGGCGTAGGCGAGCGCGCGCGGATCGTTCGGGAGCCCGGCGCCGTTGGTGCGGCGGAAGGCGAGGCTGACGATGCCGAGCGCGATCAGGCCGACGCCGACAAAGGCGGCGGTGGGCAGGATTTCCTTCAGCCAGATCGCGCCGACGAGTGTGACGATGGCGGGGGCGAGGCCGCGCGACAGCGGATAAACCTGGCCGAAATCGCCATGCTCGTAGCCCTTCACGAGGAAGAGCTTGTAGCCGACGTGAAGCGCGAAGGAGAGGCAGAGGATCTTCGCGACGTCCCAGCCGGGCAGCGGAATGAAGGGCAGGAAGGGCAGTGCGACAAGGCCCGTCGCGGCCGCGATCCAGCCCATCATCATCAGCCGGTCGGCGCCGGTCTTGACGAGCGCGTTCCAGCTTGCATGCAGCAGCGCGGAGGCGAGGACGGCGAGGGTGACGGTGAGGGTCAAGGCGGGCGGGCTCCGGCGGGGCCGCGGGATGGCGGCGGAGGGAAGCTAGCCTTTTAGCGCGGGAATGCCGAGAGGGCGTTTTGGCGAAGGGGTTTGCGCTTCCTTCCACCCTCCCTCAAGGGGAGGGTGGGAAGATGTGTTACGCGGAGCGAAGGTCGCGGTTCTCTTCACCTCCCCCTTGCGGGGAGGTCGAAGGGCGACGCCCTTCGGGTGGGGGGCGCTGAGGCGGATGGGTGGCAAAGCCCTTCGCATGGCTCAGGGCGTTCGAGGCTCGAAAAGGTCCACCGGACCTTTTCGCTCGCAGCGCGAGCCGCCTCTCACCCCGAGAAATCCGCGTGCCGCGAATTTCTCGACCTCCCCGCAAGGGGGAGGTGAGTGTTTAATCCTCGCTCTTCACCAAGACGTATGACCCCGGCGCATCTTCCAGCACCTTGAGTTTGCCGCTGCCCGGTTTGCGGGCGGGGACCAGGCCGCCGGATTTTTCGGAGAGCCATTGTTCCCAGTCGGGCCACCAGGAGCCCTTGTGGTCGGTGGCGCCTTCGAACCATTTGTCGGGCGTTTCGGGCAGGTCGTCATTCGTCCAGTGGTTGTATTTTCCCGCCGCGGGCGGATTGATGACACCGGCGATGTGGCCGGAGCCGGCGCAGATGAAGCGCACCGGGCCGCCGAACAGCTTCGTTGCCTTGTACACGGAGTTATAGGGCGAGATGTGGTCCTCGCGGCTCGACTGGAGATAGACCGGCACCTTCACGTCCTTCAGGTGCAGCTCCTCGCCGCCGAGCACCATGCGGCCTTCGGCGAGCTTGTTCTCGAGATAGCATTCGCGCAGATAGAAGACGTGCATGGCCGACGGGAGGCGCGTCGCATCCGCATTCCAGAACAGGATGTCGAAGGGCATCGGCTCGCGGCCGAGCAGGTAGTTGTTGACGACGTAGTTCCAGATGAGGTCGTTCGAGCGCAGCATGTTGAAGGTGGAGGCCATGGTGGACCCTTTCAGGTAGCCGCCCTTCTCGTGCATCTGCTGTTCGATTTCGGAGATCTGTTCCTCGTCGATGAAGACCTTGAGTTCGCCCGCCTCGGTGAAGTCGACCTGGGTGACGAGGAAGGTCGCGGACTTGATGCGGGTGTCGCCGCGCTGCGCCATGTGGGCAAGCGAGCAGGCGAGCAGCGTGCCGCCGATGCAGTAGCCGACCGCGTTCACCTCGGTTTCGCCGGTCGCCTTTTCGACCGCGTCGAGCGCGGCATAGACGCCCTCATGCATGTAGTCCTCGAAGGTCTTGAGCGCGAGGCGCGCGTCCGGGTTCACCCAGCTTGCGACGAAGACCGTGTAGCCCTGGTCGAGGCACCACTTCACCAGCGACTTCTCGGGGCCGAGATCGAGGATGTAGTACTTGTTGATCCAGGGCGGGTAGATGATGAGGGGGCGCTTGTAGACCTCAGCCGTCGTCGGCTCGTACTGGATGAGCTGCATCAGGTCGTTCTGGTATATGACCTTGCCGGGCGTGGTCGCGATGTTCTCGCCGAGACGGAAGGCGGACATGTCCGTCTGCTGGATCTGGATGTGGCCGTGGCCGCGCTCGATGTCCTCGAGCAGATGCTCCATGCCGGCGACGAGGTTCTCGCCGTTGGAGGCGAGCGTCGTGCGCAGGATTTCCGGATTGGTGAGGAGGAAGTTCGAGGGCGAGACGGCGTTCGCCATCTGGCGGATGTAGAAGTCCGCCTTTTCGCGCGTGTGCGGATCGATGCCCTCAGCATGCTTCACCTGTTCGGTGAGCCATTTGCTGGTGAGCAGGTAGGACTGCTTCATCAGGTCGAAGACGATGTTTTCCTGCCAGTCGGGATCGCGGAAGCGCTTGTCGCTGCGGCCGGGCGCGACGACGGGCGGCACGTCCTCGCCGAGCAGGCGGCGCGTCATGGAGGAGGCGAGGCTCAGATAGCCCTGCCAGAGCGCGGCCTGCGCCTCGACGACCTTCATCGGGTTCGTCATGTAGCTGCCCGCGACATCCATCAGCGCCTTGCCGACGCGCTGGAGATCGTGGAGGGCGTGGCTCGCGTCCGAGGTCGTGTCGCCGTTCTGCATGAGCTGCCGCGCGGCCTTCTGGCCGAGATTGGCGGCGTGCATGAGATTGATCGCGAGGCGGCCGAGATCGGGCATCACGAAATCGCGGGACTCGGGCACGGCGGCGGGCTTCGCCGCGGCGGGCTTTTCGGCCACCGGTTTTTCGGGCGCGGCCTGCTTCGCGGCGGCGGGCTTCGCGGCTTTCGTCTTGCCGGCGGCAACCCTGGGCTTGCGTTTTCCGGGCGCCGCGCCAGCCTCTTTCGCTTCCGGTGCGGCGGACGTCTCTTTCAGGTTCATCGAGCGCTTCCCTGGACTTCTCTGGGCCTTGACCGGGCCTGGCCGGCGTTCCGTCCCGTTTGCGGCGGGATTTCCCCGAATTACGGCGAATGCCGCCGTTGCGGCGCCCACAAACGGTTTCGCGCCACAAGCGTATACTATACGCTTGCTCATGTCCGCCCGATGACGCTGTCGGGCAGGGATTCGGGGCCGGGAAACGGGCACTAAAACGCAGCAATTGAGGGAGTTCGGAATGTCCGATCAGGCATGGGGCCGGGGTGTGAAATCGGTTGCCGCAGCGGCGGTGCTCGCCATCGCGGTGGCGGGATGTTCGGCCTTTTCGGACGATGCGAAGCCCGACGCGATGTATGGCGGCACGCCGTCTGAAGCGCCGGAAGATGCGGCCTTTCCGGATCTGCGCGACGTGCCCCAGGAGCGGCCCGAGGTAACGACGCTCGACGAACGCGAGGACCTCGCCAAGGGGCTCGCCGCCGACCGCGAGAAGGCGATGCACAGCGACCGCGTGCTGCGCGGCGGCACCGAGGCGCCCGCGCCGGCCCCCGTCGTGTCCAGGCCGACGCCCGTGCCGCAACTCGACGATGTGCCCGAAGGCCAGGACAAGCAGTCGCTCTACGAGGCGGCGCCGACCATTCCGCTGCCGGGCGACAGGGGCGGGCACAGCGACTATTCGAAGGTGCTGCCCGAAAAGGAAACGAAGACCGCCGCCAAGGCGCCCGACGAGGAGCCTGAGGTGATGACCGAGGACGGCGCGGCGGCGCCGTCGTCGGCCGAGGATACCGGCCCCGAGGTGACGCCGGCGCCGACGCGCCACGTCACGGTGAAGCCCTCCGTCGGCCAGCCCTGAAATCCGCCATAGCGGGCAAGCCATACCGGGAGCCGGATTTCGGGTTTGATTTCGGGTTTTCGGGCCCGTTTTCGCGTGGCCCGGCCCCGGCTTTGGCGGTATAAGACGCCCTGAACCGGCGGGCCCCTGCCTCGATGGGCGTCTCCGCGCGATTCGGCGTATCAGGATCTGGCCATGAGCGAAGAGTTCCACCGCATAAAGCGTCTGCCGCCTTACGTTTTCGAGAGCGTGAACAAGCTCAAGGCGAAGGCGCGCGCGGAAGGCAAGGACATCATCGATTTCGGCATGGGCAATCCCGACATGCCGACGCCGCCGCATATCGTCGAGAAGCTGATCGAGGCGGTTCGCGATCCGAAGACGCACCGCTATTCCTCGTCGCGCGGCATTCCAGGACTCCGGCGCGCGCAGGCCGCCTATTACCAGCGGCGCTTCGACGTGAAGCTCAATCCGGAAACGGAAGTGATCGCGACGCTCGGCTCCAAGGAAGGGCTCGCGAACCTCGCCCAGGCGATCACGGCGCCGGGCGACGTCATCCTGTGTCCGAACCCGAGCTATCCGATCCATGCCTTCGGCTTCATCATTTCGGGCGCCGTCATCCGCTCGGTGCCGTTCGAGAGCGAGACCGGCTTCTTCGACATGCTGGAGCGCGGCGTGCGCCACAGCGTGCCGAAGCCGACGGCGATCGTGGTTTCCTATCCCTCGAACCCGACGGCACAGGTGGCGGATCTCGACTTCTACCGCGAGGTGATCGCCTTTGCCGCGAAGCACGATCTCTATGTGATCTCGGATCTCGCCTATTCGGAAATCTATTTCGACGGCAACCCGCCGCCCTCGATCCTGCAGGTGCCGGGCGCGCGCGAGCGCACCGTCGAGTTCACGTCGCTGTCGAAGACCTTCTCGATGCCGGGATGGCGGATGGGCTTTGCGGTCGGCAACGAGAAGCTCATCAATGCGCTTGGCCGCGTTAAATCCTATCTCGACTACGGCGCCTTCACGCCGATCCAGGTGGCGGCGACGGCGGCGCTCAACGGACCGCAGGATTGCGTGGCGGAAATCCGCGCGACCTACAAGCATCGCCGCGACGTGCTGGTGGACAGCATGAGCCGCGCCGGCTGGGACATTCCGAGCCCGCCGGCCAGCATGTTCGCCTGGTCGCCGATCCCGGAGAAGTTCCGGCATCTTGGCTCGATGGGTTTTGCGACGCTGCTGCTGGAGCAGGCGGATGTGGCCGTCGCGCCGGGCATCGGCTTCGGCGAGTATGGCGACGGGCATGTGCGTATCGGTCTCGTGGAGAACGAGCAGCGCATCCGGCAGGCGGCGCGCAACGTCAAGCGCATGATGCAGAATGCCGACCAGATCATCGCCGAGTACGAAGAGCGCGTCGGCATCAGCGCGAGCGTCGTGCCCCATCCCAGCTCAACGAGGGCAGGCCGGACGTGACTGAAGCCCTTCGCATCGGAATAGCCGGCCTCGGTACGGTTGGGGCGGGCGTGGTCAAGATTTTGGCCGCGCGCGCGGACCATCTCGCGGCAGCGTGCGGCCGCCCGATCGAGCTTGTCGCCGTTTCGGCGCGCGACAAGAAGAAGGATCGCGGGATCGACCTCGGCGGCGTGCGCTGGGAAGACGATCCGATGGCGCTGGCGCGCGCGGACGATATCGATCTCGTCGTGGAGCTCATCGGCGGTTCGGAAGGCATCGCGCGCGAGCTTCTCGAAGCGGCGCTGAAGGCCGGCAAGCATGTGGTGACGGCGAACAAGGCGCTGGTCGCTCATCACGGCACCGCGCTCGCGCGGCTCGCGGAGGCGGCGAATGTCGCGCTCAACTACGAGGCGGCGGTCGCAGGCGGCATTCCCATCGTCAAGGCGATGCGCGAGGCGCTGGCGGGCAACGAGATCCGCAGTATTCACGGGATTCTCAACGGCACCTGCAACTACATCCTGACCGAGATGGAGACGACGGGACGCGACTTCGCGGACGTGCTGAAGGATGCGCAGGATCTCGGCTACGCGGAGGCCGACCCGACCTTCGATGTCGGCGGGATCGACGCCGCGCACAAGCTCGCGATTCTTGCGAGCCTCGCCTTCGGCACGGAAGTCGATTTTGCGAACGTGCATATCGAGGGGATCGAGAAGATCAGCGCGACCGACATCGCCTTTGCGCGCGAATTCGGCTTCAAGGTGAAGCTGCTCGCGATTGCCGAGAAGGGCGATGGCGGGATCGTGCAGCGGGTGCACCCCGCACTGGTGCCGGAAGGAACGCCGCTTGCCGCGGTGTCGGGCGTCTACAACGCGGTGGCGGTCGATGGCGACCGGGTGGGGCATCTCGTGCTCGAAGGCCGTGGCGCGGGCGAAGGGCCGACGGCGTCCGCCGTGCTCTCCGACCTTGTGGACATTGCGCGCGGGCTCGTGGTGCCGCCCTTCATCGTTCCGGCGGCGAAACTCAAGGCGCCGGCCAAACCGCTGATGGATGCGCACAAGAGTTCGTTCTACCTCAGGCTGCGCGCGGTCGACCGCGCGGGCAGCATGGCCGAGATCACGCGCGCGCTGGCGCAGGCTTCCGTTTCCATCGAGCGCATCGTGCAGCGCGGTGAGAAGGGTGGCCGGGGCGATGGCAGCGGCAGGCTGCCGGTCGTCTTCATCACGCATGAGACCGACGAAAGCACGATGGCCCGCGCGCGGGCGCACCTGGCGGAACATGAAGACGTAGCGGGGACGCCGCTCGTCATCAGAATTGAAGACGGGGAGCTCCGCTGAGCTTACCGGGACACGATGCGTCCGGAGAACACGGACGGAAAAGATGGGGATACCGATGACAGCGAAGACACCGAACCTGAACCGCATGCTGGCGCTGGAAATGGGGCGCGTGACGGAACGGGCGGCGGTCTGCTCGGCGCTCTGGGTGGGGCGCGGCGACGAGAAGTCGGCGGACCAGGCGGCGGTCGACGCGATGCGCAAGGAACTCAACGTGCTCGATATCGACGGCACGGTGGTGATCGGCGAAGGCGAACGCGACGAAGCGCCGATGCTCTATATCGGCGAGAGCGTCGGTACGGGCAAGGGACCGAAGGTCGACATCGCACTCGACCCTCTGGAAGGCACGACGCTGACGGCGAAGGCGATGCCGAATGCGATGACCGTTCTGGCGGCCGCCGCCGGCGGTACTCTGCTCAACGCGCCCGACACCTATATGGACAAGATCGCGGTGGGCGGGGGATTGCCCGCCAGTGTCGTCGACCTCGACGCATCGCCTGCCGACAACATCAAGTCACTCGCCAAGGCGAAGGGCGTCAAGCCCTCGGACATTACGGCTTGCATGCTCGACCGGCCGCGCCATGCGGACCTCATTCGCGCGGTGCGCGAGACGGGCGCGCGCGTGACGCTCATCACCGACGGAGACATCGCGGGCGTGATCGCGACCACGGACCCGGAGACCGGAATCGACCTCTATATTGGCGTCGGCGGTGCGCCGGAGGGCGTGCTCGCAGCGGCGGCGCTGCGCTGCATCGGCGGCCAGATGCAGGGCCGTCTCGTCACGCAGAGCGACGAGCAGAAGGCGCGCGCGGCGAAGATGGGCGTCAAGGACTTCAACAAGAAGTTCGAACTGAACGAGATGGCGTCAGGCGATGTGATTTTCGCGGCGACCGGTGTAACCGACGGATGGCTTCTTGACGGCATCCACCATGTGCATGGCGGGGTTTCGACCCATACCATCGTCATGCGCTCCGCGACGGGCACGGTGCGGCGGCTGAAGTCGTTCCATTATTCGACGGACAAGTTCAAGTAAGCCGGGCGCGACCGCAATCCGATCTCTTGTTGCTGCGCGATCAGTCTCCGGACATGGGGCTTGCCCGGCGTTTCCGGCTAACGGACCCAGACAGGAGCAAGATGATGGCCGGTGGAACTTTCTCCGCAATTGAACACATCTTCCCCAAAAACCAGAAGTTCCTCAGCGGGGCGTTCAGCCGCCTGACAAAAGGGCGGTTGTGGCTGCAAGTGCTGATCGCCATGGTGCTGGGCATCGGCACAGGACTGTTGCTCAATCCCGATACGGAGATCGTGTCGCGCCCGGTCGCTATCGGAATCGGGGAGTGGCTGGCACTGCCCGGTAACCTCTTCCTCGCCTTCATCCAGATGGTCGTCGTGCCGTTGATCCTTGCCTCGATAATTCGTGGCATTGCAGCCGCGACCGACGTGCGTCAGCTCAAGAGCACGGGGGTGGGGCTCGCTTTCTACTTCGTGGGTTCGACCATTGTGGCAGCCGCACTCGGCGTTGCGATCGGTCTGATGCTCACACCCGGCAACTATGTGGACCGAGCTGTTGTGCCTGTCGTGGAGCTTACGGGACAGGTCGCGGAGCTTGCGGCCGAGGGGGAGGCGAAAGCGGCAAAGCCTTTCAGCCTGGTCGATATCCCGACCGGAATCACGGAGTTGTTGCCGACCAATCCGCTGAATTCGATCGTTAGCGGCGACATGCTGCAAATCGTCATTTTCTCGATCGTTCTGGGGATGGGGCTTCTCAGTGTGCCGCCAAGCTCCTCAAAGCCATTGTTTGAACTTCTGGGGTCGGTGCAGGAGATCAGCATGGCAATCGTGGCGACGGTGATGACGTTTGCACCGGTCGCCGTGTTCGGGTTGCTGGCTCAGGCAATGATCAAGACGGGACCGGGCATACTTGCGGGGCTTGCGGCCTATGCGGCGGTGGTGGTGCTCGGCATGGCGCTCTTGCTTGTGTTCTATCTCATTACCGCAGCGGTGCTCGGCGGACGCAATCCTCTCGAAATGTTGCGGGCCATCCGCGAACCTTTCCTGCTCGGATTTTCCACGAACAGTTCCGCCGCCACCATGCCGGTGACAGTGAAGACCGCCGAAGAGGTGCTGAAAGTCCGTCCGTCGCTGGCGCAGTTCATCGTGCCGCTGGGGGCGACGATGAATATGGGCGGGACCGCCCTCTACCAGGCGCTCGCGACAATCTTCATGGCGCAACTCTACCAGATTGACCTGTCGACAGGCGTGCTCATGGCCCTCATCGCGACGACGGTCGGCGCGTCCATCGGGACACCGGCGGTGCCGGGGGTGGGAATTGTGGTGCTGGCCTCGGTGCTGTCCAGCGTCGGGGTGCCGCTGAGCGGCCTTGCCCTCATCGTCGGACTCGACCGTATTCTCGAACGCTTCCGTACAAGCCTCAACGTGACCGGAGACCTCGTTGCCTGTGTGGTGATGGACAGGCTGGTGCCGGCCAGTGTTTCCCGTGAAAGCGAAATCAGCAGTGCCGCGCAACGCGAACATATTCATGAGACGCAAGGTGAAGATGTCGTTATCAGCTCCTGAGTGGGATTTAAATGCCATTAGACCGGCAGCGATTCGCGGGGCTATCGTGTTCGTATGACCCATTCCGGCAGCTTTACGGCAATCGCATGAGCGCCGAGACGCCTTCCAGAACTTTTCTCGGCGTCGAGCGGTCGGCGACGGGACGCGCATGGGCGAGCCGCCTTGCCGACGAGCGGATGGCGCTTGCCATTGCCCAGCGCGAAGGATTGCCGGAAATCGTTGCGCGGGTGCTGGCGGGAAGGGGCATTGCACCGGAGGAGTGCGCCGCCTACCTCGCGCCGTCATTGAAAACGCTGATGCCGGATCCGAGCACGCTTGCCGACATGGACAAGGCGGCGAAGCGCGTCGCCGAAGGCATTGCGAAGGGCGAGAAGATCGCGGTCTTCGGCGACTACGATGTGGACGGGGCGACATCGAGCGCGCTGCTCCATCGGTTCTTCAAGGCGGTGGGGAGCGAGCTTCGCGTCCATATTCCCGATCGCATCCGCGAGGGCTACGGGCCGAACGCGCCAGCGCTGAAGCGGCTGAAGGACGAGGGGATCGATCTCGTCGTGACCGTCGATTGCGGGACCATGGCGCACAAGGCGCTGGGTGAAGCGGCGGATCACGGGCTTCCCTCCATCGTCATCGACCACCACCAGGCGGAAGTATCGCTGCCGCCCGCCTTCGCGCTCGTCAATCCGAACCGCCTCGACGACACGAGCGGCCTCGGCCAGCTAGCGGCGGCGGGCGTCACGTTCCTGTTTCTCGTGGCGCTGAACAGGGAGCTGCGCGCGCGCGGCTTCTACGACGGCGATATCGCGGAGCCGGACCTGATGCAATGGCTCGACCTCGTGGCACTCGGGACGGTGTGCGATGTCGTGCCGCTTACCGGGTTGAACCGCGCCTTCGTCGCGCAGGGGCTTCGCGTGATGGCGCGGCGGCGGAATACGGGGCTTGCCGCGCTCGCCGATGCCGCCGGGATGAACGGAACGCCGGCACCCTACCATTGCGGCTTCCAGCTCGGCCCTCGCGTGAATGCAGGCGGACGCGTCGGCAAATCCGATCTCGGCGTGCGGCTGCTCACGACGGAGGACGCCATCGAGGCGCGCGATATCGCGGAAGCGCTCAACCGGTTGAATGCCGAGCGCCAGGCCATAGAGGCGCAGGTTCTGGAAGAGGCGCTGATGCAGGTGGACGAGCGGCTGTCGCGTATGCGCGCAAATACGCCGCCGCCCGTGATCGTTGCTTCCGGCAAGGGCTGGCACCCGGGGGTCATCGGCATCGTCGCGAGCCGCCTCAAGGACAAATACGAGCGGCCCACTCTGATCGTCGCGATCGACGCAAAAGGCGAGGGGAAAGGGTCTGGCCGTTCGCTGAGCGGTGTCGATCTCGGACGTGCCGTGACGGCCGCGCTCGAGGCGGGGCTGCTCGTCAATGGCGGCGGGCACGCGATGGCGGCGGGCCTGACGGTGCGGGAAGAGAAGCTGGAAGCGCTGGAGGCTTTTCTTTCGAAGCGGCTTGCCGACGACGTGGCGGTGGCGTCGGAGGCGCGGGCGCTGAAGCTCGATGGCGCGATAGCGGCGCGAGGTGCGACGCGCGACCTCTTCGACCTGTTGCAGCAGGCAGGCCCCTATGGCGCGGGAAATTCCGAGCCGCGCTTCGCGGTGCCTTCGGTTCGCGTCGTAAAGGCGGATATCGTGGGGAAGGCGCATGTACGCGTGATCCTCACGGGCGAAGATGGCGGCAGGCTCAAGGCTATTGCTTTCCGCGCAGCGGAGACGCCGCTCGGCGCGCTGCTGATGGACCGGGGCAGCGGGTTGATCCACGTCGCTGGCCGGCTCTCCGCCGACGACTGGCAAGGGCGGCGGGATGTGCAGTTCACCATCGAAGATGCCGTGCCGACGCGCGACGCCCGGCCCTGATATCTCTTCACCGTGAAAAGAGACGTCGTATGGCGCCGGTGAAGCCCGGCGTGCCGCGCCAGGTGTGGTTAGCGGCGGCGATGACCCGGTGAAGCGGCAGATGCGTGTCGTCGGAGGGGATGTTCCTTCGTATGGCCTTTACCATCGCCGGGTCCTTGAAGAGTTCGTACCAGATGTTCTGTTCGGCCTGTTGCTGCTGCTTCGGATTGTCACGCCAGGTTTCGGCGGGAAAGTTCAGGCCGGTGACAAGCGGAGACGTGGCGAAGCGCATTCCCGGCACAGAGAGCCATTTGCGAAGCATGTGAAGATCGGTCCAGATGCCCTGTGGAGCGGGCGCCCAGCCTTCGGGAAGCCGGCGATAGGCATCCATGCGATGGGCACCAAAGGAGAGGCCGAAGAAGCTGGTCTTCGTTTCCAGCAAACGGCGGCGCAGGTCCATGTCGTCGAATGTGCCGACATAGCCACATATGCGCCAATTGGGATAGACGCGGGCAAAGCGTGTGTTGGCAAAATCGGCCGACTGAAGCATGCGGCCCATGACACGCAGGTGATCAGGAAACCAGAAGTCGTCGTCGGCGAGATAACAGACGAATTCGCCGGTTGCTTCCTCGAGCGCCTGATGGCGCAGCGCCTCGCCGTGACGCTCGCCCTTCTCGTAGGCGAAGAGACGAACGCGAGGATCGCTATCGGCCAGATTGCGGACGACGGCGAGCGTTTCTTCCGGCGCACCGTCGCCGACCACGAAGAGTTCCAAGTCCCGTTCCGTCTGGCGCAGGACGCTGCGGATCGCGCGGCCGACGACAGGTCCGTTGTTGTGGGTGGGGATCAGGGCGGTGAAGCGCATGCCGAACCGAAGGCGCGTTCGTGAATCCAGTCTATTGCCTCGATGATGGCCATTTCATCGGCAAGAGCAGTGAAGGGCGGGGGGCCGCCATTGAGGTGATCGAGAAAGGCGGCGAGTTCGGCCTTGAGCGGCATGTCGGACGCCACGCTGCGTTCCTCGAATTCGCCGGACTGCAAGGTGCCGCGGCGGCGGATGACGATGCGGTCGTAATGCGTGTCGTCGAGTTCGCAAACGGCGTCGCGGCAGGCGAGTACGGTTGCACGATGCTTGTTGGGTTTGCCCGACGATACTTCGAAAACGAAAGGCACACCCGAAGCCGTCCCGGCTCTTACAATGACGCCTTCCGGCCCCAGGACCGTGGGATCGCGCCATGCATTGAGAATGCGTGGCACTTCGCCGAGAATATGGAGCGCGATCGACATGTCGTGCGGTGCCAGAATCCAGATCGCATCCACGTCATCGTGATGATTTTCCCAGCCCATGCGGAAGCAGCGAAGGCCGGTGACAGGACCGAATTCCTCGGTGCGGGCGATGCGCGCCAGTTCGACTATGCCCGGATGGTAGCGCCATTTGTGCATGGTGAAGACGAGGCGCGCCGCGTCGGGCGGCAAGCGGCGGATGCGTTCGAGATCGGGGCTGAGCGGTTTTTCGACATAGATAGGCCTGCCGCGGGAGAGCAGGGTCTCGACGGCGTCGAGATGTGCCACGGTGTCGGAAGCGACAACATAGCCGCCACAATCGGATGGTAGTTCCGCCGCCGAGCCAACGATCGAAGCGGCGCCGCCAGCGGTTGCGCGCGAGACCGAGGCCTCGGAGCGCGCCACGGCGTGGACCTCGGCGCCGAGCGAATTCAGATCGCGCAGGATGTGGCGGCCCCAGTCGCCGACGCCGACAAGGCCGATCCTCATGATGCGGCTCATGCGCGGATTATTCCGGCTTCCTCCGGCAAGAGGCATTCGGTTCTGGCGACATAGTCAGCGACCATTTCCCGGTAAGCGCCGGCTGTGGCGTCGCGAGGTGAGAGGGTGGCGTCGGGCGCGCCCCAGGCAATGCCGAGTTCGGGATCATCCCAGCGGCAGCCGATTTCTTCCTCGCGCGACCAGTATTCCGAGACCGAGTAGATATGCATCGCCTTGTCCGGAAAGTAGAAGCCGTGGCCGACGCCCGGCGGGATTGCAATGCTCGCGGGTACCGTGGCGTCGAGAATCAAAGTCGTGGCGAGGTTTTCCGTCGGAGAACCGGGGCGCAGGTCCTTCAGGGCAAGCTGCATGGCGCCGTCTATCATCACGAGATAATCGTAGTGCCGCGGATGAACGTGGAAGCCGCGCAAGGTGTTTGCCTCGCTGCGCACGAGATTCCATTGAAGCGGATGAAAATCGCCGGTCCAGCTCTGCCGGAATATCTCGGTCAGGTCGCCGCGCGAATCGAAATGAGAGGCGAGAGGTGTCAAGTTGACGCCTTCAGGCAGACGCAGATCGCTCATGGCAGCGCGCGACACCGATACCCCCAAACCGGATTAAAATACGTCTATTACCAGTGTAGTAAATAAGAACGCCGAGACCAAGAACGGTTCTCAACACGCGTTCCGAAACAGCCGGTTTTTGCCGATATTCGGCGAAAAATCCGGGGTTGCCAGCGTCCGCCTCTGCCCTTATAAGGCGCGCTCGTGGCGGGTGTTCCCGTCCCGGGCCGAAAGGCCCCGCGTGCGCCCTTCGTCTATCGGTTAGGACGCCAGATTTTCATTCTGGAAAGAGGGGTTCGACTCCCCTAGGGCGTACCATTTTTCTCTTCATTTTGTCCGTCGACGCCGACTACGCGGCGGGGCTGTCTTTCGTGACGTCACGGAACCAGGCGATGGCGCCGACAATGCCGCCCTTGCCGTCGCGAACGGGGGCGGCCGATGCCGAGACATCGAGGCGGCGACCCGTCAGTTCGTTGCGGACCACTATTGCCTGGCCGGCGATGGTGTAGCCGGCAAGGGCGCGCGGAATGATGCGATAGGCCCCTTCGAGGGGGGTGACGCCATCCTCGCGATAGAAGCCCGCCGCCTTCGGCCAGTCGCTCATCGGCACGCCTTTGAGGAGGTCGCCGATATGACGTTTCGTGTATTCGTTCATGAACCGTATGGCGCCGCTCAGGTCGACCAGGACGATGCTGCCTTCTATCCCGTTGATGGCCCTCAGCAATACGTCGCGATGCTGCTCCAGCCGCCGAAGCTTGTAGTCCCGGCTCAGTTCAAGAGTGATCGGCCGCAGGGTGACGATCCAGGCGCTTTCGCCGCGATGGAGCGCGAGATGGAACACCTCGTCCTCGATGGAGATGTCTCTTCCGGCGAAGGGTTCACCGCGGCGGATCGTTGCCGAGACGAGTTCGACGAAATAGCTGCGTGCCGGACCGCAATAGTCGGCAAGGGCGGGCAGGTGCCTTTCGGGCGAAGGCGAATGGAAGAGGCGCGCCGAAGCGGTGTTGGAAAGGAGGACGCGGAGGTCGTCGTCCAGCACCATGACGGGGCTCGAATTGCTCTCCAGCACATCCTTCACGAGAGCGCCTTGCGTCAGTACACCTGCGTCGAATTCCTTCTCGATTACTTGTGCCGACACCGGAATTTCCTCGTTTTCCCAAGACTATCGGCCCTGCCGGCTCCGCTTACGCAGGGGCGAACAGAAGTGATACGAGAAACGGGTTAATAACCACCTATTTCCAGAGGAAATGACTGTCTTTCACGTGGAATTACTCAAATAACATCACACGTGCCGGAACGGAGCAGTCAGTCGGAGCCGAAGCTCCAGCGGCCTGAGGTTTCGCCATGGGAAGGCGCGTTGTCGCCACAGCCCGTGTAGCCGAAGGAGAAAGGGCTGTCCTCGCTTTGGGTCGTTCTGGTCTGGCACTCCGAAAGACCGAAGCCGGCGCTTCGCTGCTCGTACTGCCCCCATTCCGGCGAAAGCATGCTCTTTTCGGCCTCGTTCTGCTGCAACTGGACGTAGGGTTCGTAGCGCGCATCCAGTTCGTTGCCGACGCCGGGGCGAAAGCCGTCGAGCCCGGGGTGCATGCTACCCACATCATCCGCCGCGGCGAAGGGAGCCGCGAGGAGAGCGAGGCCGAACAGGACCGTGTGAGCCAGCGTTCTAATCATGTTCTCAGGATAGCATGGGAGACTACCAGTGTCCCGTGTTCGGCATGGAGGCCCAGGGCTCGCGGGGTTCGAGCGGCTTGCCCGCCTGGAGAAGTTCGATGGAGATGTTGTCGGGCGAGCGGACGAAGGCCATGCGCCCGTCGCGGGGTGGGCGGTTGATGGTGACGCCGGCCTGCATGAGCCGGTCGCAGGTTTCGTAGATGTCGTCCACCTGATAGGCGAGGTGGCCGAAATTGCGGCCTTCGTCCAGTTCCTCGGGGTCCCAGTTCCAGGTGAGTTCGACCTGCGCGTCCTTCTGGCCGGGGGCGGCGAGGAAGGCGAGGCTGAAACGGCCTTCCTCGATGTCGAAGCGGCCGAGATTTTCGAGGCCGAGCTTCGTGCAATAGAAGTCGAGCGCCTTTTCGAGGTCGCCGACGCGCACCATGGTGTGGAGATATTTCATTGGATGCCTTGATGTGTCCCTGAATTGCCGCATGATTCAACATGACGGCCACAAGGTCAAAGCCTGACGGGAAGCGGATGTCGAAAGAACTGAAACGGGCCATCGAGGACGCCTATCGGGTGGTGATCTTCACCGGGGCGGGGATCAGCACGGAGAGCGGCATTCCCGATTTCCGGAGCCCCGGCGGGCTGTGGACGAAGATGGCGCCCATCGATTTCCAGGACTATCTGCGCGATGCCGACATCCGCGCCGAGGCGTGGCGGCGGAAGTTCGAGATCGACAAGACGATCGTCAAGGCCGAGCCGAACAAGGGGCACATGGCGATCGCGAAGCTGGTCGACGAGGGCAAGGCGAGCCATGTCATCACACAGAACATCGACAATCTGCACCAGCTATCGGGCGTGCCGGCGGAGAAGGTCATCGAACTGCATGGCAACGGGACCTATGCGAAGTGTCTCGACTGCGCGACTCGCTACGAACTCGACTGGGTGCGTGAACAATATGACGCGTCGCTGACGGCGCCGGATTGTCCGTCCTGTGGCGGCATCGTGAAGTCGGCGACGATTTCCTTCGGGCAGGCGATGCCGGAAGAGGAGATGAACAGGGCGCATGAGGCGACGCTCGGCTGCGACCTATTTATTTCCATCGGCTCGTCGCTGCAGGTCTATCCGGCGGCTGGGTTTCCGATCCTGGCGAAGCGGAATGGGGCGATGCTCGCGATCCTGAACCGCGAACCGACGGAGCTCGACCAGATCGCCGACCTCGTGATCCATGACGAGATCGGGCCGACGCTTGCGCCGATTGCGATGTTGAACAAGCGAGCGGTCGCCCAGCCGCCTGCGACGGGGATCAACTGGCCGGTGATGAAGTCGGATGTCGGCCCCGCAAGAAAGGCGACGATGGCGGCTGCTTCCTCCGGCTTGCCGAGGCGGCGGAGCGGAATGTTGCCGAGGATCTTGTCGCGCGATTTTGGATCGTCGAGCAGGGAGGCCGGGAAGTAGTCCGGGCTTTCAATGAAGTTGAAGCCGAGGGCGTTCACCTGGATGTTGTGGGAAGCGAGTTCCTTCGCCAGTGTGAGCGCGAGCGCGTTGGCGGCGCCGCGGGCGGCGGCATAGATGCTGTAGTTCGGGATGCCGTTCATCGGTGCGGCAGACGATAGGAACAGGATCTTGCCCGCCTTCTGCTTCTTCATCTGTGGCACGGCGGCGCGCGTCATGGCGAAGGACTTGAAGACGAGGGCCTCGAAGGTCTCGTGCATGTCCTTGTCGGTCGCCTCGTCCACGGGCCCACGGACGGCCGGCCAGGCATCGTTGTTGATGAGGACGTCGAGGCGGCCCTCCGCGTCGATGACGGCGGCGACGGCTTCCTCCGGCTTCTGCGCGGCGAGAGTCTTCACGCCGGGGGCCTTTTCCTCGAAGGCCGCGCGGGCGGCGGCATCGGTGAAGCTGGCGTCCACGCCATAGACGGAGGCGCCTTCGGCGAGGAGGGCACGGGCCGAGGGGCCGCCGACGAAATGGGCGATGTCCGTGATCAGAATGCTGCGCGTCATGCTTTCCCCCGTGAAATCAAGTTGTCTGTTCCCGTTTGGCCGTGAGACTGTGTTGCCTCGACAAGAAGGTCAAGAATTAGCAGGGGACGGGACGTGGGCGACAAGGCTGAGTGGTGGAAGGGCGCGGTGGTCTATCAGATCTATCCGCGCAGTTTCCGCGATACGAATGGCGACGGGATCGGCGACCTGAAAGGCATCGAGGAGAAGCTCGATTACGTGGCGGGGCTCGGAGCGGACGCGATCTGGCTGTCGCCGTTCTATCCCTCGCCGAACAAGGATTTCGGTTACGACGTGTCGGACTATTGCGGCATCGCGCCCGAGATGGGGACGATGGCGGATTTCGACCGGCTGGTGGCGGCGACGCACAAGCGGGGCATGAAGCTCATTGCGGACCAGGTGCTGGCGCATACGTCGGAGCAGCACCCCTGGTTTCAGGAGAGCCAGCTCTCCGCCGGCAATGCGAAGTCGGACTGGTATGTCTGGGCGGATGCGAAGGAAGACGGGACGGTGCCGAACAACTGGCTCTCGGCGTTCGGCGGGCCCGCCTGGTCGTGGAACCCGGTCCGGCGGCAGTACTATCACCACAAGTTTCTGAAGAGCCAGCCGAAGCTCAATTTCCACAATGAGGAAGTCGTGGCGGCGTGCATGGACGTGCTGCGCTTCTGGCTCGACAAGGGCGTGGACGGGTTCCGGCTCGATGTCGCGAATGCCTATCTGCATGACGCGACGCTCACCGACAATCCGCCGCTGCCGATGGACAAGCGCACATTCATGGACTGGGCGCATGCGCCGCGCCTCCAGCAGCACATTCACGATGCCAACCGCGAAGAAAACGAATGGGCGATGAAGCGCGTGCGCGCCGTGATGGAGGAATATGACGAGCGGCTCGCCTTCGGGGAGTTCTCCGAGCGGCAGGAAATGCTCGGGCTTTATGCGGGCGGATTGGAGCGGCTGCACACGGGCTATACGTTCCACTTCCTCGAGGACTGGAGCTTCGAGCCGCCGGTCTTCCGCGCCTATTACGCGGAGCTGCTGGCGCCGCTCGTGGACCTGTTTCCCTGCGTGACGTTTTCGAACCACGACATCGTGCGGCCGGTGACGCGATGGGGCGGCGGCCAGGGCGATGACGCGCTGGCGAAGCTCGCGCTGACGATCCTCGTCGCGCTCAAGGGCACGGTGCTGATGTATCAGGGCGAGGAGCTGGGGCTGCCGGAGGTCGACCTCGACCGGCAATACATCAAGGACCCTGTGGGCGATCTGTATTTTCCGTGGGTGAAGGGGCGCGACGGCTGCCGCACGCCGATGCCATGGAAAGCGAAGTCGGACGGCGCTGGCTTCACGACGGGCACGCCCTGGCTACCGATACCGGATTATCACAAGGTACGGGCGGCGGACGTTCAGGCGGGTGACGGGAATTCCGTGCTGGCGCATGCGAAGAAAGTTGTGGCGCTAAGGAAGGCGCATCCGGCGCTGAAGTTTGGCGATATCCGGTTTCTGGATACGGAGGGGAAGGTGCTTGCCTTCACGCGCGAGGGGGACGGGGAGAGGCTGCTTTGCGTCTTCAATCTCGGCACAGAGGTCGTGAGCTACGCGCTGCCGGATGGTGCGGGAGAGACGGTGTTCGAGTTGGGTGAGGTGAAGCGAGAGGGAAACAGTCTGTCGCTTGCGGCAAGGACTGGGGCGATTTTGCACGCCTGAATTGACGAAGCTCAATCCGGTTTTGTTGAACATATGAAAGCAAGTTCGGTGGAAAAACTAAATCCGTTGGGCATCGAAGTGAGGGCGGCGAGGTCCATTTATCCTCATTTTGACGATCGGGAAGAGATCATCGATATCGACATGCTCTTCAGGGATTTCATCATAGACGTCTCTGTGACTTCGTCGCACATCGAAACAACAGTGGATGCGTTCCGTTTACTCTACGAAGCAGTTGCAAGCTTGCATCACCTGATAACGCGAGGTGAATTCGTGATTGATACTCATGAAGGGTTGGCGTTTTTTGGGAACAAAAAAGATCATGACTCGATTGAGTATTCGATAGAGGCGGAGTCGGGGGTACATCGTAATTTCACGATGTCGCGAGCGCAGGCGATATTGGGGATTAGCCTTCTTGTATCAGAGACATGCAGATCTATTGAGGCATCCGGTGAGGATGTCTACGGATACCTTGTGAGGTTTCCGCCTAGGTTTTTTTAGAAATACCGAGTGCGGAGTTTTGGAGCGCCTTATGCCGCGCTTCGAACTCAGCCTGCGTGTCGATGTCGGTGAGGGCTGCATCGTCGGGCATCGGGACTTCGCAGACGGCGTCTTCGTTTTCGCCGATGAGGTGTTTCGCACCGGTGTCGCCTTTTACTTCGCTCATGGCGTCGAACCAGTCGCGGCCCCAGAGGACGGGGTTGCCGCGCTTGCCGGCGACGGTCGGGACACAGATGGTGCGGCCTTCTTCGGGGTCGAAGGCGGAGATCAGTTTTTCGAGATGGGCACCACGGATGTCCGGCATGTCGCCGAGGCAGACGAGGGCGCCGTCGGTATCCTCCGGTAACGCGGCGAGGCCGGTGCGGAGCGAGGTCGAGAGGCCGTCCGCATAGTCCGGGTTGTGGACGAAGGAAACATCGTGGCCGGATAGAGCGGCGCGGACTTCGTTGTCAGCGTTGCCGGTGACGACGGTGACGGGCCGGGCGCCGCTGGCGAGCGCCGCCTCGACGACATGGACGACCATCGGTTTTCCGTCTAGCGGCATAAGGAGCTTGCTCGGGACGCCTGCCTCCTCGCTTTTCATGCGGGTGGAGCGGCCGGCGGCGAGGATGAGGGCGGCGATGCGGGGCGCGGAGGCGGCGGCGCTCGCGCCCTCGCGGGGCTGCGGCCTGGTCGGGATTTCCTTCAGCAGGCCGCCAAGGCCCATTCCCATGATGTCCTTCGGCGTGACTTCCAGCCCGGCGAGCAGGCGGGCCAGCACCCAGTCGAAGCCGTTGAGCTTCGGCGAACGGGCGCAGCCGGGCAGGCCGATCACCGGTGTATCGTCAAAGCGGGCGAGGAGCAGCAGGTTGCCGGGGTCGACGGGCATGCCAAAATGGAGGACATCGCCGCCCGCGAGGACAATGCCTGCCGGGACCACGTCGCGCCGGTCGACCGTGGCCGAGGCACCGAAGACGAGGATCGGCGAGAGGCCTTCCTTTGCGAGGTCTTTCACGGCGTCTGCGACGGCGCGGACATCATGCGGCACGCGGATTTCGCGGGCGATACGGCTGCCCATCGCGTCGAGCCGGGCATCGAGAACGGCGCGGCTCTTGTCGAGTACGGTTT
The DNA here is from genome assembly GCA_913057645.1 of uncultured Rhodobiaceae bacterium. GTDB lineage: Bacteria > Pseudomonadota > Alphaproteobacteria > Parvibaculales > Parvibaculaceae > Parvibaculum. Next base: position 3,540 of record CAJXOU010000038.1, on the reverse strand, counting down.
TCTTCGTGGCGGGCAGTTGCGTCGCGACAAGGCCAACACGGCGCGGCTCGAAACGGCTGAGCGAAATGGGAGCGGGGCCGAGGCGGGCAATTTCCAGCGCCTTGTCGAGATCGGCGCGGGGAACGGCGAAAGGGATCACTTTCACGGTGGCGAGCATCTGGCGCGTGGAGACCGTCTCAAAGGGGGCGAGCGTTGCAACGGTGAGCGCCTCGCCGATCATGTTGATTGCCTGGATGCGCTCCGCGTCGATTTCGAGGACACCCGTTTCCTCGGCGACGAGATTGGCGCGGCCTGTGAAGGGCGCGGCGGTGCGAACAGACTTGCCCGCGAGGGCGCTTGCGAGCGCCTCGGCGGCCTCATCTTCCGGCACGTCCGTCTCTTCGAGGCGGGCGGCGACGATGCGGGAGACGCCTGCTTCCCTGAGTGCGGCGATGTCGGCGCGGGAGAGGACGCGGCCCTTCTTGAAAGTCTCGGTGCCCGCCTTTTGGGAATGAGCGAGGATCGCGCCCTCGGCATCGTCCGGTGCCATGTCGCCAAAGATCATTTTCGAAGCGTCTCCGTGATCTGGGCCATGATGGAAATGGCGATTTCGGCGGGGCTCTTCGCGCCGATGGCGAGGCCGACGGGCCCGTGAATGCGGGCGTTATCCTGTTCGCCGATCCCCGCTTCCGTGAGGCGGGCGACGCGGGCGGCATGGGTCTTCTTCGAGCCGAGGGCGCCAATATAGAAGGCGGGGCTGCGCAGCGCCGCCTGGAGCGCCGGATCGTCGAGCTTCGGGTCGTGGGTAAGGGTGACGACGGCGGTGCGCGCGTCCGGCGCGAGGGCGGCCATCGCCTCGTCCGGCCAGTCCGTCAGGAGGTGGATGTCGGGGAAGCGCTCCGCGGACGCGAAAGAGGTGCGGGGATCGACCACCGTCACGTCGTAGCCCGAGAGTGCGCCCATGCGGGCGAGCGGCTGGGCGATGTGGACGGCGCCGACAAGGATCAGCCGCAACGGCGGATTGAAGGGGTTGAGAAACCAGTCGCCATCCGGGCCTTCCACGACGCGGCCCTTGTCGCTCGCGAGAACCTCAGACGCCACTTCAATTAACCATTTTTCTTCTTTTATTTCAGGTGGATACAGAAGTTTCTGGATTCCATCCGTTAACCTTGTCGCAAGCACGACGGCGCGCTTCTCGGCGCGGTCGTCTACCAGCTTTTTGAGGATATGGGCGTCCATCCTCAGCCTTTGACCGGCTCGACCATGACGCGGATGCGGCCGCCGCAGGCGAGGCCGACTTCCCAGGCCATGGCGTCGGAGACGCCGTATTCGAGCACTTCGGGCTTGCCGGTTTCGAGCGTGTCGAGGGCACGGGTGACGACGTCGCCCTCGATGCAGCCGCCGGAGACGGACCCAACGAAGGTCGCGTCGTCGCGGATTGCGAGCTGGCTGCCGACGGGGCGCGGGGCGGAGCCCCATGTCTCGATGACGGTGGCCAGCGCGACCTTGCGGCCCTCGGCCTGCCAGCGGGCGGCTTCTTCCAGCACGTTGTCGTGGTTCGTGGCGGGATCGCTCATGCGGCTCTCCTTTCCGGTGCCTTGTGGATATGGGCATCGGAGAGGGCTTCGACCAGAGAGGCGAGCGAGGCGATGTTGTGGACGGGGCGGAACTCGTCGACATGAGGCAGCAAGGCCCTCACCCCCAGCGCCTTCGGTTCGAAGCGGTCGTAGCGGAGCAGCGGGTTCAGCCATATGAGCCGGCGCGCGCGGCGGTGGAGGCGGGCAATTTCGGGTTCGACGCCTTCGCCGGCATCCCGGTCGAGGCCGTCCGTCACCAGCAGCACGGTCGCGCCTTGCCCCAGCACGCGGCGGGCCCAATCGACATTGAAGCGGTGCAGCGTTTCGCCGATGCGGGTACCGCCGTCCCAGTCCTCGACGCGGGCAGCGACGCGGGCAAGCGCTTCGTCCACCTCGCGGTGCTTCAGTTCGCGGGTGACGTTGGTGAGGCGGGTGCCGAAGAGGAAGACATGGACGCGGTCGCGGTCATTCGTCAGCGCATGAAGGAAGTGGAGAAACATGCGGGCATAGGCCGACATGGAGCCCGAAATGTCGCAGAGGACGACGAGGGGCGGACGGCGGCGGCGATGGTCGCGGCGTTTTAGAGGGATGACGCCGCCGGAGCGGAGCGTCGCCCGGAGCGTGGCGCGCATGTCGACCATGTGGCCGCGGGCGGCGGGCCGCGTGCGCCGGGTGCGGACTTCGTCGAAGGTCAGGCGGAGGCGGGAGATCGCGGCCCTGGCTTCGGCCAGTTCGGCGACCGACATCTGTTCGAAGTCCTTGGTGCGGAGAAGTTCCTCGCCGGAGAAGGTTTCGCTGCGGTCGATCTCGATGTCGGGGTCTTCCTCCATGTGGGATGTGCCCTCGCCGAAGAGCGCTTCGGCGAGGCGGCGGCTTCTCTCCTCCTCGGTAGCGCCCGGCGGCGTTTCGATTTCCGGCAGCATCAGCGACATCATCTTGTCGAGGATGCGCGGATTGCGCCAGAAGACGTGGAACGCCTGATCGAAGAGTTCGTGTTCCTCGTGGCGTTTCACGAGGGTTGCGCGGAGTGTCCAGTAGAAGTCTTCGCGCGGGCCGATGCCCGCTGCCTCGACGGCTTCCACGGCGTCGAGTACCTGGCGCGGGCCGACGCGGAGACCGGCACGGCGCAGAACGCGCGCGAAATGCAGGATGTTTTCCGCGAGGCGGCCATGTTTTTCCGCAAGACGGTCTGGCATTTTACTCCGCCGCCTGCGCGGCTATCCGGATTTCCTCCAGAATGCGCGCGGCCTCGCTGCCCGCGACGCGGGAAATGTCGTCCTGATATTTGAGGAGCGCGCCAAGCGTATCGTTCACCGACTGCTTGTCTAGGGAGACGGCGTCGAGCGCTGTCAGGGCTTCCGCCCAGTCGATGGTCTCGGCGATGCCGGGATTCTTGTAGAGGTCCAGTTCGCGCAGCTTCTGGACGAAGGCGACGATGTCGCGGGAAAGCTTCTCCGGTGTGCCGGGGGCCTTCAGTTTCAGGATCGCGAGTTCGCGTTCCGCATCCGGGTAGTCGACCCAATGATAGAGGCAGCGGCGCTTCAGTGCGTCGTGGATTTCGCGCGTGCGGTTGGACGTCACGATGACGATGGGCGGGTGTTCGGCCTTGATGGTGCCGATTTCGGGGACGCTCACCTGGAAGTCCGACAGGACTTCCAGGAGATAGGCCTCGAAGGGTTCGTCGGTGCGGTCGAGTTCATCAATCAGCAGGACGGGTGGGCCTTCGACGGCGGGCTCCAGCGCCTGCAGGATCGGGCGGCGGATGAGGAAGCGTTCGGAGAAGACGTCCTTGCCGAGCGCGGAGCGGTCCTCGACGCCTTCGGCCTCGGCGAGGCGGATTTCGATCATTTGCGCCTGGTAATTCCACTCATAGACCGCGGCGCCGGTGTCGAGGCCTTCGTAGCACTGGAGCCGGATCAGGCGGCGGCCGAGCGCATCGGCGAGCACCTTGGCGATCTCGGTCTTGCCGACGCCTGCCTCACCC
>CAJXOU010000037.1 GCA_913057645.1 uncultured Rhodobiaceae bacterium | reverse complement strand
GTCAGCTCTCGCCCTGGGGTCATGTGGTGACGATGGTGCTGGCACAATTGTCGGGGGCGCGCTCGCTGCGGGATCTGGAACGGATCGTCGAGCGCCATCCGGGTGTGCTGCCGCATCTGGGCCTCGGAGCGGTGCGGCGTTCGACGCTTTGCGATGCCAATGCGCGGCGGCCGGCAAGCTTGTTCGAGGCGGTGGCGGGACGGCTCTCGGCCACGCTTTCGGGCAAGCGTGGCGGGAAGGACGCGCTGCGATTGATCGATGCGACGCGCATCTTCGCCGGCAAGTCTGTCGAGGCCTGGGCGCGGGGCGGCGTGAAGCTGCATATGAGCTTCGATCCCGCGGCCGAGCGTCCGGTCTGGTTCGCGGTGACCTCCGAGCGCGTCAACGACATTACGCCGGCCAAGACGATGCCGCTCGAAGCGGGCGCCACCTATGTGTTCGACAAGGGATATTACGACTTTGCCTTCTGGGCCTCACTGCACGCGGCCTCCTGCCGCTTCGTCACGCGGCTCAAGAAGAACTCGCCGGCCAGCCTCGTCGAGGAACGCAGCGTACAAGGCGACGGCATTCTCTTCGACCGCATCGTCCGGCTCTCCGAACGCCTCTCTTCAAAGCGCCGCAATCCCTTCGCAGACGAGGTGCGCCTTGTCGGCGTCAAGATCGACACCGGTCGCGAGATCGTGCTCATCACCAACGACCTCACCGCGCCCGCCACCGAGATCGCCGCGCTTTACAAGGCGCGCTGGCAGGTCGAGCTGTTCTTCAAATGGCTCAAGCAGAACCTGAAGATCGCCCACTTCCTCGGCAGCGGTCGCAACGCCGTCACCATCCAGATCATGGCCGCCCTCATCGCCTATCTGCTGCTGCGCATCGCAAGCCTGCGGAACAATGCAACGCTCAGCCTTCAGGCCCTCGCCCGTCTCATGCCCGCAACCCTCCTCACCCGACGAAGTATCCACCACTTGTTGCAGCCGCCACCCGATCCGACACCGCCAAATCCAGCGCAACTGGAGATCGCATATGCTTAACCGGACAGCAGTGCCTTGAACCCGGCCACCCCCCTCCGTATGTTCCAGTGCGCGCAGGGCCCTCCGGCGCGGCCTCCATTCCTTGAAGAACAGAAGAACGAAGCCCCATGGACATCAAGAACGGCCTCGTCGATTCGATCGGCAACACCCCCCTGCTTCGCCTGAAGCGCGCCTCCGAGGAAACGGGCTGCGATATTCTCGGCAAGGCGGAGTTCCTGAATCCCGGCCAGTCCGTGAAGGACCGCGCGGCGCTCTACATCATCAAGGACGCGGTGGCGCGCGGCGAACTGAAGCCAGGCGGCGTGATCGTGGAAGGCACGGCAGGCAATACCGGTATCGGCCTGGCGCTGGTCGGCAACGCGCTCGGCTTCCGTTCGGTGATCGTGATCCCGGAAACGCAGTCTGAGGAAAAGAAGGACATGCTCCGCCTCTGCGGCGCCGAGCTGATCGAAGTCCCGGCAGTGCCCTACAAGGATCCGAACAACTACGTGAAATATTCCGGCCGCCTCGCGGAAGAGCTTGCTGCGAAGGAGCCGAACGGCGCGATCTGGGCGAACCAGTTCGACAATGTCGCGAACCGGCAGGCGCATATCGAAACCACGGGCCCGGAAATCTGGAAGCAGACGGATGGCAAGGTCGACGGCTTCATCTGCGCCGTCGGCACAGGCGGCACGCTCGCCGGTACCGGCATGGCGCTGAAGGAGAAGAACAGGAATGTGCAGATCGGCATTGCCGATCCGATGGGCGCCGCGCTCTATCATTTCTACAAGCATGGCGAGCTGAAATCCGAGGGCACCTCGATCACCGAAGGCATCGGCCAGGGCCGCATCACGGCGAATCTCGAGGATGCGCCGATCGACCAGGCCTTCCAGATCCCCGACGAGGAAGCGCTGCCGATCGTGTTCGACCTGTTGAAGGAAGAAGGCCTCTGCCTCGGCGGATCGAGCGGTATCAACGTCGCCGGCGCGATCCGTCTCGCGAAGGAGATGGGTCCCGGACACACTATCGTCACCGTGCTCTGCGATTACGGAACGCGCTATCAGAGCAAGCTGTTCAATCCTTCCTTCCTGAAGGAGAAAAACCTGCCCTTCCCGGACTGGCTCTGAAGACTGGCTTTGCCCTTCTCAACGAGGAATGACGATACGATGTACGAGGCCGCTTCTCCGCTTGTGACGACCGACTGGCTGGCGCAGCACCTCGACGCGCCGGATGTACGCGTGGTCGACGCCTCCTGGTATCTGCCGCAGACGCAGCGGAACGCCAAGGCGGAATACGAGAAGGAGCACATCCCCGGCGCGGTCTTCTTCGACATCGACGAAATCTGCGACCTTGCGAGCCCCTACCCCCATATGCTGCCGAGCCCGGAGAAATTCTCCTCGCGCGTGCGCGGCATGGGTCTCGGCGACGGCAACCGGGTCGTCGTCTATGATGGCGCCGGCCTCTTCAGCGCCGCGCGCGTCTGGTGGATGTTCCGTGTCATGGGGCACGACGATGTCGTCGTGCTCGATGGAGGCCTGAAAAAGTGGAAGGCCGAGGGCCGCCCGCTCGACGATCTGAAGCCGCGCCATTCCGCGCGCCATTTCACGGCGCGGCGGAACACAGGCCTCATCCGGGATCGCGCGGCGATGCTCCACAACATCGACACCTGCAGCGAGCAGGTGCTTGATGCGCGAAGCGCCGAACGCTTCCGCGCAAGGGAACCGGAGCCCAGGCCCGGTCTGCGCGGCGGACATATCCCCGGCAGCCTCAATCTGCCCGCAAGCGCCCTCATCAATGCCGACGGCACGATAAAGAAACCCGATGAACTGAAGTCCCTCTACGAAAAGGCCGGTATCGACATCGAAAAGCCGGTTGTCACGACCTGCGGCTCGGGCGTGACCGCCTCCATCCTCGCGCTCGGCCTCGCCGTCCTCGGCAAGCCGCAGGTTCCCGTCTATGATGGCTCCTGGGCCGAATGGGGCGCGGTTGCGGAGATGCCGGTCGAGGTCTGAGGGAAGCGCAAGCGAACCGGGCATGGGGAAGAAGCACAAAACCACAGTCACCCATCTCGAAATGACGGCAGAGCCGCGCCTGCCGCCCTGCCCCCGGCCAGTGGGCAAATACGCGCTGATGCGCGCGGAAAACCCGCCCGTCCATTTCTATCGCTATCTCTATGACGCCGTGGGACGCGATTATGTCTGGGTGAACCGGAAGCGCCTTTCGGACGACACGCTCGCCGGCATCGTCCAGCATGAGGATGTCGAGATCTACGTGCTCTATTGCGGCGGCGTGCCAGCCGGGTATTTCGAACTCGACTTCCGTTCGATGCCGCGCGTCGAGCTCTCGTTTCTCGGAATCATGCCGGAGCACATCGGGTCAGGCCTTGGCAGCTTCCTGCTGCGCGAGGCAATCCAGACCGCCTGGTCGCGAAATCCGAACCGGCTCATCGTCCAGACCTGCACGCTCGACCACCCCCGCGCCCTGCCCCTCTACCAGCGCATGGGCTTCTCTCCGTTTGCGCAGGAGGAAGCGGAGCTGGAGGAAATAGATTGAGCGTCAGTGCGCCAGTATCTGCGCGAGGAATTCCTTCGTGCGGTCGTTCTTCGGCGCGTTGAAGAATTCTTCCGGCGGCGCTTCCTCGATGATCTCTCCCTCGTCCATGAAGACGACGCGGTTCGCGACCTCACGCGCGAAGCCCATCTCATGCGTGACGCAGAGCATCGTCATGCCTTCCTGCGCGAGCTCGACCATGACGTCGAGCACTTCCTTGATCATCTCGGGGTCGAGCGCCGACGTCGGCTCGTCGAAAAGCATGACCTTCGGGTTCATGCAGAGCGCGCGGGCGATGGCAACACGCTGCTGCTGACCGCCCGAAAGCTGACCCGGATATTTGTTTGCCTGCTCGGGAATCTGGACGCGCTCCAGGAACTTCATCGCGAGATCGCGCGCCTCAGCCTCCGGCATCTTGCGCACCCAGAGCGGCGCGAGCGTGCAGTTCTCGAGCACCGTCATATGCGGGAACAGATTGAATTGCTGAAACACCATGCCGACCTCGCGGCGCACTTCGTCGATGCGCTTCAGATCCTCGGTGAGTTCAATGCCGTCGATTGCGATGCTGCCTTCGTCATGCGGCTCAAGATGATTGATGCAGCGAATAAGCGTCGATTTGCCGGAGCCGGACGGTCCCGCGATGACAATACGCTCGCCCTCGTTCACCGTGAGGTCGATGTCCTTAAGGACATGGAAGTCGCCGAACCACTTGTTCACACCCTTCATCTCGATCATCACCTTGTCGGAGACCTTGAGACGTTTCGCCGGGGCTTCGCTTTCATTGGACATCGGATTTTCTCCTACCGCTCGCGCGACGTGTCGAGACGGCGCTCCATGAAGTTCGAATATTGCGACATGCCGAAACAGAAGGCCCAGAAGACCAGCGCGGCGAAGATGTAGCCGGTGAGCGCGCCCTGCGGCACGGTCCAGTTCGGATCGCTGAGCTGCGCGCGGACCTGACCGAGAAGATCGAACAAGCCGACGATCAGCACCAGCGTCGTGTCCTTGAAGAGACCGATGAAGGTGTTCACGATACCGGGGATGACGTGGCGGAGTGCTTGCGGCAGCACGACCTGTGTCATCGCCTGCCAATAGGTGAGGCCGACCGCGCGCGCCGCCTCGTACTGGCCGGCCGGGATCGACTGCAGACCGCCGCGCACGACCTCCGCCATATAGGCAGAGGAAAAGAGCGCAACACCGACGAGACAGCGCAGGAGATTGTCGGGACTGAAGCCTTCCGGCAGGAAGAGCGGCAGCATCACGCTCGCCATGAAGAGTACGGTAACAAGCGGCACACCGCGCCAGAACTCGATGAAGATGATCGAGAGCATGCGGATCGCGGGCATGTCGGACCGGCGGCCAAGCGCGAGCAGAACCCCGAGCGGGAGCGACGCGACGATGCCTGTGATCGCAACGACGAGCGTGACAAGAAGCCCGCCCCACTCGCTGGTCGGCACCGGCGGCAGGCCCGGCCTGTCTCCCGCGAGCAGCACCAGCGCGACCAGCGGATAGACGATCAGCAGGAAGACGAGGTTGAGCTTGCGCGCCGGCAGGCCCGGGATGAGCATGGGAATGATGACCGCCGCGCCGAGCGCAAAGGTCAGATTCACCCGCCAGATTTCCGATGGTGGATAGCGGCCATAGATGAACTGGTCGATATTCGCCCAGACGAAAGGCCAGCAAGCACCGGCGTCCGGCACGAGACAGGCTTCGCGCGTCGTGCCCGTCCAGACCGCACTGAAAATCGTGAAGTCGAGGAAGGGCGGGATGGTCAGCCACAAAATATAAAGCGACGCCAAAGTCAGAATCGTGTTGCCGGGGCTCGAAAAGAGATTGCGGCGTGCCCAGCCGATGGGCGACATCGGCAAGACGCTCTTCGGCGGCGGACGGCCTGTCACATCTTCCATCGCCATGGCCTACCGCTCCTTCAGCGCAATGCGCGCGTTGTACCAGTTCATCGCAAGCGAGGTGAGAAGGCTGAGCGTCAGATAGACCGCCATGGTGAGCGAGATCACCTCAATTGCCTGCCCCGTCTGGTTGAGAACCGTACCAGCGAACACCGCCACAAGATCCGGATAGGCGATGGCCACCGCAAGCGACGAGTTCTTCGTCAGATTGAGGATCTGGCTCGTGAGTGGCGGAATGATGAGGCGCATCGCCTGCGGGATGACGACCAGACGCAGTGTCGTACTGTCCTTCAGACCGAGCGCCGCAGCGGCCTCGATCTGCCCCTTGCTGACGGACTGGATGCCCGCCCGGACGATCTCGCCGATGAAGGCAGCGGTATAGAGCGTCAGGCCGAGAACGAGCGCGACGAACTCCGGCAGCAGCCGCATGCCGCCTACATAGTCAAAAGCATCCCGCTCGGCGAATTCAAGCTCGAAAGGCCGGCCCGCGATCAACCACACGAGCGCGGGCAGCAGAACCACGATGCCTGTGGCGGTGCGCCACGCCGGAAACAACTGCCCGGTCGCAATCTGCCGACTCTTCGCCCAGCGGATCAGGAAGACGCTGCCGGCAAGCGCCAGAGCGAGACTCGCGAAGAAGTACGCCGCGCTGGCGTCGAAGACGGGCGCGGGAAGAATTAGTCCGCGATTGTTGAGATAGACGCCGTCGAAAGGCGTAAGGCTGTTGTCCGGCCCAGGCAGCGGCCGCAGCACCGCGAAGTACCAGAAGAAGAGATGAAGCAGCAGCGGAATGTTCCGCATGATCTCGACATAGGCGGCGGCAAGCTTCGCGATCAACCAGTTGCGGGAAAGCCGCGCGACACCGATGAAGAAGCCGAGAAGCGTCGCCAGCACGATGCCGATGACGGCGACCACCAGCGTATTGAGGAGGCCGACGAGGAAGGCCCGGCCGTAACTCGATTGTTCGCTATAGGGGATCAGTGTCTGGATGATTCCGAAACCCGCCGTCGTATCCAGAAAACCGAAACCGGAAGAGATGTTGAGACGTTCGAGGTTCTCCTGTGCGGTCGCCGCGAAGAACCAGACGATACCGATGACGGAAACGAGAACCACCGTCTGGTAGAAGATCGACCGGACGCGCGGATTGTACCAGTTGAGCGTCGCCGTGCCGCGTTTCTGCCCCTGCCCCCTCGCCATGCGTCTACCGCACCGGCGGCGCGTATTGTACGCCACCCTCGTTCCAGAGCGCGTTCAGCCCGCGCTTGATACCAAGCGGTGTTTCCGTGCCGACATTCCGTTCGAACATCTCTCCGTAATTGCCTACGGCACGGATCACGTGAACCGCCCAGTCAGGCCCGAGGCCCACCGCCTCGCCATAGGCCCCTTCCCTGCCGAGCAGGCGGCGGATGCGCGGATTGTCGCTTTCCAGCATCTCATCGACGTTCTCCGACGTGACGCCGAGCTCTTCCGCGTTGAGCAGAGCATTCAGCGTCCAGCGGGCAATGTCTTCCCACTGGGGATCGCCCTGCCGCACGGCGGGCCCGAGAGGCTCCTTCGAGATGATGTCGGTGAGTACCATGTTGGCATCCGGGTCGGTCAGCTTCAGCCGCTGGGCATAGAGACCGGAAGCATCCGTCGTATAGGCGTCGCAGCGCCCGCGGTCATAGGCAACGATAGCTTCATCGTTCTTCTCGAAGGAGAGAACCTTGTAGGAAAGACCGCGGCTACGGAAATAGTCGGCGAGGTTGAGTTCGGTCGTCGTGCCGGTCTCTGTGCAGATTGTACCGCCCGCGAGATCCCTCACGGTTTCGATACCAGCCGCTTTCCGCACCATGAAGGACTGGCCGTCATAGTAGGTCACGCCCACGAAATCGAAGCCGAGCTGCGTATCTCGCGACATTGTCCAGGTGGTGTTGCGCGAGAGAATATCGATCTCGCCTGACTGAAGCGCCGTGAAACGGTCCTTCGCCGACAGAGGCCGAAAGCGTACCTTGCTCCCGTCGCCGAAGATTGCCGCCGCGATGGCCCGGCAGAAATCGACGTCGATGCCCGACCAGTTGCCCCGCTCGTCCGGGTTCGAGAAGCCGGGAAGGCCCTGGCTGACGCCGCACTGGAGAAAGCCGCGTTGCTTGACGCGGCGAAGCGTGTCGCCCGCCGAAGCCCTTTCCACCGCGCCGTCCGGGCTCACGGTCACGGCGACCGGACCTTCACCGAGCGACAGGGGGTCATAGGGCAGGAAAAAATAGAGACCGCCGACACCGATCAGGATGCCCACCAGAAGGGCGACCAGAGGATTCTTCATTGGGCTCCCTTTGAAGGATGAAGCGCGGCGAGTTCGATTCGCAAAGACTACCTGCCATAATCGGAAGCGCAAACCCTCTGCGGACCCGCAATCGCGCCGATTTTACTTTGCCGGGGGTTTTACCCTTAAATGCGCATGGGCAAACGACCGCCGCGACGACGACAGGCCGGAGCAGGATGAGCAAGAAGAAGCAGGATACGCTGATCGTCACCGCGGGACGCGACCCCGAGGCAAATTTCGGCATCGTCAATCCGCCGGTTTATCACGCTTCGACTGTGCTTTATCCGACGCTCGAGGCCGTGAAGACGCGCGCCCAGCCCGTCACCTATGGCCGCCGGGGCACGCCGACGACCTTCGCGCTGCAGGACGCTATCGCCGAACTTGAAGGCGGCCACAAGACGGTGCTGACCTCTTCTGGCCTCTCGGCCGTCACCACGGCTCTTCTTGCCCATCTCAAGGCGGGCGACCACCTCCTGATGACGGACAGTGCCTATCAGCCGTCGCGCAATTTCTGCGACAGGGTGCTCAAGCGCTACGGCGTCGATGTCGAGTATTACGATCCGCGGATCGGCAAGGGAATCGAGAAGCTCCTGCGGCCTGAAACAGCGGTCGTCTTTACGGAGTCCCCGGGCTCCGTCACCTTCGAGGTACAGGACCTGCCCGCGATCTCCGAAGCGGCGCACCGTGCAGGCGCCATCGTGATGATCGACAACACATGGGCCTCGCCACTCTACTTCAGGCCGTTCGACCATGGCGCCGACATCTCCATCCAGGCGGTCACGAAATACCTGTGCGGCCATTCAGATGTCATGATGGGAGCCATCACGACCACGGAAGCGGCCTGGAAGGAGACGCTCGCGGACCACGGCGCAATCGGACAATGCGCCGGGCCGGACGACATCTATCTCGTCCTGCGCGGTCTGCGGACGCTTTCGGTCAGGCTCGAGCGGCATATGGAAACCGGACTCGCCCTTGCGCGCTGGCTCGGCGAGCGGTCCGAAGTCGCGCAAGTGATCCACCCCGCCCTGCCGGACCATCCCGACCACGCAATCTGGAAGCGAGATTTCACGGGCGCGAGCGGCCTCTTCTCGATTGAACTCAAGCCCTGCTCCGAAAAGGCGCTCGCCGCCTTCCTCGACGATCTCGAGCTCTTCGGCATGGGCTATTCGTGGGGCGGCTTCGAAAGCCTCATCATTCCGCAATATCCAAAGAAGATGCGCACCGCGACCGAATGGACGGCGGAGGGACAGATCCTTCGGCTCCATGCCGGACTTGAGGATATGGAAGACCTGATCGCCGATCTCGACGCCGGGTTCGAACGCATGCGCGACGCGGCAGCCTAGATGGGGGAGAACCGCAAGATGCGCCGGTTCGCCCTCCTCGTCGCCGCGCTCCTCACGGTCGGCGCGAGCCCCGCCGTCGCCTGCGAACCGGTATCGGTCTACGCCGCCGCGAGCACGACGGATTCACTGACAGAGATCGCGCGCGCCTTCGCCGCCGAAACGGGTTGCGATGTAACGACCGTATTTGCGAGTTCATCAACGCTCGCTAAACAGATCGAGGCAGGAGCGCCCGCCGCAATCTTCCTTTCCGCCAACAGCGACTGGATGGACCGTGTCGAAGACGGAGACCTGCTGGCACCGGATACACGCAAGGACATTCTGGGCAACGACCTGGTGCTGATCGCACCAAAATCAGAGCCACTCGCTTATCGGTTCGCGGATGATGCGAGTCTTGCCGCCGCAATCGGCGAAGGAAGGCTCGCCCTCGGCAATCCCGATGGCGTGCCTGCGGGCATCTACACAAAGGAAGCGCTTGTTCATCTCGGCGAGTGGGATGGCGTCGCCTCCCGGGTCATCGCCGGTGACGACGTGCGTACCGCATTGGCATGGGTGGCTAGAGGCGAGGCGCGCGCCGGGATCGTCTACCGCACGGATGCGCAGGTATCGCCTGATGTCGTGATCGTCGATGCCGTTCCCGAAGATGCACATGAACCGGTTCGCTACCCCATCGCGCTCATCGAGGAGAACACGAACGAAACTGCCCGCGATTTCCTTGCCTTCACCTCGGGCGCCACCGCCTCGCGGATTTTCGCGCGTTTCGGCTTCACGCCGCTCGGCGCACAGGTCAACTGACGGCAATGCCGGACCTCACCCTTTCCCCCGCCGAAGCCGAAGCGCTCTGGCTCTCGCTCAAGGTCGGAGTCGTTGGCGCCCTGCTGAGCCTGCCGCCCGGCCTCGCCGCCGCATGGGCACTGTCGCGGCGGGAGTTTCCGGGCAAGTTCGCCCTCGATCTCATCATTCACATGCCGCTCGTCATGCCGCCTGTCGTGACCGGTTACCTCCTGCTCCTCGCTTTCGGCAACAGAGGCGTCATCGGCAGCTGGCTGAACGACACCCTCGGATTCACGCTCGCCTTCAACTGGAAGGGCGCGGCACTCGCCGCCGCAATCATGGGCTTTCCGCTTCTCGTGCGTGCGCTTCGCCTCTCCTTCGACGCCGTGGATACGCGGCTTGAACAGGCAGCACGGACGCTCGGCGCTAGCAGGCTCGACACGATGATGAGCGTCACCCTGCCGCTCATCCTGCCGGGCCTCGTCACCGGATTGCTGCTCGCTTTTGCGCGAGGGCTCGGCGAGTTCGGCGCGACGATCACCTTCGTCGCGAATATTCCGGGCGAGACGCAGACGCTTCCGATCGCGCTCTACAGTGCGCTGCAATCGCCCGATGGGGAAATCCGTGCCCTGCGCCTCCTCATCCTGTCGATCCTGCTTGCCGTCGGCGCGCTCGCCGCCTCCGAAGTCCTCGCGGCGCGCCTGCGCCGCCGGATACAGGTCCATCGGGCGGAAACACCCGCATGACCGCGCTCACAGCCAGCATCGAACGGCGCGCGGGTGGCTTCACCCTCGACGTTTCCTTCGAGGCGCCGCCGGGCGTCACGGGCATCATCGGCGCCTCAGGTGCGGGCAAGACAATGGCGCTCCAGACGATTGCCGGTCTTGGCAGACCCGACAAGGCGCGGATCGCGCTGGGCGACGAAATTTTTGCGGATACGGCAGAGGGCATATCGCTACCGCCGGACAAGCGGAACATCGGCTATGTCTTCCAGGAGGCGCGGCTCTTCCCGCACATGACTGTCGCCGCCAATCTCGACTACGGCGCGAAACGGCGCGGACCGGGCGCACCGGCATCACGCGGGGAAGTGATCGACCTTCTCGGAATTGCCCCCCTGCTGGACCGCCACCCCGCGAGCCTCTCCGGTGGCGAGGCTCAGCGCGTCGCCATCGGCCGCGCACTTCTCTCCGCGCCTCGGCTTCTACTCATGGACGAACCGCTCGCCAGTCTCGATATTCGCCGCCGTCGCGAGATCATGCCCTTCCTCGAAGCGCTGCATGAGCGGCTCCGCCTGCCCGTTCTCTTCGTCAGCCACAACATCGACGAGATTGTCCGCCTTGCAGATCGCGTGATCGTCTTCCACGGGGGCCGCATCGCGGCGGAAGGCGATGTCGGCGAGGTGTTGAACAGGCTCGACGTCCAGGGCTTGATCCTCGGCGACGCGGAAGATGACAGTCCGGGGACCATTCTCGATGCTAGAATTCTGCAGCATGACGACGCAGACGGGTTGACGGAAGTCGGCGGCAGGGGATTCCGCCTCGTCGTCTCGAAGCTCGCCTCGCCCGAGGGCGCACCGGTCCGCCTCCGTCTCCGCGCAAGGGACGTCGCCCTCGCGACCGAGGCGCCGTCGAAACTCAGCATCCAGAACGTCATCGAAGGCACGATCCGGCGGATCGAAGACACAGGCGCGGGACAGGTGAGCGTGACGCTCGAAACGAAAGACGGCGGCAGCACGTCGGTCCATGCGCTTGTCACGCAGCGTGCGGCGCGGCTCCTTGGCCTTGCCGAGGGAATGCCCGTCTGGGCGCTCATCAAGTCCGTGGCGATAGCGGGCGGCAAATGAGACGACGAGAGGAAGGAAAACGATGGCGACGATCGAAGTGAAGAGCGAGATCACCGGCAAGGTCTGGAAGATCGAGACGAAGCCCGGTGACCGGATCGAGGAAGACGATCCGATCCTCATCCTCGAATCCATGAAGATGGAAATACCGGTGAGCGCACCGATGGACTGCAAACTCGTCGAACTCCTCGTCGCGGAGGAGGATGCCGTCTCCGAGGGTCAGGTCGTCGCGATCGTCGAAGAGGACTAGACCTCGCCGAAGATGCGCTTCAGATGCGCATTGAGGAACTTGCCCGACGGATCGAGCCGGCGGCGCACCTGCTGGAAGTCGCCCCATCTGGGATAGAGCGTCTTGAAGTCTTCCTCGCCGAGCGTGTGCAGCTTGCCCCAGTGCGGCCGCCCCTCGTAGCGCCGGAAGATCGCTTCGACGCCCGCGAAGAGTTCCTTGTAGGGCTGCTTGTGGTACTGGTGAACCGAGATCGTGACGCTGTCACGCTGGTAGAACGGACTTAGCCAGGCGTCGTCCGCCGCGACATAGCGGAATTCGAGCGGGAAGAGGAAGTTCACGCCGCAGCCGCGCATATAGGCGCCGACCTCGCGGATGCAGTCCGGCCCCCTCTCGGCGGGCACCGCATATTCCATCTCGTTGAAGCGCACATTGCGGTCGCTCGGAAAGGCGTCGTGCGACCAGCGAACTTTCGTCTTCTTCTCTCCGTCATCCGACACGCCGCCCGCATAGCGCGACCCGCTCGCCGAGGTAAGGAATTTCTGCAGCGGCCCTCGCAGGAACGGCAGATGCCGCGACACCTCGCAGGCGCGCAGCATCGTCTTGTCTCCTGCCGACATCTCGCCGTCCGGCTTTCGGCGCCGGGGCCGCGCCTCCTCCTCCGTCTCTCGCAGGAATTTGACCAGCGCATCACTTGCGAAGGGGAACCAGAAAAACTCGAAATGACGATTGCTGTCGCGGAACTCTTCGGCCTTTGCAAGAGCCTCGTCGAGAGGCATCCGCCCGCCCTCTTCTTCCAGTGCATAGACAGGACGGCATTTCATCGTGATCTCGGTCATGACGCCGAGACTGCCGAAGCTCACCCGGCCCGCATCGAAGACGTCGGTGTTCTCGTTCGCATTGCAGTTGAGAATGTCTCCGTTCGCCGTCGCGAGACGGAATCCCGTCACCGCCGAAGAAATCGAACCAAGTGCGCCGCCCGTACCATGCGTGCCGGTACCGACCGCACCGGCAATCGCCTGCCGGTCGATATCCCCCTGGTTGATGAGTGCAAGGCCACGCTCGAACAGCTCCGGCCCCAGGTCTCGGATCGTCGTGCCCGCCTTGATCCGCGCCGTCTGTGTCGTCTCGTCGTGATCGATGACGCCGGTAAGTCCCCAGATGGTCACGAGCGTTCCGTCGCTCTCGACGAGCGGTGTGAAGGAGTGGCCACGCCCCGCGACGCGCACAGGTGCAACTGCGGTCTTCAGAACCCCGGCCACCTCTTCCTCGGTCGCCGGCGCCGCCAGCGCTTTCGGCCAAGCCTTCACCCAGCCGGACCAGTTCGACCACACATCCGTCATAGCGCCTCCTCATTCGTCGTGAGGGACATGATAGCGAAGCCGCTGCACCGATGCGCGCCAAAACAAAAGCCCCGGCACTCGGACCGGGGCTTTGTCACAATTTTTCTCGCGCGGGGTTATTGTGCCGCTTCAGCAGGTCCTTCGAGCGCTTCGGCTGTGATCTTCATCTCTTCTGCGCTTTCCTCGCGGGTCTGCGGCACGAAGGCCCGTGCCATCTTGGTCGCCTCCTTGATCTCCACGGGGCTCATCTCCGCCGCAAGTCCTTCAAGCGCTTCGGTCGCGAATTTCGGGAATCCGCCTTCGATGGCGAGCTGGTAGTACATGTAGGCGCGTACCTTGTCCGGCTCGACGCCGATACCGTCCTCGTACATCGTGGCGATGTTGTATTGGGAACTCGCAAGACCTTGCTTCGCAGCCGCTTCGTACCATTTCGCGGCGCGTGCCATGTCCTGAGGCACACCCCAACCCTTGTCGAACAGCGTCGCCAGATCCATCTGGGCGCGCATATCGCCCCATTCGGCGCCGAGCGTATAGAATTTGATCGCCGTCGCGAGATCGCGCTCGACAACCTTGGCGTCGAAATACTCCTCCGCGAGCTTGAAAGCGGCACCCGCGTCCCTGTTCTCTTCGACCGCCCTTTTCCACTCGGCAAGCGCTTCGGGATAGAAACCGCGTTGATAGAGGTCGGCACCTGAAGCTTCGTTCGGCTGCCCTTCGATGGCGGGATCGGGTTTTGTCGGATCCGCCATCGGCTCCTCGGCCATGGCGTGTCCGAAACCGAGTGAGAATACGAGGCCGGCGGCAAGCACGAGCCAAGCGATTGCACGCATCAACGCAAGCCATTGTGAAGCTTCGCCGCCGCTCGCTGCGGCCGCCTGATTGCGACGCATATTTCCTCCTCGCGGACAAACCGTAGGAACGGCCACATGCCGCCCTCGGCAGTCTCTTTTCGAGCTTCCATGATCCGGAAGGCTCACGACACCCTCAAGTTAAACCTTGGTCAGATTAGATGGAGAGACTATGGAAAATATTACTCACCGTCCACGACCCGCAGATTGTTCTGGCAGGCAGTAATTCCCGGAACGCCGCACACAATCTCCTCGACCAGAGCCACTTCGGCTTCGCTCGTCACGCCACCGTCGATCGTCGCCTCGCCACAGGATACGTCCACCCTGATGAGGGTGAGGTCCAGATTGCCTGCCGCCTCAAGCCTTTTCCCCACCTCCGCGAGAATTCTCCGGTCGGAAACCTTCGGCTCCTCGAACGGCGCACCTGGATAGGAGTGCCGGTGTGCCGCCGCATAATTCGGATGGGAAATGCCGTATCCAGGCCGTTCCTTGTCCGGGTTGTAGGGATCGTCGTCCTTGCCCATGACGAACCTCGTTGCTCAACTCCTCTCTCATTATCTAGAGCCCGAGAACCCGACGCCAAGGCAGGAACATGCGGCCCCGCTCCGGCGTTATTCGACATTCAACGGCGAAGCGGACTTCTCCCATGGCACGGCGCAAGACGAACGCGCGGATGAAACGGAATCCGGACCTCGACGCCTACCGGGCAAAACGGGATTTCGACCACACGCCGGAACCAGAACCGGCAGATGGGAAGCCTCGTCGCCGGAAGCATGACTACGCGATTCAGATGCACGACGCGCGCAACCTCCACTATGACTTGCGTCTCGAACTGGACGGTACGTTGAAAAGCTGGGCTGTGGCCAAGGGGCCAAGTCTGGATCCCGCGAAGAAGCGGCTTGCCATCAAGACCGAGGATCATCCGGTCGACTACGCCGACTTCGAGGGCACAATCCCCGAGGGGCACTATGGTGCGGGCACCGTTCTCCTGTGGGACCGGGGCACCTGGGAACCGGTCGGCGATCCACATGATGGCCTCGAGAACGGCAAACTCATCTTCGATCTCCACGGCGAGCGCCTCAAGGGCCGATGGGCACTTGTCCGCTTCAAGCCAAAAGGGCGCCAGAAAAAGGAGAACTGGCTTCTCATCAAGGAACGCGATGAAAAGGCACGCCGCTCGAAACAGCCCGTGAAAGAATATGACACGAGCGTCGCGTCGGGCCTCGACACCGGTGAGATCGCGAGAAGACATGAGACCGGAAGAAAGACGAAGGGCATGAAAGCCGAACTCCGAATCAACTCCATCCACATTACGCATCCCGACCGGGTTCTCTTTCCCGAACAGGGCGTCACAAAACTCGACCTCGCCCGCTATCTGGAGACAGCTTCCGGCCAGATGATGCCGTATGTCGAAAACCGGCTGGTGAGCCTTGTGCGCTGTCCGGAGGGCCGGCAGAAGAAATGTTTCTTCCAGCGCCATGCGGGTGCCGGGTTGAACGACGGTTTCCGTACGCTGGAGGTCCGTGGCGCGAAAGAGAGCGAGGATTACCTCTGTCTCGACGGCAAAAAAGGCCTTGTCGCGGCGGCGCAGATGGGTGTGCTGGAGTTTCATATCTGGGGGTCGCGTATCGACGACATCGAACGGCCGGACCGGCTCGTCTTCGACCTCGACCCCGGCCCCGGGCTCCCCTTCGACGCAGTCATCGAAGCCGCCTACGAAACGCAAACCGTGCTTGCCGCGCTCGGCCTCAAGAGTTTCCCGCTCCTCACCGGTGGCAAGGGCATTCATGTGGTTGCGCCCCTCACCCGACGCCACGAATGGCCGGTCGTGAAGGCCTTCGCCAAGGCCATTGCCGAACACATGGCGAATGCGCGGCCCAGCCGCTATCTGGCCATCTCATCGAAGAAGAAACGCGAAGGGAAAATCTTTATCGACTATCTGCGGAACGATCATTCTGCGACCGCGATCGCTCCCTATTCTCCGCGCGCGCGGAAAGGGGCACCCGTTGCATGGCCCGTATCGTGGAAGGAACTGCAGACAGTCGAATCTGCAAACGAGGTCACGATCTCGTCTGCATTCTCCCACCGTAAAAAGAATCCATGGAAGGACTATGGCTCAGTCCGCCAGTCGCTGAAATCGGCGGCCCTGCGGAAGCTCGGAATCGAGACATGACGAATTGGTGATCCCGGCAGGACTCGAACCTGCAACCGACAGATTAGAAATCTGTTGCTCTATCCGGTTGAGCTACGGGACCGGAAATGGCCTCCCGGACATTCCCTCAGTGAGTCCAGAGGTCCTGGCGGCCGTACTTGAAATTGTCGGCATAGGCCTTGATGGACCGTCGCTGGGTCTTCGGCTCGAATACCTGACACTCGATGCCGTGCTTCTTGGCATAGGCGATGGCTTCTTCCTTGGTGTCAAAGCGAAGCGTGACCTGCGAGTCCATATCGCCGGAGCTGGTCCAGCCCATCAGCGGCTCGACGCGGCGCGCGCTGCCGGGCTCGAAATCGAGCACCCATTTTTTCGTCTTGGCGCGGCCGGATTGCATGGCCGTCTTGGCGGGTTTGTAAATGCGGGCGCGTGCCAATTCAGTCCCCTTGAGGCTTCTTCCCCTGCTTATGGGGAACGTCGCGAAATCTTATTCTTATCGCCCCAAAAGAGACGAATTTGCAAGCGATAACAAGACCATCGCAGGGGCAAGACTTACCCGGAAAAGCGGTCCGAAGCAGCGCCTGCGACTGTAAGAAACGTACCCCCCGAGGCCAGAGGAGTTCCAGAAAATGAGCGTTCCGCCCCGCTATCTCGACCGCGATACCGCAAGCGCCCTCCTCGCCGCACAAGGCTTCAACAGCCTGGACATCGAATGCGTCCTCGATCTTGCTGGGCCCGTCACGCGCAATGGCGCAACGGTCTGGGCCGCATATAGCGTCGAGCGCCTTGCCGCCCGCGCCTGGTGGCTCGACCGCACCGAAATCGGGATCGATTTGCCTCAAGCGGCTTGATCGCGAAGCCCGCGACAATCCACGATAAGCGAAGAAGCCCCCTGCCCCTCGGGGGCTTCTTTCTTTTGGGGAAGCAGTGTTGCGGCAGGAAGCGCATCGGGTGTATTGCAAGGCTCGCCGCAACCGCGGATGTCGGGGCGTAGCGCAGCCTGGTAGCGCATCTGCTTTGGGAGCAGAGGGTCGGGTGTTCGAATCACCCCGCCCCGACCATTCAACCGGTTAGCCGATATTCTTGTGTCTTGGCATCAGCTTGAAAACGCCGGTCGCCCTGAGGACCGGACGGCTGCCGACATAGAGCTCGGCCTCGCAGAAAGCGACCGACTTCGTCGCCCGCGTCACCCGCGCCGTACCTTCGAGCCACTCGCCCGGCCGCGCGGAAGAAAGAAAATCCGAGTTCATGCGGACCGTCAGCGCCACGGTCTGCGTCTCCCGCCAGACGGCGGTGCCAAGAAGTCCATCGGCAAAAGCCATCAACATGCCGCCATGTGTGATGCCGCGGGAATTGCAGTGCCGCTTCTTGACCCGCACGCCGTGGACAAACCCATCCGCCGTCACCTTGTGGAAAAACGGCCCATTGTGCGTGGTGTAGGGCCCGCGGCTCGTCGAAAGGATGAAGTCCTCGGGCGGGTTGTCGTCTTCGGTCTCGCTCACATCGGCCACGCACATCTTCGGAAAAGGAAAGGGCCGCAATCACGGCTGCGGCCCTATAGCATGGACGGAAAGCGGAAAGGAACGCTCAGCTTTCCTGATCGGGCTCTATTTCGGCGACCATGAGGCCCTTTGGGCCTTCTCCAAAGCGCACCTTCACCTCCTGCCCCGGGGTCAGATCGCGCAATCCAAACCTTCGAAGCGTCTCCATATGGATGAAGATGTCGGGTGTCCCTTCGCCGCGAGTGACGAACCCATATCCGCGAGCGCGATTAAACCATTTTACGACGGCAATCTCGAATTCGCCGATCGGCACGACGCCGGAGGAAGGCGACCGATTGGCCGCGCGAGCGGCCCCGGCGGCCGGTTTCACTGCCGTCGTATCGTCAACATCAATGACCCGGATTGCCTGATTGCCCTTGGGGCGCCGTACAGCTTCGCATGTGACGGTGGTACCTTCTTCCAGAAGGTCTCGACCGGCCTGCTTCAGGCATGAGAGGTGAACGAGCACGTCCTCTCGTCCGTCATCGGGAATGATGAAGCCGTATCCCTTGACCGCATCAAACCACTTGACGATACCCGTGACCTCGAAAGACACGTCGACGGAATCCGTCGCACTTTCTAAACGCTCTTCCATCCCCACCACGATCAACATCCGGTCAGTCAATATTGGTTAGGCCTCAGTATTGACCGCACCGGAATTCCTCACTGGTCCGTGGTTCCTCCCCTAGGACCCCCGCTGTAGATTATGACAACTATAACAGTGTGCGATTAACTTTGAAAGTGCACCTGAGAAAAGGAAATCGTCCGACTGGAATCCGGTCTTTCTTGCCCTCTTCGCGACCACATTGCATATTGGAACAATCAAAAAGGGGCTCCGGTACATCGGACGGATACCGTTCTCCGTCGGCCGCGATCAACGCGGCTCCCGGTCGCTATTGGCCGGGTAGCCGGTATCCTCGAGCCATCTGTATGCAGGGAGAACATGGCCAAGGCGGTTGGGTTGCTTGTCGCGCTGTTCGCGCTCTGGTTGGGCTTGTCCGGATACTTCAAGCCGTTTCTCCTGACGCTTGGAGTGCTGTCCTGTCTCTTCACTCTCTACCTCGCACGGCGCATGAACCTGCTCGACGATGAAGCCGTGCCACTGCAACTGCGACCAGGCCTTCTCTTGTACTGGAGTTGGCTCGGCGGCGAAGTCGTCAAGTCGGCATGGGCGGTTTCGAGGGTAATCCTTGCCCGGGAAATGCCGATCAGCCAGCAGCTCATCGCGGTCCCCTGCACCCAGAAGACGGAAATGGGTCACGTCATCTTTGCCAATTCGATTACGTTGACTCCCGGCACGGTGACCGTCGAAACGGCCCCCGGCAAGTTCCTCGTCCACGCCCTGACGGAAGAGGCGGCCAATCTGGACGGTTTCGCTGAGATGGGGCGGCGCGTCGCCGAGGTGGAGGCACGCTGAAATGGCAATCCTGCTTGCAATTACGGCGGCGCTGTTCGTCGCGGTACTTCTCGTCCTGATCCGGTTGTTCGCCGGCCCGACGCTTTACGATCGCGTACTGGCAGTCAACACTTTCGGTACCCTGACCGTGCTCCTCCTCAGCGCCCTGGGCTTCGTGACGGAAAGACCGGACTTCCTCGACATCGCCATGCTCTATGCGCTGATCAATTTCGTCAGCACCATCGCTATCCTCAAGTTCTTCCGTTATCGAGCTCTTGGCCGAGCAACAACGCGCGGGGAGGAAGTTTGATGGACCCGGCGACGTTCGAACTCCTGCGTGATATCGCGAGCGGTATCGTATTCGCGGTCGGTGGTGCATTTCTCCTCATCGGCGCCTTCGGTCTTGTCCGTCTGCCCGACGTCTGGTCGCGTCTTCATGCGGCGGGGGTCGTCGATACGGTCGGTGCTGAACTCATCCTCGTCGGCATGATGATCCAGGCCGGGTTCACGCAGGCGACGCTCAAGCTCATATTGATCGGCCTCTTTCTCTTCGTTACCAGCCCCACAGCTACTCACGCCGTGGCCAACGCCGCTTTCATGGCTGGTATCCGGCCCGTCAGACTACGCCGCAACGAATCCGGTGAAGTAATCGGCGACAGGTCGAATAAGGAACCGCAGCCATGAGCGCCAACCTTGTCGGCATCGCCATCATCGACATATTGCTCTTCACTTTCCTCGTCGTGACCGCGATCGTGATTTTGAGACTTCGAAACCTGTTCGGTGTCGTCATGCTCGCCGGCGTCTTCAGCCTCCTTTCTGCGGCGCTCTTCGTAACGCTCGACGCCGTCGACGTCGCCTTCACCGAGGCTGCAGTGGGTGCAGGCATCTCCACCGTGCTGATGCTGGGTACGCTCGCTCTTACCGTCAGAGAAGAGAAAAAGCCCTCTCACTCCGCCTTTCTCCCGCTTCTCGTCTGCACCATTGCCGGCGCAGCACTGCTCTACGGCACGCGAGACATGCCTTCCTTCGGAGCGCCGGACACGCCCGTGCAGACCCATGTCGCTCCCGACTACATCGCCCGCACGCCCGTCGAAACCGGCGTACCGAACATCGTCACCGCCGTCCTCGCGAGCTATCGCGGCTATGACACGCTCGGCGAAACGGCGGTGATTTTCACGGCGGCGATTGCCGTTCTTCTGCTCCTCGGCGCGTCCGGTAAGCGACGGGAAGACAAAGACAGCGAGGGCAAGGAATAACCTCATGGAACATCATTCCATCCTCCGGGTGATCTCGAAGCTCCTGATCCCGCCAATCATTCTCTATGCCCTCTACGTCCAGTGGCATGGCGACTACGGACCCGGCGGCGGCTTTCAGGCGGGCGTCGTCTTCGCGGTCGCCTTCATCCTTTATTCGCTCGTCTACGGTGTCGATGCGCTGACCAGGATCGTCTCCCCCCGCCTCCTTCACGCTTTCGCGGGGATCGGTGTGCTTATTTATGCCGGCACGGGCGTGGTCACGATGCTGCTCGGCGATGCCTTTCTGGGCTACAACGCGCTCGCTCACGACCCCGTGCACGCGCAGGAATGGGGCATCATCGTCGTAGAGTTCGGCGTCGGCGTCACCGTCGCCTCGGTCATGATGACGATCTTCATCGCCTTCGCGAGCCACAACCCGCCGCTCAAGGATGAGGATTGGTGATGCAGGCTTCCATCCTCGACCTCGAATATGTGCTCGGCCACTACAACTACTGGATGTTCGTCATCCTGATGATGACGGGCCTCTACATCACCGTTAGCCGCGGAAACCTGATCAAGAAGATCGTCGGACTGAACATATTCCAGACCGCCGTCTTCATGCTCTACATCTCTATGGGCAAGATCATCGGCGGCACGGCACCGATTCTTGTCGACGATCCCGACGCGGTTTATTCGAACCCGCTGCCTCACGTCCTGATCCTCACGGCCATTGTCGTCGGCATCGCAACGACGGCGCTCGCCCTCGCCCTTGTGGTCCGCATCCGCGAGACCTACGGGACGGTCGAAGAAGACGACATTCTCGCGATGGAACACGAGATGGAATTCGGTGCGGGCGTCCCCCATGGGGGTGATCGCGGATGATGGCGCTGATCGAAACGAACCTGCCTGCGTTGCAGGTCGTGCTGCCGCTCGTCGCAGCGCCTGTCTGCGCCATGCTCGGCCGTGGCTCGCGGTCATGGGCTTTCGCTACGGCCGTTTCGTGGCTCACCTTCCTTGTTGCCCTCTCGCTTTTTGCGAAGACCTTTGGTGGCACGATCATCTCCTACGAGATGGGCGGCTGGGCGCCGCCTATCGGCATCGAATATCGCGTCGATGTGCTGAACGCCTTTGTGCTGATGATTGTCTCCGGCATGGCGGCAATCGTCCTGCCATACGCACGACGCAGCGTTGCCGCGGAAATACCTGCCGAGCGGCAGAGCTTCTTTTACACGGCTTTTCTGCTCTGCCTGACGGGCCTTCTCGGCGTCACGATCACGGGCGACGCCTTCAACGTCTTCGTGTTTCTGGAGATATCGTCGCTTTCCACCTATGCGCTGGTTGCGTCCGGAGCATGGCGGAACAAGCGTGCGCTCACCGCGGCCTACAACTACCTGATCATGGGAACCGTCGGTGCGACGTTCTTCGTGATCGGCATTGGCATGCTCTACATGGTCACGGGCACGCTCAACATGGCCGACCTGGCGGTGAGGATTGCTGCCCATGGCGACAGCAGCACCGTACATATGGGCTTCGTCTTCATCCTCATCGGTATCGGCCTGAAGCTCGCCATGTTCCCGCTGCATCTGTGGCTGCCGAATGCCTACAGCTTCGCGCCGTCGGCAGTCACGGCCTTCCTCGCTGCAACGGCGACGAAAGTCGCGGTCTACGTGATGCTCCGCTTCATGTTCACCGTCTTCGGCTTCGACTACGAATTCCAGGCAGCGACGCTCGAAATGGTTGTCCTGCCTCTCGCGATCCTCGCCATGTTCGCCGCCTCTCTTGTCGCTATCTTCCAGGACGATCTGAAGCGCATGCTTGCTTATTCCAGCGTCGCGCAAATCGGCTACATCCTGCTCGGCCTCGCTTTTCTCACGGACACCGGCCTCACCGCGACGATCATTCATCTCTTCAACCATGCCGTCACCAAGGGCGCGCTTTTCATGGTGGCCGGTTGTTATGTGTTGATGGCAGGCACGAGTTCCATATCGGGCCTGCGCGGTGTCGGCCGCGACATGCCGTGGACGACGGCAGCCTTCGTCGTCGCGGGCTTCAGCCTCATCGGCCTGCCGCTTACCGTCGGCTTCATCAGCAAGTGGTATCTCGTTCAGGCTGCGCTCGAACTCGGCTGGTGGCCCGTCGCGCTCCTGATTATGGCATCCTCACTCCTCGCCATCGTCTATGTCTGGCGCGTCGTCGAAACCGCCTATCTCCAGCCGGCGCCGGAAGGCGTAACCCGCAAGGAAGCCCCTCCGTCGATGCTCATCCCAGTCTGGATTCTGGTCGCCATGTCGATCTGGTTCGGCATAAACGCCATGACGACAAGCGCCGCCGCGAGCCGCGGGGGAAACATGTTGATCGGCTCGTCGCAGATTCTGTGGGAGGACTGAGGCGCGCATGACCGACGCAAACATTCTCCTTCTCGCCATAGCCATTCCCGCACTGACACCCTTCGTCGTCGCGGCGCTGGGCAGCCGTCCGAACCTGCGCGATGGCGCCAGCGTCATAGCCTCGCTCGCGACCTTCGCCGCCGTTCTCACTCTTCTCGATGGCGTCATCGGTGGCGCGCGCCCGGCCATCACCCTGCTCGAAGTCATGCCCGGACTCGTGCTTCGCTTCGAGATCGAACCACTCGGCATGCTGTTCGCGACGGTCGCTTCCGGTCTCTGGATCGCGACCGCGGTCTATTCGATCGGCTACATGCGTGGCGCGAACGAAAAGAACCAGACCCGATTCTATATCTGCTTCGCCATCGCGATTGCCGCCGCGCTCGGCATCGCGTTTTCCGGCAACCTCTTCACGCTCTTCATCTTCTACGAAGTGCTGACAATCTCGACCTATCCGCTGGTCGCCCACAAGGAAACGCCGGAAGCGCGAAAGGGCGCGCGCATCTATCTCGCAATCCTGATGACGACCTCGATTCTCTTCCTGCTCGTCGCCGTCATCTGGACATGGAACATCGCCGGCACAATGGATTTCCGCGCCGGCGGCATCCTGGAAGGCAAGATCGATCCGGCCTATGTGCCCTTCCTGCTCGCGCTTTTCGCCTTCGGCATCGGCAAGGCAGCGCTCATGCCGTTTCATCGCTGGCTCCCCGCCGCGATGGTTGCACCGACGCCTGTAAGCGCTCTCCTCCACGCCGTAGCGGTTGTGAAGGCAGGCGTCTTCACCATGCTCAAGGTCGGCACCTATATCTTCGGCGTGGGCTTTCTCGGAAAGACCGGAGCCGCCGACTGGCTGATGTGGCTCGCTGCCGCATCGATACTGATCGCGTCGCTCGTCGCGGTGACGAAAGACGACCTCAAGGCCCGGCTCGCCTATTCGACGGTCAGCCAGCTCTCCTACATCACGCTCGGTGTCGCGCTTGCAAACCAGATGGGCGTCATCGGCGGCTCCATGCACATCGTCATGCATGCCATGGGCAAGATCACGCTCTTCATGTGCGCGGGCGCGATCTATGTCGCCGCCCACAAGACGAAAGTCAGCGAACTCGACGGTCTCGGCCGCAAGATGCCGGTGACCTTCATCTGCTTCACGCTCGCCGCGCTCAGCATCATCGGCCTGCCGCCCTTCGGCGGTGCCTGGAGCAAATGGTATCTGATGCTCTCTGCTGCGGAAGCTGACCAGCTCGTCATCATCGGCGTACTCATGGTGAGTTCGCTCCTGAACGTCGCTTACCTGCTCCCCATTCCGGCACGCGCCTTCTTCGCTCCGGCTCGCGGCCAGGTGGCGCATTCGCTTGGTGCTGCTGCCGCGCCCGTCCGCGAGGGTATCGAGGAAGCGCCTCTCCTCTGCCTCATCCCGATTTGCGCAACGGCAATCGGCTGCCTGATCCTGTTCTTTACGGTCGGCGGCCTCTACGAGTACCTGCTCAGCATTCCGATCCTGCCGGAGAGCCTGCCATGACACCGCCCGTGAGCGAGGATCGCAAGGACATGCCCCTGATCGCCCGCCTGCTTTCCGGCGTCGACAAGCCACGCAACGTCACGCGTATCTTCTACGTGCTGATTGCCTTTTGCGTGGCGCTTGGCCTCGCCGATTTCCTCTATCACAAGCACAGCTACTTCGAGGTCGAGGACTATCCGCTGGTCTACGGAATCTTCGGATTTGTCGTCTATGGCGCGGTCATATTCATCGCCAAGGGTCTCCGCCTCATCGTGCGGCGTCCGGAAGACTACTACGAGCCGTTGGCGACCGACACGGAAGATGAGCGCGCCGCCGGCAGCGATGCTGACGCGACGGGAGGGCGCCCGAATGCCTGAACTCGGCACCCCCGCCCTCGTCTACGCCATCGCGGCTCTCATCGTTCCCTTCATCCGGCACAACACACTGCGCCAGGTTTTCCTGCTCGCCGTGCCGGTCTTCGGCTTGCTGGTCTTCTGGCAGCTTCCTTACGGGACATACGGCAACATCAACCTGATGAACATGCATGTCGGGCTGATGCGGCTCGACGCCCTGTCCTACGTTTTCGGTCTGATCTTCTCGCTCGCAGCCTTCCTCTCCCTTCTCTATGCCTGGCATGTCCGCGACACGATCCAGCAGGTCGCGACACTCCTTTATGCAGGCGCGGGCATAGGCGCCGTCTTCGCTGCCGACCTCGTGACACTTTTCGTCTTCTGGGAAGGCACCGCGATTGCCTCCGTCTTTCTCATCTGGGCACGGCGAACCGAGGGCGCATACGCGACCGGCATGCGCTATCTCATCATCCAGGTAGGGTCCGGCGTTATCCTGCTCGCGGGCATCATTCTCTACTACCGCGAAACCGGCACGATAGCCTTCTCGCAGATGGAACTCGGCAGCCCCGCCACATGGGCGATCTTCCTTGCCTTCGGCATCAAATGTGCCTTTCCACTGCTCCACAACTGGCTGCAGGATGCCTATCCGGCCGCGACCATCACCGGCACCGTGACGCTCTCCGCCTTCACCACGAAGCTTGCCGTCTACGCCCTCGCACGTGGTTTCCCCGGCACCGAACTTCTCATCTACATCGGCGTGACGATGACCCTCTTTCCGGTCTTCTTCGCCGCGATCGAGAACAACCTCCGCCGCGTCCTCGCTTACAGTCTCAACAACCAGCTGGGCTTCATGGTCGTCGGCGTCGGTATCGGCACGCCCCTGGCGCTGAACGGTACGGTTGCGCACGCCTTCTGCCACATCCTCTACAAGGCCCTACTCTTCATGAGCGTCGGCGCGGTCATGTACCGCACCGGCACGAGCAAGGCCTCGGAGCTTGGCGGCCTCTACAAATCGATGCCGCTCACCATGATTTTCTGCATCGTCGGCGCCATGTCGATTTCGGCCTTCCCGCTCTTTTCCGGCTTCATCTCGAAGAGCCTCATACTTTCGGCAAGCGCCGATACGGGATATTTCTTCGTCTGGCTCGCGCTCGTCGTCGCCTCCGTTGGCGTGCTCGAACATTCGGGCATCAAGATTCCCTACTTCACCTTCTTCGCCCACGATGCCGGCCACCGCGTGAAGGAAGCCCCGTTCCACATGCTGCTCGCCATGGGCATCACGGCGGCGCTCTGCGTCGGCCTCGGCGTCTTCCCCTCGCTCCTCTACGGGATCCTGCCCTACGAGGTGGAATACACGCCCTACACAACCACCCACGTCGTCACGCAATTGCAGCTTCTGCTCTTCGCGGGTCTCGCTTTCGCCGTTCTGATGCGTACCGGGCTTTATCCGGCCGAATTCAGGTCGGTGAATCTGGACTTCGACTGGGTCTACCGCCGTATGCTCCCCGCCATCGTCGGTGGCATCCGCCATGCCGTCACGAGCACCTGGCGCTTCGCCGCCCGCGTTACCCTCCACCGCGTCGACCGGATGATGATCGGTATCTACCGGGCGCATGGTCCCCAGGGGCCCCTCGCGCGCACATGGCCCACGGGATCTATGGTGCTCTGGATCGCGGTTCTGCTGGGTATGACGCTCGTCCTGACCTACATATAATAGGATTGATGCAGCGCGAGCGCCGGACGGTGCCGCGCGAGGCCACAAAAAGGAGACGCCCAGATGGAAATGTCCGGCGAATACAGGATCCCGGCGCCACGAGAGGAAGTCTGGGCAGCGCTCAACGATCCGGAAGTCCTGCGAAAATCGATTCCTGGCGCAGAATCCGTCAACAAGATCGCCGATGACGAATTCGAGGCCGTCGCCAAGGCCAAGGTCGGCCCCGTCAGCGCGCGCTTCAAGGGCAAGGTGAAGCTGACCGACATCGACCCGCCGAACGGCTACACGATTTCGGGCGAAGGCAATGGCGGCGCGGCGGGCTTCGCCAAGGGATCGGCCAGGGTAACGCTCACTGAAGCCGATGACGGCACGCTCCTCGCCTACACTGTGAACGCGCAGGTCGGCGGCAAGCTCGCCCAGATCGGCCAGCGCTTTATCGACTCCACTGCCTCCCGCATGTCCGAAGAATTCTTCGACAATTTCTCGAAGCTCGCCGGCGGCAGCAAGGTCGAGCCCGCCACTTCGGAAACGCCTGAACTCATCAGCGAAATGGAACACGGTATTCCGACGAAGTCGCCAGACCGCGATGCGATTTCGCCGACCGGTGTTCCGATGATGCCGGACGAAGAAGCCGGCATGAGCTTCTCGCCCTGGGTCTGGGGACCGCTGTTGATAATCGCTCTCATTTTGCTGCTCTGGTTCATCGGCTTCTGACGATGACGGGGAGCCTGAACTTGACGGCGGGACGCCGGGAGCCGAGACTCAGAAAAACAGAGCGGAAATCCACATCCGCTTGAGGCCAAGCCAATACAGGGAGGTACGCGCATGTCCGTTGTCGCCATGACGGTCAACGGCAAGCCCGCAAGTGCCGATGTCGAACCGCGCACGCTGCTTGTCCAGTTCATCCGCGAGCAACTCGGGCTCACCGGCACGCATGTCGGCTGCGACACGAGCCAGTGCGGCGCCTGCGTCGTGCATGTCGACGGCCGCGCCGTGAAGTCCTGCACCATGCTCGCGGCCCAGGCCGAAGGGGCCGAGGTTCTGACCATCGAGGGCCTTGCCGCCAATGGCGACCTTCACCCCGTGCAGAAGGCCTTTCGCGAACATCATGGCCTGCAATGCGGTTTCTGCACGCCGGGGATGATCATGACGGCAGTGGACCTGATCCGCCGCAAGCCGGAACTCGACGAGGAAACGGTGCGGGACGAACTCGAGGGCAACATCTGCCGCTGCACCGGCTACCACAACATCGTGAAGGCGATCCTCGCCGCCTCGCAGGAGATGCGCTGAGAGAACGACGGAAGAAAACCTCAAGGGGAGGAGGCCATTCCATGTCCGGAGCAGTCACCGCAGAAGGCATCGGCCAGCCGGTCCGCCGCAAGGAGGATTTCCGCTTCATCACGGGCAACGGCCACTACACCGACGACATCGCCCGCGCCCGCCAGACCTGGGCTTATTTCCTCCGCTCGCCACACGCCCATGCCCGCATCAAGTCGATAGACACATCCGTCGCCGAGGCAGCTCCCGGCGTTGTCGCGATCTTCACCGGAAGACATGTTGCCGATGACGGTCTTGGCGGCCTCATCTGCGGCTGGACCGTCACCTCGAAGGACGGCACGCCGATGAAGGTGGGCCCGCACCCGATCCTCGCGCTCGATACGGTGCGCTATGTCGGCGATCACGTCGCCATGGTCGTCGCCGAAACACTCGCCGATGCGCGCGCCGCCGCCGAACTCATCGACGTCGACTACGAAGCCCTGCCGGCCGCCGTCGCGCTCTCCACCTGCCAGGACGAAAAGACCGCGCAGGTTCACGCCGAAGCGCCGCGCAACACCTGCTTCGAATGGGAACTCGGCAACAAGGCGGAGACGGAAGCAGCCTTCGCCAAGGCGGATCGCGTCGTGAAGCTCGACCTCACCAACAACCGCCTGATCCCGAACGCGATGGAGCCGCGCGCCGCCATCGGCGAATACGACAAGGGCTCCGGCATCTACACACTCCACACGACGAGCCAGAACCCGCATGTCGCCCGCCTCGTCCTCTCCGCCTTCGTTGGCGTCGCGCCCGAGCACAAGCTCCGCGTCGTCGCGCCCGATGTGGGCGGCGGCTTCGGCTCCAAGATTTTCATCTATGCGGAAGAAACCGCCTGCGTCTGGGCTGCGGCAAAGGTCGGCCGCCCCATCAAATGGACCGGCGACCGCTCTGAGGCCTTCCTCTCGGACGCGCATGGCCGCGACCATCTGAGCCATGCCGAACTCGCGCTCGACAAGGACGGGAAGTTTCTCGGCCTCCGCGTCAAGACCGTCGCCAATCTGGGCGCCTATCTCTCGACTTTCTCGGCCTCCGTACCGACCTATCTCTATGGCACGCTGCTCTCCGGCCAGTACGATCTGCCCGCAATCTACGTGGAGGTCGATGGCGTCTACACGCACACCGCCCCTGTCGACGCCTATCGCGGCGCAGGCCGTCCGGAAGCCACCTATCTCGTCGAGCGCATCGTCGAGACCGCCGCGCGCGAAACCGGCATCGATCCGGCGGAGCTTCGCCGCCGCAACTACATCCGCACCTTCCCCCACCAGACGCCCGTCATCATGAACTACGACGCGGGCGATTACGAAGCCTCGCTTGAAGCCGCGATGGAGGCGATCGACTACAAGGGCTTCGCCGCGCGGAAGTCGGAAGCGGCATCACGCGGCAAGCTGCGTGGCATCGGCATGTCGTCCTACATCGAAGCCTGTGGCCTCGCGCCGTCGGCAGCGGTCGGCTCGCTCGGCGCGGGCGTCGGCCTCTGGGAAAGCGCCGAAGTGCGCGTGAACCCGACCGGCAACATCGAAGTCCTCACCGGCTCGCACAGCCACGGCCAGGGTCACGAGACGACCTTCGCGCAGCTCGTCGCCTCGCGCCTCGGCGTCCCGCTCGACAATGTCGAGATCGTTCACGGCGACACCGACAGGGTGCAGTTCGGCATGGGCACCTACGGCTCGCGCTCCGGCGCCGTCGGCATGAGCGCCATCGTAAGGGCGCTCGACAAGATCGAAGCGAAGGCGAAGAAGATCGCCGCTCATCTCATGGAAGCCGCCGTCGAGGACATCGTCTTCGAGAACGGCACCTTCACCGTGCAAGGCACAGACAAGTCGCTCGCCTGGGCGGAGCTGTCGCTCGCCGCCTACACGGCGCACGGGTTCCCCTCGGCCGACATTGAGCCCGGCCTCAAGGAAGGCGCCTTCTACGACCCGACCAACTTCACCTTCCCCGCCGGCTGCCATATCTGCGAGGTCGAGATCGACCCTGACACCGGCATCACGCGGATCGTGAAATTCGTTGCGGTGGACGATTTCGGCACCGTCATCAATCCGATGATCGTCGAGGGCCAGGTTCACGGCGGCATCGCACAGGGCATCGGCCAGGCGTTGCTTGAGCATGGTGTCTACGATCCGGAGTCCGGTCAGCTCGTCACCGGCTCCTACATGGACTACTGCATGCCCCGCGCGGACGACCTGCCGAATTTCACCCTCGGCTTCACGAAGACGGTCTGCCCGTCCAACCCTCTCGGCATGAAGGGCTGCGGCGAAGCAGGCGCCATCGCCTCGCCCCCCGCCATCATCAACGCCGTTACCGATGCCCTCGGAATTCGCGACATCGAAATGCCCGCAACGCCCGCGCGCGTCTGGGAAGCGCTTCAAAGCGCCGCCCCGCGCGCCGCCGCCGAATAAGGAGACTCTCATGTATCAGTTCAACTACGAGCGCCCGAAGACACTGGCGGATGCCGAATCCCTGCTCGGCAAGGCGGATGACCCGAAGATCCTCGCGGGCGGCCAGACGCTGATCCCGACACTGAAGCAACGCCTCGCTATGCCGAGCGACGTGATCGACATCGGCGGCATCAAGGAGCTCGATTTCATCCGCGCCGAGGGCGATGCCGTCATGATCGGCGCCGCGACGCGTCACGCGACGGTCTC
Source organism: uncultured Rhodobiaceae bacterium (assembly GCA_913057645.1). Lineage (GTDB taxonomy): Bacteria > Pseudomonadota > Alphaproteobacteria > Parvibaculales > Parvibaculaceae > Parvibaculum. The sequence goes on along the minus strand of CAJXOU010000037.1, from coordinate 901 downwards.
CGCTTCGCCCGACGTGCAAAAGCACAATCCCGCACTGGCTGCACTCGCTGGTGGCATCGGCGATCCCGCCGTCCGCCACATGGGAACGCTCGGTGGCTCCATCGCGAACAACGACCCGGCAGCCGACTACCCCGCCGCCTGCCTCGGCCTCGACGCCAAGATCCACACGACCAAGCGCCTCATCGAAGCGGATGAATTCTTCACCGGCATGTTCGAGACGGCGCTTCAGGATGGCGAAATCATCAAGGAGGTGACCTTCCCGCACCCGGAAAAGGCCGCCTACATGAAGTTCCGCAACCCCGCCTCGCGCTATGCCATGGTCGGCGTCTTCGTCTCCAAGGGTCCCTGGGGCGTCCGCGTCGCCGTCACCGGTGCAGGCCAGAACGGCGTCTTCCGCGTCGCCGAAATGGAAGAAGCGCTCGCAAAGAACTGGTCGCCGGATGCCGTCGCGAACATCAAACTCCCCGCCAAGGGCATCAACAGCGACCTTCACGGCAGTGCCGAATACCGCGCCCATCTCGTCACGGTCATGGCAAAGCGCGCAGTCGCGGCGGCGGGCTGACTTGGCGAGCCGGGCCTGAACGGCCTAGATTGAGCCCATGACGCTACCTGCCAACATCGACGAAACCGTCGAACTGCTTGCGCGCGGCAACTATGTCGCCGACCGCTCCCTCGCGACCGTGATCTTCCTCGCGCTCAAGATGGGCCGCCCGCTCCTTCTCGAGGGTGAGGCAGGCGTCCGCAATACCGACATCGCCACGCTGCGCGCCGCTGCGCTCGGCCGCCCCCTGACCCGCCTCCCTTCCGACGCACGCCTCGACACCGGCACACCGCTCCACCGCACACACTACCAGCCGCCAATCATCGTAACCTGCGCGCCCCACGCCCCAGCACACCGCGC
>CAJXOU010000036.1 GCA_913057645.1 uncultured Rhodobiaceae bacterium | reverse complement strand
GCACTGGTTAGGGCCCGCCAGGCTTACTCACCAAACCGGTTGGCAGACCTCACAGCCTCAAGGGCCTCTCGCCACCTGTCACGGCCACGCCGGAGCCAGTGGCACTGCTTCTGAGGAAGGGGAGAGAATGGCCATGCTCAGGGCCCAGAGGGAGGTCATGCAGATGACGGTGGGAGACGCCAGAGAGCGGGACAGAGATGATGGCAAACGGAGGCTCACGGCCGAGGCCAAACGCCTCGAAGAAGAAGTTGAGGAAGCTGTCCTCCAAGCTGCTCGTGACGAGCTCAGGGCTCATCAAACCTGGGGCTTGTTAAGTCACAATGTGGGGCAGCAGGCTTTCATTGCCCAACAAGAGCAGCTCCTTCACGATGAGCAGCTCACTCAGCAGCTACATGAGCTCAGCCTCACCCACTGGTCGGAGTTCTTGCTGCATCCGGGCCAAGCCCAAGGCTCTATGGGAGGAGGCCAGACGCAGCAGGCCACGGGCCCCCTTACCCAGTGGCCCACCTCGTGGCAATCCCCGGCTTACTTCAATTGGGACGAGTTGGAGTCGTTGGATGCCACCGAGGATGCTCCCGAGGAGCACGAGCAACCGCCGGTGCCCACACCGGCCCCTATGACGCTGGACGCCAGCAGTGTTCAAGGTTATGAGATGGGCAATTTGGCCAGCGGGGTCTCAACGCTCACGGCGATGTTGCATGCCTTAAGCACTAACAGCCCTAGCACTCAGGGTACTCATATGCAGGTGGATGACGAGGAGAACCCCTTGCCGGGTTCCCTCACGAACAAGTTTCGTGTCGTTCCAGCCTCTCTTTTTGAAAACAGCGTGTGCAATGGAGTCCATGTCCCTTTCTTCCCTGCGGGTCCCATGGAGCCTGGGACCACCCCTCCGATCCATCCTCGCGCCCTTGCCCCTCACGTTGCCCAAACACCCACCCACCCGCATCCCGTCCGTTCCACCACCGTGCCCCCCCACGTCCCCCCCGCCCACCCCGCCGCCGCCGCGGAGCGCCTCCCGCGCGCGGGCGGCATCGTCATGGGCAAGACCAACGTCCCCTACCTCTCGGGCGACCTCCAATCCTACAACGACATCTACGGCACGACGAACAACCCTTGGGCTCTCGAATGCGGCCCCGGCGGTTCCTCGGGCGGTTCGGCTGCCTCGCTCGCAGCGGGCTTCACTGCCGCCGAGTACGGCTCCGACATCGGCGGCTCGATCCGCACGCCCGCGCATCTCTGCGGCGTCTTCGGCCACAAGCCGAGCTTCGACATCGTGCCGAGGCGCGGCCACCTGCCCGGCCCGCCCGGCGCGCTTGCGGAAGGCGACCTCTCCGTCTCCGGTCCGCTCGCCCGCAGCGCAGAAGATCTCCGCCTCCTGCTCTCGCTCACCGCCGGCCCCGACTGGTCGGACGCAGCGGGCTGGAAGCTCGACCTCCCCGCGCCGCGCGCCACGCAGCCGAAGGAGCTTCGCGTCGCCGTCTGGATCGAGGACGATTTCTGCGACATCGACGCGGAAAGCGCCGAACTCCTCATCAACGCCGCCAGGGCGCTCGAAGCCTCCGGCGCCAATGTCGACTGGAACGCACGGCCCGATTTCACGCTCGCCGACATCACCGAGACCTATCTGATCCTGCTTCATTCGCAGATCGGCGCGGGCATGCCGCAAAGCATCCGCGACCACTGGGCCGAGATGAAGAAGGGCTTCGCGGCGGACGACAGGAGCCACGCCGCGCTGCAGGCGATCGGCGGCACGCTTTCGCTCACCGAGCGCGCGATCTGGAAGGAGAAACAGGCGCAGTTCCGCTGGAAGTGGCACCAGTTCTTCAAGAGCTACGACGTCGTCCTCGCGCCCGTGCTGATGCGCCCTGCCTTCGAGCACAATCACGACACCAACTGGCACAAGCGCGCCTTGGAAGTGAACGGCGTCATGCGGCCCTACATGGATGTGCTGATCTGGGCAGGCCCCGCCGTCGTTTCCCACCTCCCCGCCTCCGTCGCGCCGGTCGGCGTCACCAGCGCCGGCAAACCCGTCGGCCTCCAGATCATCGGCCCGCATCTCGAGGACTACACGACCATCGAGGTCGCGGCCATGTTCGAGGAGATTTTGGGTGGGTTTACGCCGCCTGATGGGTGGTAAGAAATTATGTAAACTAGGGACCAAACCGCATAGCCGTGCTCGCCATTACACAACAGAACAGGCCTCAGTGGAAAAATGAAAGCACAGGAAATCAGCCTCAAAAACTTACTACTGGACCCCAACAATTATCGCCTTCAGGAGCAAAGCGGCTTCGTTTCATGTGCCGAAGATCGATTCCACAATGAACGTGTGCAGTCAGGGACATATGAGCGGCTCAAGAAGGAGTCGCTAAAAATCCTGCGAGACTCAATTGTTGCCAACGGCTTCCTGCCGATCGAGCGGATTGTTGTATCTCCGTATGCTCATGAGATCGGAAAATATCTTGTGATTGAGGGGAATCGACGCGTAGCAGCACTCATGATGATTCGCGACGAGCATGAAGCCGGGATCGAAATTCCCGAAAACGTTGTAGCCGTCCTCGAAGCCGTCCCTTGTATTGTTGCGGATGATGACGGACAAGCCGCCTACTTTAGAGAAACTTTGATGGGCATCCGTCACGTGGGCGGCATCAAAGAGTGGGGCGGCTTTCAGAGAGCGAAATTAATTGCCGACTTGAAGGACGATCACAATGTAGAAGCGAGTGATATTTCACAGAAAATCGGGCTGACCACTCAAGAAGTCAATCGAAGATACCGCGCGTACAAGGCCCTGCAACAGATGCAGGAAGATGAAACGTACTCAGAATTTGCAACAGGAAACCTATACCACCTATTTCACGAAGCGGTCGCACTTCCAATCGTCCGAGAATGGCTCGGTTGGAGCGCAGAATCTAACAAATTTGAAAATTTAAACGATCTGGAGAATTTCTATAAACTAATTACTCCTGGTACAGATGAAAATGACGGGAAGGAAATTCCGCCCAAGCTGAATTCATATCAAGACGTACGGGCGCTGCGTGAAATACTGCCAAACCCCGAAGCGAAAGCCGATCTTTTAAATCCAGAGCGAAAACTGCACGATGCCCTTTCGATAGCATCACGAAGCGCTATCTCGCACCGGTGGCGAAATGAAGTCCAAGAAGCAATTACCGCCCTGACGAACATCCCAGCGCTAAGCGTAGAATCTTTCGAAGAACAAGATCTCAAGACCATATTGAATCTCATAGAAACAGCTCAACGTGTTCTTCGAATCCACACGGCTTCGAAGAAGGGTTAGACCTTGCGCCCCGGGCCCGCCGAAGCGGTAAGATTCCTGATTCAAAAGCTGGACCTAGAAGCCCCTCCTAGGCCTGCTGTAGAGATGCTCGCCGAAATCATAATCAAGAATTCATGGGTGGACGACACATCGGCCGAAGAGATGGCGGAAAAGTGGCTCAACACCTTCTTAACGCGAATCCAGACGGAAATTTCAAAAGCCCGAGAAGACGGGCGCCTGGTTCCATTCACGCTGAACTCAATGTCAGAACTACACATTCAGGGTACTTGTTTTTCAGAGCCTAAAGATTCTCCACGGGAGAAAGAGGAGAAGAAGAGGAGAAGTCGTCTTGCCAGATACTACGAATTCTTTGCAAAAATAACTCCATCCGAATTCGAGCAGCTGTCGGGGAAAATTCTCACGCTTTTCAAAGCGAAAGAAGAATTTGTAACTCGCGGCAGCGGGGACCAAGGTATCGATTTCTATGGACAAGTCCCCTTTGGCAGCATTCTGAAACCATCGGTCATAGAACCGGGTGCTGAAAGCCAACTCAACGTGTGGCTCGTCGGGCAAGCCAAACACTATTCTTCAAGCCAAGTTTCCACCTCAGACATACGAGAACTTGTTGGATCAATAGAATTAGCCCGAGCCAAAACTTATGCGGGTAGAGCCGACCCACTGGCCAACCTATCCATACGAATTTGTGACCCGGTCTTCTATTTGTTCTTCACCACCGGAGAAATCTCGCGCGACGGGCGAAATTTGCTGCGAAAAGCTGGCGTAGTCTCAATGGATGGTATGCAGTTAGCAGCGTTTCTGGCCGATCACAAAGTAGCTATTCGTAAAGGCCAATTTTCGGAAACTGCGCTCCGTCGATGGTTCAGACCGCGTCCAAGATAGCCCTTTGACACTCCCCGCCCGCTCCCATTATGCCGCCAAGCCGCACATGAAAATCCGAGGAGCTTCCCCATGAGCCTGTTCTCGGGATCGCCGAAGGCGATACCCATGGGCTCGCACTGACGATGGGGACAAGCGCGAGACCAGGCATCCCACCCTCCCCCTGTGGGAGGGTCGAAAAATTCAAACGCAGTGCAGGATTTTTCGGGGAGGGGTGAGCGAGAGAGTTCGGAGCATAACAGGAAACGCGCAGCTTGACGGTGGCGGAGAACCCCTCCCCAAACCGCTTGCAGCGGTTTGACCCTCCCACAGGGGGAGGGTGGGCACGCAGCGAAAATCTGCCCGCTTCTCCCTAGTCCTCGCCCTCCGGCCGCAGCGCCGCCATGATCGCCGCCTGGACGGTTTCGTCCTGCGCCCTGATCGCCGCGGTCAGCGACAGCAGATTCTGGCGCGTCTCGTAGAGCTGGTCGAGCAGCGACAGCACGACCGGCAGCGCCGCCGCGTCGACATCAAGTTCGTAGTGAAGCGTGCAGATCAGGCGCACGCGCGCGCATTCCATCTCCGAGAAGACCGGCGTTCCGGCCTGCACCTCCGGCACCACCAGTTCTTCCGCGATCCATGCATCGAGATCGTGGCGCTGCAGCGCTTCGATGGCCGCCACCAGATCGTCCGGCCTGGTCATGACAGCATCTCCCTGCGTGGATCCTGTGCCACCTTCGGCTGCCAGTTCTCCAGGAAGGCCACGAGCTCCGGTTCCTCTCCCTCGGGCAACACGACCCGCAGCGTCACCAGCTGATGGCCGCGCTGACCCGTCTTGCGGTCCTTGACGCCCTTTTCGCGCAGCCGCAGCGTCGTGCCGCTGTTCGAACCCTTCGGCACCGTCATCGTCACCGGCCCGCCGATCGTCGGCACCTCGATCCGCGCGCCCAGCACTGTCTCTTTCAGCGTGACGGGAATATCGACATGGATGTTGTTGTCCTTGCGGCGGAAGAAACGATGCGGCTCGACATGCAGCTCGACATAGGCATCGCCGGCCGGGCCGCCGCCGAAACCCGGCATGCCCTGCCCCTTCAGCCGCAGCATCTGCCGGTCCTCGGCGCCCTCCGGGATCGTCACCTGCAACGTCCGGCCCTCGGGCAGCGTGATCGTGCGCGTCGTGCCGTTGACGGCCTCCAGAAAACCGACCGGCAGCACATAGTTGACATCCTGGCCGCGCGCGCGGAAGCCGCCCGTGCGCCGCCCGCCGGCGCCGCCAAAGGCGCGGGCGAGAAATTCCTCCAGTTCCTCGTTGCTGGCAAAGCCGTCCTGCGCCGCATGCGCGCCATGGGCGGGGCCGTCGGCAAAGTCGCGATAGAAATGCTGAGCGGGGCGTTCGGCGCCGCTGGCGTCGATCTCGCCCGCGTCGAAGCGGCGCCGCTTTTCCTTGTCCTTCAGCAAGTCGTTGGCGGCCGAAACCTCCTTGAACTTCGCCTCCGCCTCCTTGTCGCCCGGATGCAGGTCGGGATGAAACTTGCGCGCAAGTTTCTTGAAGGCGTTGCTGATTTCCTTGTCGGTCGCGGTGCGCGACACGCCAAGGGTCTCATAGGGGTCTTTCATGCGGCAGGTCCCGTCTGTGCGCCGCCACAGTCAACCGCGCATCGCTGCCCGGGGTCAACTGCCAAACCCTCAGCCCCTTTGACACCTCCCCCGCCCGCTCCCATTATGCCGCCAAGCCCGCATCTGAAAATCCGAGGAACTCCCCCATGAGCCTGTCCAACGCCGCCGTTCGCGACATCGAGACCCTGATCCATCCCTACACCAATCTCGACACGTTCCGCGAAACCGGCCCGATGATCATCGAGCGCGGCGAGGGCATCTATGTCTATGACAATGGCGGCAACAAATATATCGAGGGCCTGTCCGGCCTCTGGTGCACCTCGCTCGGCTACAACGAGCAGGAGCTGATCGACGCCGCCGTCGAGCAGATGAAGCAGATTCCCTTCACGCACACTTTCGGCGGCAAGAGCCATGAGCGCGCGGCGGAAGCGGCCGAGCGCCTCAAGGCCATCGCGCCGCACGCCGCGTCCAAGGTGCTCTTCTGCGGTTCGGGGTCGGAAGCGAACGACCAGCAGGTGAAGCTCGTCTGGTACTACAACAATGCGAAGGGCCGCCCGAACAAGAAGAAGTTCATCTCGCGCACGCGCGGCTATCACGGCGTCACCGTGGCGTCGGCGTCCCTCACGGGCCTCCCCGCGAACCACCGCGACTTCGACCTGCCCATCGCGGGCGTGCTCCACACCGACTGCCCGCATTACTACCGCTATGCGGAGCCGGGCGAAACGGAAGACGAGTTCACGACGCGGCTCGCGAAGAACCTCGAAGACCTGATCATCAAGGAAGACCCGGATACCGTCGCCGCCTTCATTGCCGAGCCGGTCATGGGCGCCGGCGGCGTCATCATTCCGCCCGCCGGCTATTTCGAGAAGATCCAGGCGGTCTTGAAGAAATACGACGTCTATTTCATCGCCGACGAAGTCATCTGCGGCTTCGGGCGCACGGGCAACATGTTCGGCTCGGAAACCTTCGGCATGAAGCCGGACTCGATCTCCGTCGCCAAGGCGCTCTCGTCCGCCTATTTCCCCATCGCCGCCGTCACCGTCGGCGAGGACATGTACCAGGCGATGATCGACGAGAGCAAGAAGATCGGCACTTTCGGCCACGGCTTCACCTACACCGCACATCCGGTCGGCGCCGCCGTCGCGGCGAAGACGCTGGAGATCTACGAGAAGCGCAACATCGTCGGACATGTGCGCGGTCTCGCGCCGCGCTTCGAGGGTCATGTCGAGCGCCTCGCCGAGCATCCGCTGGTGGGTCATGCCCGCGCGAAAGGTCTCATCGGCGCCATCGAGCTCGTTGCCGACAAGTCGGACAAGCGCAGCTTCGATCCGAAGGCCGGTATCGGTGCCGCCGTCGTCGCCGCCGCCCAGCGCCACGGTCTCATCGTCCGTCCGCTCGCGGGCGATATCGTCGCCTTCTGCCCGCCGCTCATCATCACGCTCGAACAGATCGAGGACATGTTCGCCGCCGTCCACAAGGCGCTGGATGAAGTGGAGTCCATGGTCGCGAAAGACAATCTTCGCGCGGCGTAAGGGATAAAGCGATGACGCGTGAAATCCGCTACCAGCTCATCTTCGAGGGCAAGGCCTCGCCCGAAGACGACATGGGCACGCGCATGAACGTGGAAGTGGAGGCGATCCTCCAGCCGGGCACGGTCGAAGCCGATGTCGCGGGCGGCGCCGCCACCCCGCGCTCCGTCGCCGTCGTCGAGAACGACGAATATGGCGGCTTCTCGGAGAGCGGCGAGATCGCCTTCGGCGGCGGCTCGCTCTCTTACGTGAGCACCGGCGCGCCCCATCTCGGCCCCTCGCCCGATCCCGCCGTGCAGGTCGGCCATGTCGTCTTCAAGGTCGAGCGCGGCACCGGCATCTTCGAAGGCGCCACCGGCTTCATCACCTCCGCCTTCACCGTCGACGAAAACGCCCGCGTCCGCGACAGCCAGAGCGCGGTGGTTTTTGTGGGGTGAGGAAGAGCCGCTGCCGCGCCTCTACACTCATTGTCACCCCGGCGAAAGCCGGGGCCCATGGGCCTGTCGGCAGATACATGCATTGCGAATATGCGAACGGCCACTCAGATGGATCCCGGCTTTCGCCGGGATGACACTTCTATTTGTATTCCCGGCAAGTGCTGGGACATCGCCGCTTCACTCGACGACAGTCGCCTCGTCAACAAACCGGCCTTCCCACAGGAAGAATGTCATCGCGCGATCATTCTCACGAGAGCGCAGCGATCTTCACGATGAGATCGCTCTCCCACCCTCCCCTTGAGGGAGGGTCGAAAATTGCGAGCGTAGCGAAGCAAGTTTCGGGGCGGGGGCGCGGCGAAAACCACGACGAACCAGCCCTCGGCGATATTCCTGACATCTGCCCGGACCCCGCCCCAAACCGCTTGCAGCGGTTTGACCCTCCCTCAAGGGGAGGGTGGGAAGGAAGCGAGGCCTTAACGCATCCTCTAAACGTGCTGCCCGCCATTGATCTGTATCTCGGCGCCGTTCACATAGCTCGACTGATCCGTACACAGAAAATAGATCGTCCGCGCCACTTCTTCCGGCGTCCCCAGCCGCCGCATCGGGATTTCCGCGACGATCTTGTCCGTCCCCGGCGACAGGATCGCCGTGTCGATCTCGCCGGGCGCAATCGCGTTCACGCGCACACCGAGCGGGCCGAATTCCGACGCCATTTCCCGCGTGAGCGAGGCGAGCGCCGCCTTCGAGGTCGCATAGGCCGACCCGGCAAAGGGATGCACGCGGTCGCCGGCAATCGAGGTCACGTTGACGACCGAGCCCTGCCCCGCCTTCAGTTCCTCCACCAGCCCGCGCGCAAGCATCACTGGTGCCAGAAAATTCACCTGAAAGACATGGTACCAGACGTCGAGATCGGTATCGAAGACGCCGAGCCGCGAGCCGCCCGGCCCCTTCGGCGAAATCGCGGCGTTGTTCACCAGCGCGTTCAGCCGGCCGCCCTGATCCTTCAGCCGCTCGCGCATCTCGGCAATGGCGTCTTCCGTGTTCTTCGCGTCGGCGAGGTCCACCTGAATGTGGTCCTCCGGTCCCGCCTCCCAGGGGCAGTCCTCCGGGAAGGCATGGCGCGAACAGGTGATGACGCGCCACCCCGCGCTCGAAAAGCGCTTCACGGTGGCATGCCCGATGCCCCGGCTCGCCCCGGTCAGGATCAGCGTCTTGCGTTCTGCATTTTCTGTCATGGGCGCAATCTAGAGGAAGGCTCGCAGGGGCGCCAGCGGCCACAACCCGGCCACTTAAAACAAGGGTGTCACCCCGGCGAAAGCCGGGGTCCATCTGACGCGCGTCATGCGCTGGCCTGCCCATGGATCCCGGCTTTCGCCGGGATGACACTTTTAGTTTTGGTGAGGTCCCAAAGCCGCCATCGCCCTTTCCAATGCCTGTTCCGGCGTCCCCGAGGCATCCACGCTGCGCCACGTCATCTCCCCAAGATCGTAGGAAAGCTGCTTCCGCAGCACCTCGACGCCGGCATCCGAGGGGTCGTCGCCACGCTTCTCGCGTTCCGCCACGCGGGCTTCCAGCACGGAAGCGGGTGCGTCGAGCCAGAGTCCTTCGAGGGAGATCCCCTTTTCCGCGGCGAGGTCCGCCGCCGCGCGGCGTTCCTCTTCGCGCGCGAATACGGCATCCATCACGACGCTCGTCCCGCCGCCGAGCGCCTCCCGCGCGAGGCGGCACATTTCTTCGTAGACCTTCTCTCCCGCACCCGGCGCGTAAGCCTCGTCCGGCAGCCGGTCGAGCGGCCCGGCACCGAAGAGCCGCTTGCGGATGACGTCGGTGCGCAGATGCAGCGCACCCGCCGCGCCGCCGAGCCGCGCGGCGACCTCCTTCGCGAGCGTCGACTTGCCGGTGCCCGACAAGCCGCCCACGGCGACGAGCCGCGGCTCTTTCTCTTCCAGCAGCTTCGCCGCGAAGTCGAGATAGGCCTCAGCCTTCTCTTTTGCCGCCTCGTCCTTCGCCTGTACCGCCGTCACCTTGGCGCGCACGACCGCCCGCGTCGCCATGAAGAGCGGAAGCAGCGCCAGGCCGTCGAGCGCAAGCGCGTCCCGCGGCACATGATCGAGATAGACATTGAGCGCCCGGTTCGCATGACCGGCGAGCCGCTCGTCGGTCTCCGCTCGGAAAGCGAGATCCATCAGCAGGAAAGCGAGGTCGTAGAACACATCGATCCGCGCGATGTGATCGTTGAATTCCACGCAATCGAAAATGACGGGATGTCCGTCCACCACCGTCACATTGCCGAGATGGAGGTCGCCGTGGCAGTGCCGCACCTGTCCCTCGTCGCGCCGCCGCTCGAAAAGGTCCCTGTGGGTCGCGATGAGCTCCCGGCTTCTCGCCGTTACCCCGCGCGCCTTCTCCGCATCGAGAACCTTGCCGAGCGAGGGCTTCATGTCCTCTTCGCTGCCTTCGACGATCTTGAGAAAACTCTCCGCCCCGCCGAAGCCCGGCCTCACTTCCGCCCTGGCGTGGAAGGCGGCGACATCCGCCGCAAGTTGCTCGATGAGCGGCAGTTTCAGGTCGCCCTTGTCGGCCAGCGTCGCCAGCAGCCCGTCACTGCCGAAGCGTCTCATCTCGACGAGCCATTCCACCGCCTCGCCGCCGCCGCCGAGCGCCAGCGCATCGCCGTCCCGCGTGACGGGTACAAGCCCGAGATAGATTTCAGGCGCGGTGCGGCGGTTGAGCTCCACCTCGTGCGCGCAGGCGGCCTTCCGCTTTTCCAGCGTCGAGAAGTCGAGAAAGGTGAACCTCACCGGCTTCTTCATCTTGTAGGCGCGCTCGCCTGCCAGGAACACATGCGAGGCATGCGTCTCGATGCGCGTCACGTCCTCGCCGGAAGGAAGCCCGTAGGTGTCCGGCGTTTCGAGAAACGCGACGAGCTCTTCCGTATCGGGTGTTGCGGTCACTTGCTCTCTCGTGTCACGCGCGCTGGAACCGGGTGATCTTTTCGCTCCCCGCCGGGTCCTGATGGATCAGCACTTCCGATCCGGGGAAGGCTTCCATCACTTCCCGCTCCACCTCTTCGGCAATCGTGTGCGCTTCCGTCAGCGTGATCGCGCCGTCCATTTCGAGGTGGAACTGGATGAAGGTGTAGATGCCCGATGTGCGCGTCTTCAGTTCGTGCAGGTTCACGACTTCCGGGTGCCGCCGCGCGATCTCCTTGATGCGCTCGCGTTCCTCCTCCGAAAACTCGCGGTCCATCAACTGGTTGAACGCGTTCATCACGATCTTCGAGGCGCTCCAGGCGATCAGGCCGGCGATCACGAGACCGAAAAGCGGGTCCGCCCAATGGAAACCGAGCCAGCCGGACAGGATCAGCGCCGCGATGACGGAGAGGTTCATCAGAAGGTCGCCGCGGTAGTGGATCGAGTCCGCTTCGATGGCGACCGAGCGCGTCCGGCTCACCACGTGGCGCTGATAGGCGACGAGGGCGAGCGTCAGCACGATCGCGAAGACGACGACGGCGATGCCCGCCGCCGAGTTCTCGACCGGCCGTGGATCGATCAGCCGCGTCACCGCCTCGAAGGTGATGTAGCCGGCGGATGCGAAAATGAAGATCGACTGGCCGAGCCCCGCCAGCGCCTCCGCCTTGCCGTGGCCGAAGCGGTGTTCCTCGTCCGGCGGCACCAGCGAGGCGCGCACCGCGAAGAGGTTCAGAAGCGAGGCCGCGCCGTCGAGCAGCGAGTCGGTCAGCGTGCCGAGCATCGCGACCGAGCCGGTGAACCAGAAGACCGTCCCCTTGGTCGCGATCAGCACGACGGCGACCGCGACCGCCGCCAGCGTCGCGCGGCGCATCAGCCGTTCGTATTCCGGGGCGATGTTCTCGGGTGCAAAACCGGGAGTATCTTTTTTTGATGCCGTGTCTTCGCTCATCCGTGGCTCATCCGTGTTCCGGCTCCGTCACGGTTTGTGACGTTTCGATGACAGTTCAGTGACAGTCAGGGGTAGAGCCGTTCGGTGCGCCACGGCGCGGAAGCGGATTCCCTTTTGAAAACAAGGCGGTCGTGCAATCTGAAGGGCCGGTCGCGCCAGAATTCGATACGCGACGGTGTCACGCGGTAGCCGGACCAGTGGGACGGCCGGGGCACCTTGCCGAAACCGAATTTGGCAGCAAAAACAGCGACTTGCCGTTCCAGTTCGAAACGTCCTTCGAGCGGCCGCGACTGCTTCGAGGCCCACGCGCCGATCTGGCTGTCCTTCGCACGGCTCGCAAAATAGGCGTCCGCCTCCTCTTCGCTCACGGGCGTCACGGCACCGCGCACGCGGATCTGACGGCGCAGGCTCTTCCAGTGGAAGCACAGCGCGGCCTGCGGATTCTCCTTTAATTCCAGTCCCTTGGCGCTTTCGAGGTTGGTGTAGAAAACGAAGCCGCGCGCGTCCGCCCCCTTCAGCAGGACCATCCGCACATCGGGAAAGCCGTCGCCATCCGCGGTCGCGAGCGCCATCGCGTTCGCGTCCTCCGGTTCGCTCGCGCGCGCGCGTTCCATCCACTCATCGAAGAGCGCAAAGGGGTCCTCGCGCGCGAAAAGCGCCTTGTCGTCGTCGGCGTCGGTGGTCTCGCTCATACGCTCATTCCAGTCTCGGGAACGTTTAGAAAGCCCGGATCTCTGCGGCTCCGGGCGATGTTTCCCGCTCCAATCTTGCCACATTCGGCTTCTTATATAGGTGAGTCTTCATCGCTTGGGGGCGACCAAAGCACAGGATTGACCAGAATGAAATTCGTTAAGGGAATAGCCATCGGCGCGACTGCGCTTCTGTCGCTCGCCGCATGCGACCAGAGCATGTATGGCGGTGGCGGCGGCATCGACAAACAGACCGTCGGCACCGTGGGCGGCGCCGTCGCGGGCGGTCTTGCGGGCTCGCAGATCGGCAGCGGCAGCGGCCAGCTCTGGGCGACGGGTGCCGGCGTCCTTCTCGGCGCCTTTCTCGGCGGTGAAATCGGCAAGTCGCTCGACCGCGCGGATCGTCAGGCGATGGGGCAGACGACCTACAACGCGCTGGAGCACAACCCCTCCGGTCAGACGTCCCGCTGGCAGAATCCCGATACCGGTCATTACGGTACGGTGACGCCGCAGGCCGCCTATCAGCAGGGCGGTTACAATTGCCGCGAATACACGCAGACTGTTTATATCGACGGACGGAGCGAACAGGCGCACGGTACGGCATGCCGTCAGGCCGACGGTTCGTGGCAAATCCAGAACTGATCGAAAAACCGGGGGCGGGCCGACAATTTAATGCGTTCATATCGGCCCGTCCTCTTTTTTGCCGCGCTCTTCTGCGCTGTCGCCGCCGCGCCGTTTCCGGCGCCGCTGCGCGCTGAACCGGGCGCTGTCGTCCAGGAACAAATCGAGCAAATCGGCCCAACCGAAGAGCAGCAGGCCGTTCAGTTCAACAAGGGCCTGATTTCCTACGATCAGGGCGACTACGCCCGCGCCTTCGAGTTCTGGCTCCCCCTCGCACAAACCGACGATCTCGCGGCCATGCGGAACGTCGCGCTGTTGCTGAAGGATGGCAAAGGCGTCGAAAGGGATTCCGAGCGCGCGCTTTATTTCTTCGAGCGCGCGGGCCGCGCGGGCCTCGTCTCGGCGCAGGTCAATGCCGCCTTCATGCATCTGAACGGCGAAGGCACGCCGCAGGACTACAAGACGGCCTCGTTCTGGTTTCACGCCGCCGCCGTCGCAGGCGTTCCGGCTGCGCGCTACAATCTCGGCGTGATGTATGAAAAGGGGCTCGGCGTCGAGCGCGACCCCGCCCGCGCCCTTGCCTGGTATGCGCTCGCCGCCCGCGTCGGCCATGAAACGGCACTCGAGAGGTTAACGCAGCTCGTGCCGAGCCTGCCGGGCCCGCCGCCCCCGAACGAGGAGGATGCGGCGCTTTCCGCGACCGCACCGCCTCCGCCGCCCCCCGAATTCGACGAGATGGAAGGCCCCGCGCCTTAACCAATTCGTATGCGGGACAGCCTAGACTGCCGTCTTTCGGTTCTTCAGGAGCGCCGTCCTCGTGCGAGACCCATACGAAATTCTCGGACTCGATCCGGGCGCGGGCAATGCCGAGGTCAAGGCGGCCTACCGGAAACTCGCCAAACAGCTTCATCCGGACGCCCAGCGCGATTCCGCGGCTCATCATGCCCGCTTCCAGGAAGTGACCGCCGCCTACAACCAGCTCAAGGACGAAGCAGGCCGCCGGCGCTTCGAAGCGGAACGGCTCGCCGCCGCGGCCGCCCGACGGCGGCGCGCCTTCGAGGAAACGGGGGCGACCGGCAACGCGTCGCGCGACCCGCAGTCCGACGACCTCTTTTCCGAACTCTTCGAGGGCATTCGCAGTGCGGGAAAGCGCGTCTTTCGCGCGCGCGGCGAAGACCGCACCTACCGGCTCACCGTGACGTTCCTCGAGGCCGCGAACGGCGACACGAAGCGTGTGCGCCTCACGGAAGGAAAGGCCTTCGACGTCGTCATTCCCGCCGGCATCGAAACCGGCAGGCAGATCAGGCTCAAGGGTCAGGGCGGTGAAGGGCACGGCGGCGCGGAACCCGGGGATGCCCTCGTTTCGGTCGAAGTCGAGCCGCATCCCTTCTTCGAGCGGAAGGGACAGGACATTCACCTCGTTCTCCCGGTGACGCTTCCCGAAGCGGTACTCGGGGCGAAGGTCGAGGTGCCGACCGTTTCGGGACCGGTTTCCCTCTCGATTCCGTCCGGCTCCAATACGGGGACCCGGCTACGCCTCAAGGGGCGCGGCCTGCGCAATGAAGCGGCCGGCACGACGGGGGATCAGTATGTGACCCTCTCGCTGACGCTGCCCGAGGAATCCGATAGCGCCTTGCGGGATTTCGCTGCGGGATGGGCCGGTGGCCTCAAACACAATCCGCGGAAGGGATTCTCGGCTTCCTGAACCGTCGCATTCTGTCAGGAAAAGTGAACCCAACCCTCTGAAAATTGGGGCTTTTTTGTTAGACCGAATAGGGCTTTTGTGTAGGATGCGGCTCGATTTTCGGCCAAGACCAATTTGACGGGGAAGCGATGAGCGAAGCCATCACCAGCACGAGCCCTGCTCTGAAGGGCAGCCTGATGAAGGGCAAGCGCGGGCTCATCATGGGCGTCGCGAACAACCGCTCGATCGCCTGGGGCATCGCCAAGGCCTGCGCCGAACAGGGCGCCGAAATCGCCTTCACCTATCAGGGCGAGGCGCTCCAGAAGCGCATCTTCCCGCTCGCCGAATCCGTCGGCTCCACCCTCGTCCTGCCTTGCGACGTCACCGATGCCGCAAGCATGGACGCGGTGTTTTCCCATCTGGAAAAGGAATGGGGAAAGATCGATTTCTTCGTCCATGCCATCGCCTATTCGAACAAGGATGAACTCGACGGGCGTTATGTCGACACGTCGCTGGAGAATTTCACGGCCACCATGGCAATCTCCTGCTACTCGTTCGCCGCGCTCAGTCAGCGCGCCGAGAAGCTGATGACCGATGGCGGCTCCATCGTGACGCTGACCTATTACGGCTCGGAGAAGGTTATCCCCCACTACAACGTCATGGGCGTTGCGAAGGCCGCGCTCGAAGCGAGCGTGCGCTATCTCGCCGTCGACCTCGGCCGCAACAATATCCGCGTCAACGCCGTGTCGGCCGGACCGATCAAGACGCTTGCCGCCTCGGGTATCGGCGACTTCCGTTACATCCTGAAGTGGAACGAGCTCAATTCGCCGCTGAAGCGGACCGTGACCATCGACGAAGTGGGCAATACGGCCCTCTATCTTCTCTCCGATCTCGGTTCGGGCGTCACCGGCGAAGTCCACCACGTCGACGCCGGCTACCATGTCGTGGGCATGAAGGCGGAAGACGCGCCCGACATGAGCATCGTCTGACGATCTCCTGTAGTGTTCCCCTTTCAGACGCGGCCCGTATGCTGGGTTGCCGGTTCACCACGTAAGGCAGGTCTTTCGGGACCGATTTCTTGAGCCATGTCGCACAATACGTTCGGCCATCTGTTTCGTGTGACAACCTGGGGCGAAAGCCACGGGCCGGCGCTCGGCTGCGTCGTCGACGGCACGCCCCCCCGCCTTCCCCTGAAGGCCGGGGATATCCAGCACTGGCTCGACAGGCGGCGGCCCGGACAATCCCGTTTCACGACGCAGCGCCGTGAACCGGATGCCGTGAAAATCCTGTCGGGCACCTTCGTCGAGGACGGCGTCGAGATGACGACCGGCACGCCGATCTCGCTGATGATCGAGAATGTCGATCAGCGTTCGAAGGACTATGGGGATATCGTCGAGAAGTTCAGGCCCGGCCACGCGGATTTCACCTATCTCTCGAAATACGGCATTCGTGACCATCGCGGCGGCGGGCGCTCCTCGGCGCGCGAAACGGCGGCACGCGTCGCCGCCGGGGCGGTTGCGCGCGCGGTGCTGGGCGACGGCATTTCCGTCCGTGGCGCACTCGTGCAGGTGGGCCCGCACAAGATCGACCGCGCGAACTGGGATTGGGACGAGACGGACAACAATCCGTTCTGGTGCCCCGATGCGAAAGCCGCGCAGGAGTGGGAAACCTATCTCGACGCCGTCAGGAAGAACGGATCTTCCTGCGGCGCGGTGATCGAGGTCGTCGCCTCCGGCGTGCCCGTCGGTCTCGGCGCACCGGTCTACGGCAAGCTCGATGCCGAACTCGCCGCCGCCATGATGAGCATCAATGCGGTGAAGGGCGTCGAAATCGGCGACGGCTTCGCGACCGCCGCGCTGTCGGGCGAGGAAAATGCCGACGAGATGCAGTCCACCAACCAGGGGCTTGCCTTCACGTCCAACCATGCGGGCGGCGTTCTCGGTGGGATATCCACAGGTCAGGACGTCGTCGTTCGCTTCGCGGTGAAACCGACCTCGTCGATCCTCTCGCCGCGCAAGACCGTGACGAAAAGCGGTGAGAACACGGAAATCGCGACCAAGGGCCGCCACGATCCCTGCGTCGGCATTCGCGCCGTGCCGGTGGGCGAGGCGATGATGGCCTGCGTGCTTGCGGACCACCTGCTGCGAAACCGGGGACAAGTGGGGGAGCGCGGCAATGACTGACGCGACGCCGGGCCAGGCGGCAGGCCCGGACTTCCTGACGGCGCAGTATTCCAAGGAGAAGGGCGAGAGCATCGTCTATAGCGGCGTGCTGGCGGCAGGCGCGCTTGTCCTCTTTGGCGTGCCGCGCGCGCCTGTCCTTGCCATCCTTGCGGCACTCGCCGCGCTCGCCGTCGCGATGTACCACTGGCCTTATGTGACGCGCGAGCGCAAGGCACTCAGCGTGACGCCTGCGGGAATATATCTCGACCGGCTCGGACTTCTGCCCTGGAATGCCATTTCCGACGTGCAGATCGTCAATCGCTACGTGCGCATGATCCGCAACGCGGAATTGCGGATTTCGCTGCGGCGGCCGCTCGAAACAGCCGTCGAGAACGCACCCGTAACCGGCATCGTCCGGCGCTACATGTATCGCTGCTGGACGAAGCTCTCACCGCAGGAAATCGCGGTGAAACTCTCGACACTCGATGCAAAGCCCGAAGCGGTGGAAGCGGCCGTGCGGCAGCACCTTCATCGGCCCATCTGACCGCTTCAGCCTCGCCTGAATATCCCCACCACTTCGAGATGCGGCGACCACAGGAACTGGTCGACCGGCGTCACGCCATCGAGGCGATATCCCCCATCGAGAAGCATGCGTGCGTCGCGCGCAAAGGTGGCGGGATTGCAGGAAACGGAAACCACAACCGGCACTTTCGATTTCGCGATTTCCTCCGTCTGAGCGGAAGCGCCCGCGCGCGGCGGGTCGATGACGACGGCGTCGAACCTGTCGAGTTCGCTTGCGAGAAGCGGACGGCGCGCGAGGTCGCGCGTTTCGGCCGTTACCGGCTTCAAACCCAGTGAAGGCCCCTGTTCCCGCACGGCGCGTTCAAGGGCTGCGAGTGCTTTCTTTTCGCTCTCGACGGCATGAACGGCCGACGCGCCCGAAAGCGCGGCCGTGAATGTTCCGCAGCCCGCAAAGAGATCGGCGACGCGGCGCGCTTTCCCTACACTTTCACGAACGAGGCGGATCAGCGCCGCCTCTCCTTCCAGCGTCGGCTGGAGAAATCCCCCGACCGGCAAGGCGACGCGCAGGCCCGACAGCTCAATCTCCGGCGAACGCCGTTCCGCGACGATTTCCCCGTCCCAGGAAAGCCGCGCAATATCCGCCGTCTTGGCATGACTGCCCAGTTCGGCTCGCAAGGGACCGTCGAGAGGCTTGCCGCCGGTGACCGCGAGATCAAGACCGTTCAGCGTCGCGGTCACGAGAACCGAGGCGCGGGCACTGCGGGAAAGACCGGGCGCGACGATTTCGGCGAGCGCCGGGATTGCCTTTTCGATTTCGGGGACAACCAGAGGGCACTCGGAAACCGGCACGATCTCGTGGCTGCCGCGCGCGTAGTAGCCGACCATCGCGCTTTTCCTGGTGCGCGTGACGGCGAAGGTAGCGCGGCGGCGGCTTCGGGCCTGCGTCGGCACCAGCGGTGCGATTTCGGTGTCGATGCCGCGCGAATTGAGGGCCGCCGCAACGAGATCGCGTTTCCATGCCGCGTAGAAATCCGGCGCGGCGTGCTGGATGGCGCAGCCGCCGCATCTCGTGAAATGGCGGCAAGGCGCGGCCACGCGCTGCGGAGAGGGCGCGACGATTTTCAGGAGACCGGCACGGCCTTCTCCTTCCGGCGCGACGAGAACGCGCTCGCCCGGCAGAACGTAAGGCACATAGAGCGGCCCCTTCGGCGTTTCGGCGACGCCGTCCGCCTGCGCGCCGAGTGAGGCGATATCGGCTTCGATCTCAGCGGTCATGGCGCGCCGCGATCAGGAATTCGGTGTTGCCGTTGCCGCCTTCGATGGGGCTTTCGGTGAGGCCGAGAACACGCCAGCCCATGTCATCGCCGAACCAGGCCGAGATATCCCCGCATATGCGTTCATGCAGCGCGGGATCGCGCACGATACCGCCCTTTCCGACATTTTCAGGCCCCGCTTCGAATTGCGGTTTGATGAGCGCAATCAGCGTGGCCCCCGGTTCAGTCAGCGCGAGCGCGGGAGGCAAGGCTTTCCGCAGGCCGATGAAACTCAGGTCGGCGACGAGGAAGGAAATGCGCTCGGGGACAAGTTCGCGCGTGATGTCCTTCGCGTTCAGGCCTTCGACGGAGCGCACGCGTTCATCGGCTGCAATTTCTTTCGCAAGCTGGCCATGACCACCATCGATAGCGATGACGGAGGCAGCGCCGCGCTCCAGCAATACTTCCGTGAAACCGCCGGTCGAGGCGCCGAGATCGAGGCAGACGCCGCCCGCCGGATCGAGCGCGAAGAAATCGAGGGCGTGGACAAGTTTCAGTGCGCCGCGGGAAACGTAGGGATGTTCGAGCGCGAGAAGTTCGATCTCGTCGCCCTCGCCGACCGGATCAGCCGGTTTCGTCGCGACCCGGCCTCCGACAAGGACATGGCCCGCGCGGATCGCGCCCTGCGCGCGGGCGCGCGTTGCAACGAGGCCGCGTTCGACCAGCGCAAGGTCGAGGCGGCGCCTGCTTTCGGCCATGAGCGTTCTCAGACGAGTTTCGGCTGCGGGGCGAGCTGCCGCAGTTCCGCGATGTCCCGTTCGTTCCCCAGCGCCATGAGCGCGGTTTCGACGATCTGGGCTGCATTGAGACGGGCGGTGTCGTACATCTTCTCGGGCTTGTCCTGATCGATGAAGATGTCGGGCAGCGCCATGGGCCGCACCTTGAGGCCCTTGTCGAGCGCGCCGGAGCGGGCGAGGAAATCGAGCACATGGCTGCCGAAGCCGCCGACGGAGCCTTCCTCGACCGTGATGAACACCTCATGCTCGCGGGCAAGGCGCGCGATGAGTTCTTCATCCAGCGGTTTTGCGAAGCGCGCGTCCGCCACCGTAGCCGAAAAGCCCAGTGCGCCGAGCTGATCGGCGGCTTTCAACGCTTCGGCGAGGCGCGTGCCAAGCGACAGGATCGCGACCTTCGAGCCCTCTCGCATGATGCGGCCCTTGCCGATTTCGAGCGGCGTGCCGATGGCGGGCATTTCCAGGCCGACGCCCTCACCCCGGGGATAACGCAGCGAGGATGGCCGGTCGTCGATGGTGACCGCCGTCGCCACCATGTGTTTCAGTTCCGCCTCGTCCGCCGCCGCCATGACGACGAAGCCCGGCAGGCAGGCGAGATAGGTGACGTCGAAGGCGCCCGCATGGGTCGGGCCGTCGGCGCCGACGAGGCCCGCGCGGTCGATGGCAAAACGGACCGGCAGGCGCTGGATCGCAACGTCGTGTACCACCTGATCGTAGGCGCGCTGCAGGAAGGTCGAATAGATCGCGGCGAAAGGCTTGTAGCCCTCTGAAGCGAGCCCGGCGGCGAAGGTGACGCCGTGCTGTTCGGCAATGCCGACATCGAAGGTGCGCGCGGGAAACTTTTCGCCAAAAAGGTCGAGCCCGGTGCCGGAGGGCATGGCGGCGGTGATGGCAACGATCCTGTCGTCCTGCTCCGCGTGAGCGATGAGGCTTTCGGCAAAAACCTTTGTGTAGCTCGGCGCATTGGCCTTGGCTTTCGCCTGCGTGCCGGTGACGACATCGAATTTCGAGACGCCGTGATACTTGTCGGCGGAGGCTTCGGCGGGCGCGTAGCCCTTGCCCTTCTGCGTCACGATGTGAACGAGGATCGGGCCCTCGCCCGCATCGCGGACATTTTTCAGGACGGGCAAAAGATGGTCGAGGTTATGCCCATCGATGGGACCGACATAATAGCAGCCCAGCTCCTCGAACAGCGTACCGCCCATCGCCATGCCGCGCGCATATTCCTCGGCGCGGCGCGCGCTCTCTTCCAGCCGTTTCGGCAGCAGCCTCGCGAGCTGCTTGCCGAGATGGCGCATGGAGCGATAGGTGCCGCCGGAGAGCAGGCGCGCGAGATAGGCGCTCATCGCGCCGACCGGCGGCGCAATCGACATGTCATTGTCGTTCAGGATGATGATGAGGCGGCTGTCCATCGAGCCCGCGTTGTTCATCGCCTCATAGGCCATGCCGGCGGACATGGCACCGTCGCCGATCACCGCGACGACGTTGTTATCCCCGCCCTTGAGATCGCGGGCGACGGCCATGCCGAGGCCGGAGGAAATCGAGGTCGAGGAATGGGCCGCGCCGAAGGGGTCGTATTCGCTCTCGGCGCGCTTCGTGAAGCCCGAAAGCCCGCCGCCCTGACGGAGCGTGCGGATGCGGTCGCGGCGGCCGGTCAGGATCTTGTGGGGATAGGCCTGATGACCGACATCCCAGATGATCCGGTCTTCCGGCGTGTTGAAGACGTAGTGGAGCGCGACGGTGAGTTCGACGACGCCGAGCCCGGCGCCGAGATGGCCGCCCGTCTGCGAAACGGCATCGATCATTTCAGCGCGCAACTCGTCGGCGACCTGCTTCAGATCGCTCTCGGGAAACGCGCGGAGATCCGCCGGGGTCCGCACCCGGTCAAGCAAGGGGGTCAGGAGATTGCTGCTCAACACTCACCTCGGCCTGTGCCGGCCAGATAGGGGCGGAACGCCCTTCGAAGGAACGCCGGAAAGTGCCAAAACGGCCCATGCGGCTCCTAGTTGCGCCGGGTTATAACGAAACGCGGCGCCTCACGCAAAAGATCGGCTCTTTCATCAAACAAATCAAGATGTTGGATGGCCTGATCGGCCAGCATGCGGGCCTGATCGCGGGCGCGCTCGACGCCCAGAATCGAGACAAACGTCGCCTTGCCCGCCGCCGCGTCCTTGCCGGCCGTCTTGCCAATCGTGCCGGTATCGCCCTCGGCGTCGAGAAGATCGTCGGCGATCTGGTAAGCGAGGCCGAGATCGTGCGCAAAGGCATGAAGCGCGTGAATGGCATCCGGCGAGGCACGGCCGAGCACGGCCCCCGCTTCGCAGGAAAAGGCGATCAGCGCGCCGGTCTTCAGCTGCTGCAAACGGGTGACGCCAACCATGTCGAGCGTCTTGCCCTCGCTGGAGAGATCGATCATCTGGCCGCCGACCATGCCATGCGCGCCGGCAGCCGCGGCGAGACGGCGGACAAGTTCGATCCGGACCCGGGCGCGTTCATGCGTTTCGGGATCGCCGATGATCTCGAAGGCGAGCGTCAGCAGGGCATCGCCCGCGAGGATGGCCGTCGCCTCGTCGTATTCGCGGTGAACGGAGGGCACGCCGTGGCGCATGTCGTCGTCGTCCATGCAGGGCAGATCGTCATGAACGAGGGAATAGATATGCACGCATTCGGCAGCGGCGGCGACGCGAAGGGCGGCGTCCTTCGAGACACCGAAAAGCGAGGCGCTCTGGCAGACGAGGAAGGGCCGGAAGCGCTTGCCGCCGCCCAGCGCCGCATAGCGCATCGCCTCCGCGATGCGGCCTTCCGGGCCGTCGGGCCGGGGCAACAGGCGCTCGAGCATCTCCTTCACATCGGCGGCGCATGCCGAGAGCGCGGTCTCGAAAGCTCCTGCCTTTGCGGGGGACGATGCCATGCGTCAGCCGACGTCGAGGGGTTCGCTGCCTGAAGGCTCGCCGGACGCCGAAAGCGAGATCTTCTCGACCTTGGCTTCCGCCGCCTTGAGGCGGGCCTCGCAATGCGCCTTCAGGGCCGTGCCGCGCTCATAGAGTTCGATGGATTTCTCGAGCGGCGCTTCGCCGGATTCGAGCTGGCCGACGATCTTTTCGAGTTGCGCCAGCGCATCCTCGAAGCTCAGTTTCTCGATATCCTTGTGTGCGTCGGCTTTGGCGGCGGACATGATCCTCTCCCTGTCGCGGTATGGCGGCGGTCAGGCGGCCAGCATGAGCGCCTTCACATGCGCCCTCGCGCTCGCCGCCAGCGCCTCCAAGTCATATCCCCCCTCGAGAGCGGAGACAACGCGACCGCCGCAATGCCGGTCCGCGACCTGCATCAGTTCGGCGGTCACCCAGCCGTAGTCCTCTTCCGTGAGGCAGAGATTCGCCAGCGGGTCCCTGATATGCGCATCGAAACCCGCCGAAATGAAGATGAAATCGGGGCGAAATTGCTCGATGGCGGGGATAACCGCATCGGAAACGGCCGAGCGGAAAGCGGTCGATCCGGCGCCCGGCGGCAGGCAGCGATTGTAGATGTTGCCGAGACCATGTTCGCTCGCGCGCCCCGTGCCCGGATAGAGCGGCCACTGATGCGTCGAAATGTAGAGACATGACGGGTCGGTCTCGAAGGCGGCCTGCGTGCCATTGCCGTGATGCACGTCGAAATCGATTACCGCGACACGCTCGCAGCCGTGAACGGCGCGCGCATGCAGCGCGCCGATGGCGATGTTGTTGAAGAGGCAGAAACCCATGGCCGTCTGCGGCTCGGCGTGATGACCCGGCGGGCGGACGGCGCAGAATCCGTTGCGCACGTTCCCCGTCATCACCTCGTCCACGGCATGAACGACGGCGCCCGCCGCGCGATAGGCCGCTTCGAGCGAGCCCGGCGACATGGCGGTATCGGCATCGATGCGGCGGAAGCCCGTTTCGGGAGCGGAGCCCTCGATGAACTCGATATGGCTTTCGGGATGAACGCGCGCGATCTGCTCGCGCGTGGCGCGCGGCGCCTCGGCGCGGTGCAGAAGCGCAAATTCTTCGGTTTCCAGAGCGCCCAGAACGGCGCGCAGCCGCGCCACGCATTCGGGATGGCCCGGCGGGGTTTCATGTTCGAGACAGGCGGAATGGGTGACGAGAAGCGTGGTCATGGACAGGTCATAGGCGATCAGGGCGAGGCCGCGCAAGGGAACCCGGTCACGGTTTCGGCTCCAGCCAGCCGCGATACCGGACGATCAGGCCGGTGAGCCGGTGAGAAATCTCGACGTTAAAATGGAACCTGCCGCCCTCGGAGGCCTCATGGGACCGGCTGACGGGCGCCAGAAAGAGCGGCAGAGGCAGTCCCGCGACGCTCCACCTCCTGACAACGAGATGGAGACGCCCGTCCCGCACGATGAGGGCGAGACCGAATGTCAGAAGGCCGAATGTCTCGCAGAGCAGCCATTGCGAACGGCCGCGGCCCGCATGCTGCGTGCTTGAGAAGGACTGCCCGCCGAAAGTCCGGCGCCAGATTTCCCGGTCCGGACCGACATCGAAAGCGACGGAGACGGGAACATTCTCCGCTTCATCCGGAAACCGGAAGAGATTGCCCGCGAGACGGCTCAGATATCCCCGGCCCCGCTCCACGCCGGCGACCCCTTCAGCACGATGCGATCTCCGGCTTCCGTGCATTGCGCGAACGGTTTCAGGCAGCTCTTCCCATGCGTCGCCGAGCACCCGCCGGTAGAGCGGCATTTCCCTGTCGCCGGAGCTGGAACGGCGCCACCCGAAGCGGATGTCGCGCGATGCGAACAGGTTTTCGTAATCCGCAAGCGATAGCGCATCGGTCGCGGGGCGCGCACCTGGCGGCGGCATGTCGCCGTCCAGCAGCTTGCGAATTATCCCCTCTATCGCCATCGAGGGGATGAAGGGCCCGTCATCCGCCTCGGCAAGCATGTGCCATGAATGCTCCGCCGGCTGCCCGAGCGCGTTGCGTCCGCGCGCGCAGACGAACATGCCGCCGCGATGTTCGCCCCAGCGCAGGATATTGATCGCACGGTAGAAAAGTCCTGCGAAGGGAGAGAGCGACGGAACGACGCGCCAGCGCACAAGCCAGGCGAGCAGGTTCAGCATGCGATGCAGAATTTCCGGCACGGGGCCTGCGCCAACCCAGAGCGTGCGAATATCCGGCATGAGGTCCGGAACCAGCTGCAGATCGGGCACGTCGACCAGCGAGAAATGCGTGCTGTGCAATGGCAAGCGTCCCGGCGGAGACACGGTGTAGCGCATCGTCTCGGTGAGGGCATAACCTTCCGTCCACCGGCCATTCCGCTTCAGTTTCGTCTTCCGGCCCGCATAGCCCGCGATGGCGCGGATCACATTGAGCCCGACACCGGCATAGGGCGAGGGTGCAATGCCCGCCGTCACCTCGTCGATGCGCGGCATGTCGCGTGCGATCTCGCGCAAGACGGCTGCCGTGAGAACCGGAAAGCTGCTGACGCCCGACAAGACGAAGACACCGCGCGCCTTCGCAGCGCTGTCAAAAGCGCTTATTCCGCGAACGAAATCCGATCCGTCGGCCAGATCGAGATAATGGGCGCCGTACCGGATTGCCGCTTCGACAAGGCGGTAAGGAGCATCGCCATAGGCCTGATAGGGACCGGTTGCATCGACCACGATATCGGGAACGATACGCGCGAGCTGGGCGTCGAGATCGCCTTCCCTGTCGAACCGGGCGGGGACAAGTTGGGCCGCCGCGCGCCCGACCTCACGGCAGAAGCGGGAGGCGCTTTCCTGCGAGCGGCCGGCAACGACAAGGGTCAGGCGGGGTTCGTCGAGCAGGAGCTTCACGAGACGGCCGCCAAACGTGCCGTAGCCGCCGACGACGAGAACCTTCCTGCGAGCTTCCGTCATGCCGTGCCAGCGCTCCTAGGCAAGAAACCTGTCCTCGTAGCCGCTTTCGCCGCGGTAGCAGATCTCCCGCCTTCCGAAAAAGCGCAGGCGGTTGCGGGCGACCCATTCATAGAGCCGGTCCCTTGCCGGCAAGGGGAGAAGACGAAAGGACGCAGCCAGAGACCAGGGAAAGCCGAGCCCCTCGGCCATGCGGATCGATCCTTCCGACTTGAACCACGCCCTGCCCTCCTCGATCAGGATGTTCGTCTGATAATCCTCGGGGTCGAGGCCGTAATGCACATAGAGCGCATGGCCGAGCGGGGATTGTGCCGGGAGCAGCCTGTAGCGGCCTTCCGGATCGTGCCGCAGCACGAAGCGCGCCCAGCCGGAGCAGAGCGCGCAATGACCGTCGAAAATGATGATGGGGCGATCGTCCGGAAACTCGGGAACGGCGGAATCCTGCCGATAGCTGTAGGCGGCCTGCATCGAGACCTCTCCGGTCTGCACGGATCGCCGTCGCCCTCGGATCAGGCGCGGCTGTACCAGTTCACGCCCTTCTCGTCGCGGCTCACCGTCGCAAGGCCGCGGCCGAGCAGGCAATTCAGGTGGGCGAGGCTTTCGCCCGTCGCCATGAAGAAGACTTCCGGACCGATCTTGCGCTTGAAGAGGGCGGGGAAAACGTCGATGGCGCGCTTCGGCTCCTCAAGCATGGCGAGGAGCTTTGCGAGACCGTCCTCGTGGCCGTCGATCAACTGCGTCAGGCGTTCATGCAGGCCGTAGAAGGGTTCGTTATGCGCGGGCAGCACGAGCACATCGTTCGGCAGGTTGGCGCGGAGGCGCTTGCAGCTCTCGATCCAGTCTTCGAGCGGGTTCTCGTAGGCTTCGGTCGGATGGACGCTGACATTGGAAGATATCCTCGGCAGGACCTGATCGCCGGAGATGAGGATTTTCGCTTCCTCGCAATAGAGGCAGACATGTTCCGGCGCGTGGCCGGAGCCGACGACGACGCGCCATGTGCGGCCGCCGATCTCGAGTTCGTCGCCCTCACGCAGGCGGCGGAAGATGTCCGGCAGGCGCGACACGCCCTTGCCGAAGCCGCCGAAACGCTGGCGATAGCTTTCGACGCCGCGCTCGCTGAAACCGGCGGCGCGATAGAAGTCGAGCGCTTCCTGCGGCGCGTCGCGGCCGGTGTCGAGCACGAGCGTCTTGCACATCAGGAAGTCGGTGCGGGACATGTGGAGGTCGATGCCCCATTTGCGGCTGAACCAGCCCGCAAGACCGACGTGATCGGGGTGGAGATGGGTGACGACGAGGCCCGTCACGGGTTTGCCGCCGAGGCCGGTCTTGAAGACTTCGCGCCAGAGCGACTTCACCTCGTCGGAGGCAACGCCGGTGTCCACCACCGTCCAGCCCTCGCCGTCCTCGATCAGCCAGAGGTTGATGTGGTCGAGCTGGAAGGGAAGCGGCATGCGCACCCACCAGATGCCGGGCGCGGCTTCGATCATTTCCGCAGGCTCCGGCACCCTGTCGAAGGGGTAGCGGAGATCGCCGCTTTCAATGGTCGCCTGGGAAATATCGGACATCTGAACTCTCGAACGGGGGGCCGCATGGAGCCATGCGGCGTGCCCATCCGTGATAGGCGCACGGCCGGACGAGGTCAAACGGGCCGTTCACCCTTCCAGCGCGACGCTGCGGAAACGGGCGCGCTCAGTCCGCGAAGACAGCGGAATCGGGAGCGTGCAGGCTTTCCACGCCCGCCGTCGCGGGACCGAGCAGGCCATGCACGGCGGGGAGGATGTTGGCCGCATAGAACTGCGCGAGCGAGAGGCGCGCGGCGTTCCCGCCGTTGAGCGCGGCGCTTGCGAGATAGTGGCCGCCGGCCGCCGTGCCGAAGAGGCGGAGATAGGGGGACGCGCCCGCGAGGCAGTCGTTCGGCGCGGATTTCAGGTTCGCGAGCATGTAGTCCGTCGCCTTGTCGAGCGTGTCGAGCGCATCGTCGAGCGCCGCGCCGATGCCGGTCAGCACCTTGTCGTTCGAGGAGCGCGCCTCCTTCGCGGTTTCGCGCATTTCCGCGATGAAGCCGCGCGCGACGTCGCCATTGCCGAGGGGCAACTTGCGGCTCACGAGGTCGATCGCCTGAATGCCGTTGGTGCCTTCGTAGATCGGCAGGATGCGCGCGTCGCGGAGGAACTGGGCGGCGCCGGTTTCCTCGATGAAGCCCATGCCGCCATGGATCTGCACACCGATGGAAGCGGTTTCGACGCCGATATCGGTGGAGAAGGATTTCGCGATCGGCGTCAGCAGATCGGCGCGGGCCTGCGCTTCGCGGCGTTTATCCCCGGTCTCGCCCGCATGCGCGCCGTCGATGGCGACGGCGGTTGCGTAGCAGATCGCGCGCGACGCATCCGTCAGCGCCTTCATGGTGAGGAGCATGCGGCGGATGTCGGGATGTTCGATGATCGGCGCCATGTCGCCGGGTGCGAGATCGGAGCCGAGGGGACGGCCCTGCTTGCGGTCTTTCGCATAGGCCAATGCGTGCTGATATGCGGCTTCGGCTATGGCGACGCCTTGCGTGCCGACGAGAAGGCGGGCGTTGTTCATCATCGTGAACATGCAGGCAAGGCCGCGGTTTTCCTCGCCGATCAGCGTACCGATGGCGCCGCCCTGCTCGCCGTAAGCCATGACGCAGGTGGGGCTGCCGTGAATGCCGAGTTTTTCCTCAAGGCCGATGCAATGCGCGTCGTTGCGCTCGCCCAGCGAACCGTCTTCGTTGACGAGGAACTTCGGGACGAGGAAGAGAGATATCCCCTTGGTGCCGGCGGGCGCATCGGGCAGGCGCGCGAGCACGAGATGGGCGATGTTTTCCGCCATGTCGTGGTCGCCATAGGTGATGTAGATCTTGGTGCCGGTGATCTTGTAGGTGCCGTCGCCCTGTGGAACGGCCTTTGCCTTCAAGGCGTTGAGGTCCGAGCCTGCCTGCGGCTCGGTGAGGTTCATGGTGCCGGTCCATTCGCCCGAGATGAGCTTCGGCAGATAGAGGTTCTTCTGTTCGTCCGTGCCGTGCGCGGTGAGCGCCTCGATGGCGCCTTGCGACAGGATCGGGCAGAGGCCGAAGGAGAGGCAGGCGGCGTTCCACATTTCCTGCATGGCGACGGAGAGCGCGACAGGAAGACCCTGCCCGCCGAATTCCGGCGTCGCGGCGAGGCTGCCCCAGCCGCCTTCGACCCATTTGCGGTAGGCGTCCGCGAAGCCTGCAGGCACGGAAACGCCGTCCTTGCTGAACTTCGCGCCCTCGGCATCGCCGGAGCGGTTGAGCGGCGCGAGCACTTCCGCGGCGAGCTTCGCGCCCTCCTCCATCACCGACTCCACGAGATCGGGCGAGAGGTCTTCGAAGGCGCCGGTGCCCATGAGCTGCGAGAGGCCCGCGACTTCGTTCAGCGTGAAAGCCATGTCGCGAACGGGCGGACGATATGTCATGAAGGCTCCTCAAACGCAGGGAAAGGCGGGTTTCCGGCCTTTTACTGTATTCTCGGCCCCAAGTGTACCGGTGGAAAGGGTGGTTTGCGTGGCGGAATGCCTCAGCGCGACGGCGGAAGCGACGGAGAAGGCAGGCGCCGCGATCCGCGAGGGGCGGCTCGTCGCCTTTCCGACGGAGACGGTCTACGGGCTCGGCGCCGACGCGACGAACGACGAGGCGGTGGCGAGCATCTTCGAGGCGAAGGGGCGGCCGCGTTTCAACCCGCTGATCGTGCATGTGGGCGATACCCAAGCTGCTGAAGAACATGTGGTTTTCAACGCGGAAGCGGCGGCGCTCGCACGCAAATTCTGGCCGGGCGGCATCACGCTGGTGCTGCCGCGCAAGGCCGATACGCCGCTGTCGCTGCTGGTGAGCGCGGGGCTCGACACGGTGGCGATCCGCGTGCCTGCGCATGAGACGGCGAAGGCGCTGCTCGAGGCCGCGAAACGGCCGATTGCCGCGCCGTCCGCGAACCCCTCGGGGCGCGTCAGCCCGACGACGGCGGCGCATGTGATGGAGGGGCTGGGCACCGCGCCGCAGCTTGCCTATGTGCTCGACGGCGGCGCCTGCCCGCTCGGGCTCGAGTCGACCGTGATCGGATTTCCTGAAGGAATACCGACACTTCTGCGGCCCGGTGCGGTGGCGCGGGACGAGATCGAGAAGGTGTTGGGCCACGCGCTTGGCGATGCCGATGCCGGTTCGGGCGAGGAAGGACGCGCGTCGCCGGGGCAGCTCGAAAGCCATTATGCGCCGGGGTCGGCGCTGCGGCTCAACGCGGAAACGATTGCGGCGGGCGAGGTGCTGCTCGCCTTCGGGCCGGACGCGCCGGACGCGGAAACCTCGATGAATCTCTCGGCTTCCGGCGATGTGAAGGAAGCGGCGGCGAACCTGTTTGCGATGCTGCGCGCGCTCGACGCGAAGGCAGAGGGCCGCCGCATCGCGGTCATGCCGATCCCCGATAAGGGGCTTGGCGAGGCGATCAACGACCGGCTGAAACGCGCCGCCGCGCCAAGGGGTTAGCCGACCTTCTTGGTCTGCGCCTGAATCCATTCGAGAATGCCGAGCACCAGCGCCGAGACGACGAACGCGATGTGGATCACCGTCAGCCAGAGGATCTTCTGGTTGTCGTACTGATTGGCGTTCAGGAAGACCTGCAACAAATGGATCGAGGAGATCGCCACAATGGCCGATGCCACCTTGATTTTCAGGCTTCCGGCATCGAGCTTGCCAAGCCATGTGAGGTCGGTTTTCGCGTCGTCGAAGCGGCTGACGAAGTTCTCGTAGCTTGCGAGCATGACCATGACGACAAGGCTCGCGACGAGGGCGGCATCGATCAGGCTGAGCATGGAGAGGATCATTTCCGCTTCGGAGGCGGTGAGCGCGGTCTTGGCGATCTTCAGGAACTTGACGCCGAAGGAGACCGCATAGACGGCGAGCGCGGCGGCGAGGCCGAGGTAAAAAACCACGAGAATCCAGCGGCTTGCCAGGATCACCCGTTCGACGAACAACTCCAGCGCCTTCATCGCACTCCCCGTTTACAGTCGAATCGCGCGCATCATAGCCTCAGTTCGCGGGGCCGACGAGGATGGTCGGGATGCCGTTCGTCGGCGGCTTGATCGTGGCGACGAGGGTGCCCTGCTTGCGGCCGGGCTTGGCTTCGGAGACGTCATGACCGGCGGCGGCGAGGCGCGCGGCGGTGGCGGCGACATCGTCCGCCTTCCAGGCAAGTCCCCAGAAATGCTCGGCTTTCGGCGCGCGCTTTGCGTCGAGCGGCTGCACGACTTCGAGGGTGACGCCGCCGAGGCGGAAGAAGAGCTGGCGCACACCCCATTCGGGTTTCGAGTGGTCGAGGGCGAGGCGGATGCCGAACTTGTCCCCGAAGAGCGTTTTGCAGGCTTCCGCGTCGGGCGTCATGACGACGATGTGGTCGCAGGCGGAGACGGCGTTTGCTTGCGAAATGCCGTCTGAGAGCGGCGCGGGCGGGAGCGCGTCGGCTTCGCCAAGGTGTTGAATACCAAAGATAAAAAGGCCGTGCGTCGCCTCGCGCGGAAGGCCGAAGGTGCGCCAGCGCCGCGTCGCGCCCGTAAGCGTGTCCACACCGGAACCGTCGACCGGCGCGGCGGCGGCGATGCCTTTCGCCTGAAGGGTGGCGACGGTGGCTTCCGCGTCGTCCGTGCCCAAAGCGATGCCGAAAATGCCTTCGCCCTTCTCGTCGAGGTGCTTCGTCAGCGCGTCGGCGTTCGCGCCCTCGCCCGCGGGGCCGAGGAGCTCGACATAGGTATTTGCGAGGCGGTAGAGGACGTTAGCGGTGCCCATGCCGGGATGGGTGCCCTTCCAGGAGGGCGCGCGGCCGAGGATGCGGGTGTAGTTCCGCTCGGCCTCGGCGAGGTCGCGGACCGCGATGATGAGATGGTCGACGCTCGTGAATTCTCTTCTATCGTCGGGCATTTGTGACAGTCCTCCGGCGGCAAACGCGCGGCACTCTAGAAGCATTCCGGGAGTGCCGCCAGAGGACGGACAGGCAAGGCGTTTTGCGCGAAGCGGGGATAAGCGAGGGGTGACTGTCATCGAACTGTCACTGAAACGTTACAAAGGAGGTTCTATTTCGTTCGTGTACGGATCAAGTGGGCGTTATCCCCGGGGGTGTTCGTTCCTCGCCCCCCGCCCCGAAATTCGCTCATGCGAATTTCGACCCTCCCCGAGGGGAGGGTGGGAAGAAAACTTATGCCCGGGTGACTTGTCCTCGTCCTCGCCAATCAAGGAATGTCATCCCGGGGCTTGTCCCCGGCAACTGTGTTGATGTGTCAGGTCTGGAAGACGGTCCGGTCTCTGAGGATAGCGTTTGCGGTGACGAGGATACGTCTTGCAATGGCGATGAGTGCGACTTTGGGAGGCTTTCCGGCGTCGACC